>CAZSVU010000009.1:46704-60646 GCA_964610275.1 uncultured Polyangiaceae bacterium | reverse complement strand
GAAGGCCGCTGCTCCCAAGCCCGCCAAGAAGGCCGCGCCCAAGGCTGGGCCCAAGCGGGCCGCCAAGAAAGCTGCCAAGCGCAAGGCCAAGCGCGCGCGCTGAGCCCCGGTCTGGGCGTGAACCATCGGGAAGCAGTGCTGTCCCGAGAAGCGCTAGCAGACCCGATTGCGTCCGGCAGCTTTGGCTGTGTAGAGCTGGGCGTCGGCTCGCTCGAAGAGTTGTTCCGCGGGCTCGTCGCTGCCGCTCTTGCGTGAGGCTACACCGACGCTCGTGGTGACGGGGATGTGCTGCCCGTCGAACGTGATGAAGGCTTTCTCCACGGCGAAACGAATGCGCTCGCCGAGCTCGGTCCCGCGCTGCAGATCGTCACCCGGGCAGAGCACGGCAAACTCCTCGCCGCCGACGCGGCCGCACAAGTGGCCGGGTTTGGTCTGCTCCTTCATCAACTCGGCCATCTTGCGCAAGACGGCGTCACCGGCGGGATGACCGTACGTGTCGTTCACCTGCTTGAAGTGGTCGAGATCGAGCATCAGCAGCGTGATCACCTTGGGCCGTGTCCGCGTCCTGGCCAGGACGTCCTGGAGCTGGTCGCTGAAGTGAGCCTTGTTGATCAGGCCGGTGAGCGCGTCGTGCGTGGCGAGCTTCTGCAGCTCGGCGTGGAATGCCCCCTCTATGTTCCCCTGGGCCAGGTACTTGAGCAGCACGTGGCCGACCTCGAAGCGATCACCGTCACGCAGCACGTGCCGGTTGGTGCGGGCATCGTGGACATACGTGCCGTTGGTGGATCCGTTGTCCTTGAGAATGTGATTCTTCCCATCCCATTCGATGCACGCGTGCACCCGACTGACCGAGGGCACGTCGAGCTGCAGGCCACACCGTTCGCTTCGCCCAATCTCCAGGAGCCGGTCGGCCAGCACGACATGGCTTCCCACTCGGGCCCCTTCCAACACGACCACGCACGCGTCCGTGTTGGCCTCCGAACGCAGTATCTTCAGAGCCTCCGCCGACAACGAGATGTCGACCGACGTCTTGTCTCCGTCGCTATCCACCACGGCTGTCCGCGCAGCGTAGCACAGAAGTCACAAGCCACGCTCGGTCGCTCCCGACCCCTGGTCTCCCGTGCCCAGCTCGCTCCGAGGCCCTCAGGCCAAGGCCCGAGCGGCGAAGCCGCAGCACGTGCCGGACCCTGCCGGGGTCCGGCACGCCCAAGACCGGCGACGCTCAAATATCGTAATAGAGGCGGAATTCCAACGGAGTGGGCTGGAGCCGCGAGGGCGCCAGCTCGTGCTCTCGCTTGTACTCGAGCCACATGTCGATGGCGTCCTGGGTGAACACGTCGCCCTTGAGCAAGAACTCGTGGTCCCCCTCCAAGGCGTTGAGGGCCTCTTCGAGAGAAGCGGGGACGCACGGCACGTCCTTCAGCTCCTCTGGGGACAGCGCATAGATGTCCTTGTCGAGCGGATCGCCGGGGTCAATCTTGTTCAAGATTCCGTCCAACCCGGCCATCATCTGCGCCGAGAAGGCGATGTACGGGTTGCAGGTCGGGTCGGGGAAGCGAAGCTCCAGCCGACGAGCCTTGGGTGAAGGCGAGTAGGTCGCGATGCGGATGGCCGCGGACCGGTTGCGACTCGAGTACGCCAGGTTCACCGGAGCCTCGTAGCCAGGAACCAATCGCTTGTAACTGTTCGTGGTCGGGTTCGTGAGTGCCGTCAGCGCCTTGGCGTGCTTGAGGCAGCCGCCGACATAGTACAGCGCCAACTCGCTCAGCCCCGCGTACCCGTCCCCCGCAAAGAGGGGTTTTCCATCCTTCCACAGCGACTGATGCGTGTGCATGCCGTTGCCGTTGTCGCCGGCGAGGGGCTTGGGCATGAAGGTCGCCGTCTTGCCGTTGCGCTTGGCGACGTTCTTCACGATGTACTTGAACCACATCAGCTTGTCGGCCATCGTGACGAGCTCGTCGAAACGGGAGTCAATCTCGCCCTGACCGGCCGTGGCGACCTCGTGGTGGCTGACTTCCACGTCGATCCCCAGTTGCTGCATCGTGAGGACGATCTCGGTGCGGATGTCCATCAGGGTGTCCTGGGGGGGCAGCGGGAAGTAGCCCTCCTTGTGGCGGATCTTGTGGCCCAAGTTGGGGTGCTCTTCCTTGCCCGTGTTCCAGTCCGCCTCGATCGAGTCGACGAAGCACGACGACCGGTTCGAAGCCACCTCGAACCGAGCTTCATCGAAGATGAAGAACTCTGCCTCGGGCCCGAAGTATGCCGTATCCGCAATTCCGGTCGACTTCAGGTAGGCCTCGGCCTTCTTGGCGATGTGCCGAGGGTCCCGAGAGTAGTCCTGCCGCGTCAGCGTGTCCTGAATGGTGCACTGAAACGACAGCGTCGGATGCTTGGGAAACGGATCCATCACCGCGGTATTCGGATCTGGAATCAGCAGCATGTCGCTCTCGTTGATCGGCTGGAAGCCGCGGATCGACGAGCCGTCGAAGCCCACGCCATCCTCGAAGCTCGACTCGTCGAGCTTGTCGAAGGGAATGCTGGTGTGCTGCCACTTGCCGGGCAGGTCGATGAACTTGAGATCGACCATCACGGCGCCGTTCTTCTTGCCTAATTCGAGAGCTTCCTTAGGACCCATGTTACACTTCTCCCTGCGCGATTCGCGCACTACAGCCGCAGACGGTAAGAGGACTGGTTAGATCGCGTCCTCGTCTCGCTCGCTCGTTCGAATTCGCACGGCCTCTTCCACCGGCACGACGAAGATTTTGCCGTCGCCGATGCGGCCCGTCTTGGCACTCTTCTCAATGGCGTCGATGACCTGATGGGTCATCGAATCCGGTACGACGATCTCGACCCTCACCTTGGGCACGAAGTCGACGACATATTCGGCGCCGCGATAGAGTTCGGTATGTCCCTTCTGCCGTCCGAAGCCCTTCACTTCGCTAACGGTGATGCCGCGGACGCCGACGGCGTCCAGGCTCTCCTTGACCTCCTCCAGCTTGAAGGGCTTGATGATCGCCTCGACCTTCTTCATGTGAGTCTCCAATTCGCTGTCGGGATTCGGCCAGCCCTCGGTCGCTGTCCCAGTCGTCGGGACCGCTGTCGGTTCGTCGCGAGTGCTGGGGCTATTCCTAGTGGGTCTATTGTTTCCGGATTGTTTCGGACGCAATTCACTTTGGGATTCGCGACCCGACCTTAGATCCGTAGTAGTATCAAGCACATGGAAGATGTTCGGGGGTCTGGCGGCGGGGCCGGGGCGGGTCCGCAGCGGACCCGGGATCGCTCCGACGCGGGCGTGACCCTGGGACGATATCCGTCGCCGGTCTACCGGGCCGACCGGCTCGTGCTCGAGCGCGGTGAGCTCTGGGTGAAGAATGACGGCGTCGTCAACGAACGCTACGGCGGCAACAAGGTCCGCAAGCTGGAGCGCATCTTGAGCGAGGCCGTTGCCAGGGGAGCCACACGCGTGCTCACCGTGGGCGCCGCGGGCAGTCACCACGTGTTGGCCACCACGCTCTTCGCTCGCCAGCTCGGCCTGCCCGTCGTTGCGGTGCTCACTCCTCAACCCTGGACGGAGCACGCCGAGGCGACACTGCGCGCATCGCTCCGCGCGGGCCTGGAGGCACATGCAGTGCGCGGAATCGCGAGCGTGCCGTTCGCGCTAACGCGCGTCAGGCGCCGCGGCGACGCGCTGATCCCCGTGGGCGGCTCCAGTGTGTGCGGTGTGATGGGCTACTTCGAGGCTGCGCTCGAGCTCCGGGCGCAGATCGAAGCCGGCGAGCTGCCGACTCCGGACGTCATCGTTGCGGCCGTTGGCTCCGGCGGAACCGCCGCTGGCCTCCTCGCGGGCTGCGTGAGCACCCGTCTGCCGTGCATGGTGCTGGGGGTGAGCGTCGCCACACGTCGGCAGCTGTCCCGTGCTCTGGTGCTCTGGCTGGCGCGAGCCGCCGCTCGCAGAGCCGGTGCCGATGCCAGCCTGCGCCGTCTCTACCAGTCGTTTCGCGTCGAGGACAGCCAATTGGGGCCAGGGTACGGCTACCCGACGAAGTGTGGAGCCGCCGCCACTGAGCTCGCCCGCCGAACCGGCCTGGTGTTGGATCCCACCTACACGGCAAAGGCGTTCGCCGGCGCATTGCGCCTACTGGGGTCCAAGGAGCTGCCCGAACCTCCGTTTGGCTCGGCGCAATTCGCTGAAATGACTGGTCATTTGAAGAATACGGGTCCCCTTCGCGTGCTCTACTGGCATACGCTGTCGGCTGTGCCGGTGGAAGCGGTCGGCAGCGCGTCGTCCACAATGAACTCGCTTCCAACCGCCCTTAGCGAGCTATTACATACCAAGTAGCCCCCAGCCCAGACCAGTCGGCTTTCACCACGCAACTGCTCGATGCCCATCCAGAATCGGTCACAAGTCCCGATCGGAACGGTCCTGGAAGGGAAGTACCGCATCACGCGCGAGGTCGGTCGCGGTGGGATGGCCACCGTCTACGAGGCCGAGAACGTCGATATCGGCAAGCGAGTTGCGGTCAAAGTACTGGCCGCGGAGCTCGTGACCTCACGCATCGTGCGCGAGCGCTTCATCCGGGAGGCACGCGCAGCCGCATCGATCCGAAGTCCCTACATCTGCGATGTCTACGACTCCGGCATGTACGAGGAACGACCGTTCCTGGTGATGGAGCTGCTGGAGGGGGAGAGCCTGTACGACATGATGACGCGCGTTCGGCGCATCGATACGCGAGTCACCATTCGCGTGATGACGCTGACCGCACGGGGGCTGGGCAGAGCCCACGAGGCCGGGGTGGTCCACCGGGACATGAAGCCGGAGAACATCTTCCTCATCAAGAACGAGGAAGGGCAGACCACCGTCAAGATCGTCGACTTCGGCTTGGCGAAGTTCTACGAGCCGACCGGTGGCGACGAGTCTCAGGCTCGCCTCACCCGAGAAGGCGCGCTGTTCGGTACGCCCGCCTACATGAGTCCGGAACAGGCGAAGGGACAAGGCGAAGTCGACCATCGGTGCGACCTGTGGGCGTTGGGCTGCATCGCGTACGAGTGTCTCACCGGACGCACGGTCTGGAAGGTCGACCAAGGCGTCGCGATGATCCTCGCCCAGATCGCCGGCTCACCGCTGCCCAAGCCGTCGACCCTGCGCAAGGATCTGCCCGAGTCATTCGATCGTTGGTTCCGCAAAGCCCTCAACCGCGACATCAACAAGCGGTTCCAGAATGCGCGGGAATTCGCCGACACACTGGCGGAATCACTTCAACCGTTGCTCGAAGCCAGTCAGGACGGGGCGCCGACCAGCAGTCGCGGTTTCGACGCGCCGGAAGACGTCGCGCCCGCCACCGTGCCCCCGGACGACCGCTTTCCCGATTCGCCCGCCTCGACAGGCCGGCCTTTGACCGACGACTCGGCGGCAGAAAGCGCTCCGTCCACCGCACTGCCGTACTCGGAGCCCCGACCCGACTCGCCGGCACGCGGCCGCTCGGGCCACGCCATCACGACTCTTCTGGCGTCGGCGATGGTCATGCTCACTGGCTATGCGCTGTGGTTGTACGTGCTGCATCCAGCACGGCCCCGGCACGTGGCCGCAGCCGACTCCAGCGCGACGTCCCCGGCACCGTCCGCCAGCTCTCGGCCCCGGTCCCGTCCGGTGGAGCGCGAGTCGTACGCGCTTCAGATCGGTGCGGCTCAAGAGTGGCTCAGCAAGGGGCGTCTCGACAACGCCGTCAAGATGTTCAAGGAGGCTTTCAAGAACGGCGGCACCGGAGTGGCGCGCATGCTCCTGGCGCACGCCGCCGTGGCTCAGGAAGAGGCGAAAACGAATCACTGCAAGGTCACGGGACTCGGCCGGCCGCGTGCGTTCGAAACGACTTCGCAGAGCTCTCGGCCCACCCTCGCCATCACCAAGACCGGGACGATCCTGGTGTGGGTGGACAACCACCACGATGCGACCAAGCGGCAAGGGGTTTCGACTCGGCTCGATTCCGCTCTGAGGCGAGTGGCACCCACGCTGGTCATCACCCCGGAAACCGCCGATGCCCGCTCGGTCCAGCTGAGCCCGGCGGGAGAGAACCTGGTGCTCGTCTATTCGGTGCGCGGCCGTACCGATCCGGGCGGATACGTGCGCCTGCTGGGTGAAAATGGGCAGATTGCCGGCAAGGCACGCCGTATTGCGGAGGTCGACCAGCACCGGATCACGCCCATGCTCGCGCCCACGCCCAGTGGCAGCTACTGGGTCGTCTGGGAGGAGCCGTTCAGCAGGGGTACACGCGATCTGGTTGCGCGCCACTTGAATGCCGAGCTCGAGCCGATAGCCGACCCCGTCCGTTTGACCGCGTACGCACCCGCCCAGCGCGGCACCAACGGCGTGAGCTCACCCTCGGTGGCAGTGGCGCACCAGCACCTGTACGTTCCCTATGTGGTGAGCTCCGGCAAGAAGAGCCAGCTGTTCATTCAACGCATTGCCTTGTCGGATCCGTTGCTCCAGGAAGGGCTGCCCAAGACGGAGGCCGAGCTCAAGAAGTCACGACCCGGCGGCAAGGGGGGAGACAAGGACCTCTTCGTCGGCTCCGTACAGCCGCTGGGCGCCGAGCGAGGCAAGAACGCCGAGCCACAGATCACCTGCGTCGACATAGGCTGCTACGTGGTGTGGGACGACGAACGAGGTGGCGCCCTGGCAGCATTCATCGACCAGGAGAAAGGTGAGGCCCTCTGGCACCGTGAAATTGCCGCGCGCGGGGCGCGTCCGAACGTGGCCGCGAGCGGGGCGAGGACGGTGGTCGTGTGGTACGAGAGCGGCCGCCTCAAGCTGGCCGACCTCACGCGTGACGGAATGGGGAAGGTCAGCGTTCTGGCACGCGTGACGGGCTACCAACCCCACCCCGACGTGACCCCCGGCCTCAAAGCCGGCGAGTGGCTGATCGCTTGGCGGGACTACGAGGCCGGGCATCTCGAAGCGTACGTACTGCGCGCGGAGTGCCCGTGAGCAGTCGAAACCGAGCAGGCGCATACGGTGCCCCACCCCCCCCGCACCAGGCGCTGTCCATCCCGTCCCGCAGTGCGGTGCGCGCCACCCCAGTGCAGACACCCCGCGTGGTGCTCCTCCCCATCGAGCCCGTGGAAGGACCTGACCTGTGGAACGCGATCGAGGGCTCGCGCTGGCACCTCGAACGCTGGCTACCCTGGGTTCCGTTCAACACGACGCCACATGCCGTTCAGCGTTATGCCGAGGCCAGTGCGGCAGACTGGGACGCCGGCCGAGCGATTCGATTCGTGATCCGCGATGCCAGAACGCGCGAGTTGCTTGGGGTCGTCGGGCTCGACTCGTGCGTCCACCTGCATCGCTCCTGCGAGCTCGGCTACTGGCTCAAGCGAGAAGCAACGGGCAAAGGACTCATGACGGAAGGCGCGCAGGCCTGCGTCGATTTCGCCCTCCACCGCATGGGCGTGCACCGAATCCGCTGCGCTGCGGCAACCGACAACTATGCCAGCCTGAAAGTGATATCCCGGCTGGGCTTCCGTTTTGAGGGCATCGCTCGCCAGGCCGAGTTCGTGGGGTCGCGGTGGCTGGATCATGCCGTCTTCGCCCGCCTCGCGACCGATGAGGCGTAAACTGAGCACGTGCCCAGGCGCCGTTCGCAGCTCCCGTTCCTCCCCCTGGCCCCGGCGGTCGTGGTGGTGTTGGGGGTGGCAGCAGCCGCCGCGATCGGTCTGGTGGGTGCATGGGATCTGCGGCATCAGAGCGACGACGCTGCGGCCTTGCGCTGCAAGGCCCTGAGCCTGGCTCTAGCTGAGCGGCTGCGTGCCACGGCGGTGGCGGACCGACATGCCGTGGTGGAACGGGCTGCGCGGCGCTCCGGGGCCGAGTTGCTCCTGGTCGATCTCGACGGTGCCGTGATGGTCGACGGCAGTTTGGCGAGACCTTCGCAAGCAGCCGTATCCCAACTGCTGCTGGAGGGCGAGGGCGAAGCTCTCACGCAACTCGGCCGCACCCGCTACTTCGTCGCCCCCCTGGGGCCTCCGCTGCGCGCTCTGAGTGTCATCACGTTCGTGCCGGCTCCGGAGACGCCATACGCAATTCGCACCCTCGCCTACTCCGTCGCGATCCTCACCGTGCTGTTGGTCGGGGCAGCCGCCCTGGCGGCCTATGCCTTGGCACGAGCCGTCAATTCCGAAGTCGACTACGTGCGCCAACGTATCGTCGCGATGGCCAGCGCGGACACCACCCCGGTGGTGGAGCCCATTGCCATCCGCGCCGTGGATCAGATCGGGCTGCTCACCAGTGCCTTCAACCTGCTGGTCGAGCGCTTCATGCGTGCCGAAGAAGCCTACCAGCGCGACCTCGGCCGCGCGCTCGCCTACGACCGCGACCGCAGCGAGTTCTTGGCTGCCCTCAGCCACGAACTCCGGACCCCGCTGAACGCCATTCTGGGTTTCACGGAGGTACTGCTCAGCGAGGTGGACGGCCCGTTGGGCCTCGAATCCCGGGAGAACCTCGCCGTCGTGCGGTCGAGCGGTGAACACCTGCGTTCACTCATCGACGACATTCTGGAGCTGTCTGCGCTCGAGTCGGGTGAACTGCGCCTGAGCGCACAATCGGTCGACGTCTTCGCCATCGCCAGCGAGGTCGTCCGTGAGGCTCAGGCCACGGCACAATCCATGCCGCTTCAAGTGCAGCTGCTGGGAGAACCGACGACGGCCTGGGCAGATGCACGCCGCGTGCGCCAAATCCTCGGCAACGTCGTCAGCAACGCGGTGAAGTTTACCGAGCAAGGGAGCGTGGTCGTTCGGGTCTCTTCGCCTCGGGCAGAGGCGGCGCTCGTCACCGTGACGGATACTGGCCCGGGTATCGCGCCGGAGGAGCAGGCGGCCATCTTCGAGGAGTACCGCCAGACCGGCGAGCGGAAGCTGCGACAGGCTGGGACCGGGCTGGGACTGGCCATCACCCGGCGTCTGGTCAAAATGCACCACGGCGCAATCTGGGTCGACAGTCAGCTGGGAGCGGGGTCGTGCTTCAGCATCGCACTGCCGAGCGAGCCGGAGCTCGCGATCCAGTATCGTCCCGGGGAAGGCGCGCGCATCAGTCGCATTCCGAGCGTGCGCCCCACCCTTCCGTCGGAGGCCGGGGCATGATCGCGAGCGACCCGAAGCTCGGGCGGCGAGTGCTGGCCTCGCACGCCGGATTCAGCCTGGGCGCCGCCGCCGTGGTCGCGCTGCTCGCTCCGGAACTGTTGCTGCTGCGCGCCCCGCAGTACCTCGCAGCCCTGTCTAGCCTCTTCTGGTCGGTGCTCGCCGGAGAGGCGCTGGGCTTGATCCATGCTTGGTGGTCGCTACGCCGCCATCGCTACCTACTGCGGGCGCTGACGCTCGGTTCGGGGGCCGTCGAGCCATTCCAGGTCGAAGCGCTCAGCCGTGAGCTGTGGCGGGTCACCGTGGGATGGGTCGCGCCAGCCGTCGTCGCGCTGGGGCTGGTGGCGTCGGTGCTGCGACCACCCACCATCGACCTGACCACGGGCATCAGTCTGGGCCTGATGGGCATCGTGATCGTCGCGACCGCAACGCTGCCGTTCTATGTGGTGCTCCGGGCGTCGTTCGCGCGTGCACTAGAGCTCGTTTCGCCTCACATCACTCGAGAAGTAGTGCGGGAGGCGGCTCGTCACCGCGTGCCCCGTCGGCGCCTCGCACGTCAACTCATCGCGGCGGTGGCCACGCCGGTCGCGTTCGTTTCCCTGGGTGCAGCGCTCATTGCCAACGCGCACTTGCGCCGGGCGGACGAACGAGCGCGCTACGAAACGGCACGCGCGCTCGCACGTTCCGCGTTCGAGGCAGGTCCGGGCGTGGTGCAGGGCGCGGGGCTCGCTGATGCTCGGGAACAGGCGGAACTCCTCGGCTTCAACTCCTCCATCTCCGCGTTCCCCCACGAGTACAGCGTGACGCGCGGAGACGAGGGGATCAGCGTGCTCACGACACCGCTCGACGAAGGCAGCGCAACGCTGCGGTTCAGTGGGTCCACCGTCAGTGTGCTGAGCGTGCGTTCGCTGGTCGTCGCGCTTCTGGCCGTGGGAATAGCGGCGGGGTTGGGGATTGCCTTGGCGCGTACCTTGCGGCGCGACTTGCGCGTTGCGACCAAGGGAGTTCGTGAGCTGACCGCAGGCGCGCTCAGCACCGGAACACGATATGTGCGGCGTGCGCGCTTCCGCGCGGTGGGGCGACTGGCGCTCGCGATCGAGCGGCTGGCAGTCCGGTTTCGCGTGTTCGCCCGCGCGCAGAAGCGCGCCATCGAAGCCCGTGAAGCCGCCACCCGGATGCGAGGCTTGTTCTTCGCCAGCGTGAGCCATGACCTGAAGAGCCCACTGAACGCCATCCTCGGGTTCACCGAGGTGGTTCGCCAGACCGAAGACCTCTCGCCAGGGCAACTGGAGAGCCTGAATCTGATCGACCGCAGCGGGCGTGAGTTGCTGGCACTGATCGAGACCATCCTCGATGCCGCCCGTGTGGAGGCCGGCCAACTCGACTTGGTGCGGGACAACATCACCATCCCAGATCTCTTCGAGCAGTCCATCGAGAAAGGGCGCGACCTGGGCGGACACGCGGACATCGCCGTGGTGGGAGAAATCCCCGGCCACCTCCCGAAGCTCCAGATCGACAGGGTGCGCATTACCCGCGCCCTGGCGACCTTCGTGGGTCACGCCATGCGCACGGCTGAAGAGTCACCGATCCGGTTGCGGGCAACCGCAGACGACCACGACGTGGTGGACATCGAGGTCAGTGTTCCGAGCCAGCGGTTCAGCGCGGCGCAACTCGAATCCCTACTCGATCCCAGCGGCAGCCCGGGGACGGCGGAGCACCGCGGCTTGGCCCTCGGGTTGAGCCTGGCGCGCAACGTCATCGGCTTCCACCAGGGGACGGTCAGAGTGGAAGACCGCGGTGCCAAGGGCACGGCGTTCTGCGTGCATCTCCCCACCGGCGCGGAGTTCACCAACCCGCTCTTGCGGGTGCCCGTCATTCGGCCCTCCCGTCCCCCCCGGCAGTGAGCGCCACCGCTCAACGAGTGACGACCACGAAGCTTCCCTTGCCGGTGAGCGAATGGGCGGCCACTCCGCCCCAGCCAGGGGGTGGCTGCGGCTCGGTCCAGTAGAACAGGCGCTTCCCGTCTCGCGGAGACAGATTCACGCAGCCGGCACTCATCAGTTGTCCAAACTCCTCGTGCCAGTACGCTGTGTGGAGTGCGAAAGGCGCATTGAAATACTGCGTCCACGGCACGTCTGCGATCCAGAAACTGCGCTGGTCACCCTGCTCGGGGCTCATGTCGGCCGCGACGTGCTTGAGCGCGATCCGGTAGATACCGAGCGGCGTCGTGCTCCACTTGACCGGGTCCCTTCCGCGGACAGGCACGCCACCCGCTCCAGGAGAGATCAGTGTGGTGAAGACGGGGCGGGTGCCTTCATACGCCACCAGCGTCCCGCGTCGAATGCTAACGGTGATCCACTTGTCTCGGTCCGTGACGCCCCACGGCAACTTCTCCGCTGAACCGACGATACTGGCGTCGCCTTCCGCGATCCACAGCACCGTGCCACGGTCTCGATCTCGGGTCGCGTGGTACGTCTCTCTGCCCTGCTCAACCGGCACGATGCCGCTCTCCAACTCGATCCAGGATCGGAGCTCCCAGTTCCACGGTGTGGTAACGAGCTTGCCCTGGGCGTCACGGCGGTACTTCGGGCACCCCGCAGTGCGGATCCACGCGAGCGGGAGCGATGCCTCACGGGGCAACTCCACCCCCCGAAACTTCGATTCGCGATACGGGCGCACACGGTCGGCCGGTACCACCGTCCCGTCCGCACTCACCAGGAAGGTCCGCCCGGCGTGCTCCACGGCGCGCGTGTAGGACAGCATCGACCCCAGCGGGATATCGCGGCGAACGAGTCCGGGTGGCGTTGCTCGGGCAGCAGACCCTCCCCCTTCGAGGAAGAACGGCAGACTATCCGTCGCCGGAATCGCACGCGCCTCGGCCAGACGCTCGTGGCCGCGATTTCCCCAGGAGAGAGGCTTGAAGGTGCCCGCCGGGCCCAGAAACCGCTCGCGCGCGAGCCACTCGTCTCGGCTCGGCAGGCGCCGATACATGGGAGCGCCATTGGACAGGGCGTATCGAAACGGTAGCGGAGCGAGTGTCGGCGCACTCGACTGCATCGCCCGAAAGAACCGTCCGCGCGGCGTGAGGGTGCTGGTGCGATCCAGGCAGACCCAGCCGTAAGGCTGAATCCCCACGAAGCCACCGGCACATCCCGGCCCGGGGCGGGGTGTGGCATCGCGTAACACCACCGACTGCCCGACTCGGATGTACCCGATCCACTGCCGGCCCCGAGTTGGCTCGGGATAGATCCAAGTGGTGAAATCGCGGCTGTAGACCCGCCCGGGCCGACTGCGCTCACCCTTGCGTTCCGTCTTCGCCTTGCCTCCGGACCCGGAAGTCGCTTCGCGGCCGGGGTCCGCCGCCGCCACGCCAGCCGCGGTCAGCAGCGCACTCCCGACCACGAGCCAGCGTCGAACGAACACGGAAAAAGCTCAGCACTCCGACCCGCTCTGGTCAAGCCCAAGCCCGTTCTATTAGAGTGCGGCTGCCTCGATTCACGGGTTGTATGGCCTCGCGCAAAAAACCCCTCCCAGGTTCGGATACCCAGGACCCACCGTCCCCGGATGGCAGCGAGGCTCCGGCTCGAGCCGACGGTTCAGAGCGAGTGATCGGCTCGGGGTCGCTAGGCGATGACGAGCGCTTCGATCGGCTCTTCCGTCCGCAGACGCTCGATGAATTCGTTGGGCAGACCAGGCACACCGAAAACCTGCGCGTGTACGTCGAGGCTGCGCGCCGACGCGGGGAACCACTCGATCACATCCTGCTCTGTGGTCCACCCGGCCTAGGAAAGACCACTCTGGCTCACGTGCTTGCCAACGAGATGGGCGTGACCCTGCACGTCACCAGCGGCCCGGCAGTGGAGCACAAGGGGGTACTGTCGGGCATGCTCACACGCATGGCGCACGGTGACATCCTCTTCATCGACGAGATCCACCGCTTGAGCGCCCCGGTGGAGGAGTGCCTCTATCCAGCCATCGAGGACTTTCGCATCGACGTGATGATGGGCGAAGGCGCATTCGCAGAAAGCGTCGCGCTGGATGTGAAGCCCTTCACGCTGATTGGTGCCACCACCCGCACGGGTCTGCTGACCAAGCCGCTGCACGAGCGGTTCGGCGTGACGCTCCGCCTCGACTTCTACCCCGTAGAAGATCTCACGCGAATCGTCCTCCGCAGCGCACGGTTGCTCGGCGTCGAATGCGACGACGGTGGCGCACTGGCGTTGGCGGCCCGAGCTCGCGGGACGCCACGCGTGGCCAATCGGCTCCTCCGCCGCGCGCGTGACTTTGCTGACGTGCTGGGCGACGGGAAGATCCACGGCAAGATCGTGCAGACGACCTGCGAGCGCCTCGAGATCGACTCGGCTGGGCTCGATGAGATGGATCGGCGCCTGCTGAGTATCATCATCCACGACTACAGCGGTGGGCCTGTCGGCGTCGAGACGCTGGCCGCCGCCATGGCCGAGCCGCGCGACACCATCGAGGACGTCTACGAGCCGTACCTCCTCCAGCAGGGTCTACTGGGCCGCACACCCCGCGGCCGAATTGCGACGCGGAAGGGGTACGAACACCTCGGCGTTCCTCTGGAGAGTCCGGACGGCCCCAAGCAGCGAAAGCTTTTTTAGGGCTACTCGCGCCTGGAATCTTGTTGGGGCGCGGATCGGAGTGGCGCAGCAGAGGGAGACGGCCGTGAGTTTGGAAGCCCCCGAACCTGGCGGTTCGGGGGCGGTTGGCGCGTGGAATCTCATTGGGGCGCGGATCGGGGTGGCGCAGCAGAGGGAGACGGCCGTGAGTTTGGAAGCCCCCGAACCTGGCGGTT
>CAZSVU010000009.1:0-46604 GCA_964610275.1 uncultured Polyangiaceae bacterium | reverse complement strand
GGGGGCGGTTGGCGCGTGGAATCTCATTGGGGCGCGGATCGGGGTGGCGCAGCAGTGGGAGACGGCCGGGAGTTGGGAGGCCCCCGAACCTGGCGGTTCGGGGGCGGTTGGTGAACGAGGCCTAGAAACCGCTGCGCGGTTTCTAGGCGTCATGCATGCGGCGCTTGAGTGCAGGGACGAAGGCGAGGAGGGCGAAGCCCACTCCCAGCGCGACCAGGGCGAGCTTGCCGAAGACCGATCCATAAAGCATGACGGTCTCAATCGGCGCAGGCACCTGGCCCGGCGTGGTGGTGGTGCCCTGCGCACCGGTGAGCATGGCGATGAGTCCGCCGATGTACTGGGCAAAGGCACTGGACAAGAACCAGCACCCCATCATCCAGCCAACGATGTGTGCGGGTGAAAGCTTGGTGACCATCGAGAGACCCACGGGTGACAGGCAGAGCTCTCCAGTGGTGTGGAGCAAGTAGCCCAAGAAGAGCCACCCGAGCGCGACCATTCCACTCTGATCGGCATTCCGTGCTCCCAGATAGAGCGCCCCGAACCCCAAGCCCAGCTGGATGACCCCGAATGCGAACTTGGTCGGGGTGGAAGGCTCCTTGCCGGCACGGGCCAGGCGCACCCAAAGAGCAGCGAAGAGCGGAGCCAGCAGGATGATGTAGCCCGGGTTGACGGACTGGAACAGGCTCGCAGGAACAGTCCAGCCCACTACCGTGCGGTCCACGTTGCGGTCCGTGAACAGGTTGATGGAGCTGCCGGCCTGTTCAAAGAACGCCCAGAACACTACCGACACCAGGATCATCACCGATACCACCAGCAGTCGGTCCCGCTCGACAGGGTCACACCGGGTGAGCATGGTGTAGGCGAGCGCAGCCACCACCGCCACGCCGGTGAGCGTGAGGATCGAGCCCACCGCGTGCGAGTGCTGAACCAGCTGCCAGCAGATGAGCACCGCCACGGCGGTCGCCAGGTAGATGCCGAGCTCTCGACTCACTCCAGACACGATCGGCTCCCGGAGCCGCTCTCGGTCGGGCGGATCGGCAACGCCGCCCATCAGCCGCTGGCCTCGCCAGAACACCAGCAGCCCCAAGATCATCCCCACCCCCGCCAGCCCAAAGCCCCAGTGCCAGCCATAGGTCTCGCCGAGGTACCCACACAGCAGGGGCGCCGCCCCAGCCCCGACGTTGATGCCCATGTAGAAGATGGTGAAGCCACCGTCGCGCCGGGGATCGCCGGGCGCGTACAGGCGACCCACGATGGTGGAGATATTGGGCTTGAAGAAGCCGTTGCCACAAATGAGCAGTGCTAGGGCCAGGTAGAACACCTGCAGGTGGTCCACGGCCATCGCGAAGTGCCCCAGGGCCATCAGGACACCGCCAACCACAACCGCCTTGCGATAGCCCAGGTACCGATCGGCCAGCATGCCCCCTAGCACCGGGGTGGCGTAGACCAGCGCCGTGTAACTTCCATAAACGGCGTACGCAGGTTGGTCGCCGAACAGGAAATGACGCGTCATGTAGAACACGAGGAGAGCCCGCATCCCGTAGAAGCTGAACCGCTCCCACATCTCGGCGAGGAACAGGACGTACAGTCCTTTCGGGTGCTTGGCGGGGCGCGCGGATGCCACGGGCCGGACTTAGCACACGCGACTGGTACCGTGTCCGGCAAGAAACAGACTCGCAAGGGCCAGCCCCAGCGGGTCTGGTGGTCTCACGTTCGCTCTCGAGGACACGGCACACGGCACCGAAGGTGCCCCAGAAGACTTGGTGTTCTGGCCACACCGCAGCGGAGCTGTCCTCCGCCGGACCGCCACCCCCGCGTTCGGTCCGGCGGAGGACATCGATTGCGACTCGTCGGACAGAGCACTGGCCACCCGGCCACATATCGGCGTAGCATCCGCTCGCCCTATGAAGGTCCGCGCGATCGCCATCGCGACCGAGCGCAGCAACGCCATCGGAACCGTCGAGCTCGAATGCACGCCCCACGGGCTGGCGTTGGTGTACCTCGGGGTCGGTAGCTTCTCGGCGGACTACACGCCCGGGGCGCTGACTCACGGCACCCAGGTGCTGGTCCCCTGGGCCAACGTCCGAGAAGCGCGAGTCGATGGGGAGCAGCTGTTCCTGGACCTGGACAGCACCGCCACGCCGCACCAGCGCCTCAGCCTGGTCAACTTCTCCACCGGTAACTCCGTCCATCACCGCGAGCTGTACCGCCAACGCCTGGTGCTCCGACTGGCGGTCACTGGAACGGCGCTGGTCGGCTTGCTGGTGGTCGTGCTCACCGTCCCGCGCATCGCACCGCGAGCCAGCGCGCTCACGGCTCTGTTCATCGGTGCGGTCACCGCAGCAGGGGTGCTGTTGCTCGGGCTGTGGGCAGATCGGCAGGTCGCGCGCGGGGGTGCAGACAGTGACACCGTGCGAGAAGCCTTTGCGGGACAACTCGCTATCTTCCTGCCCACGCTGGGTCGTTCGCCCCGCGCCCCGCGGCCCCCCCCCAAGCTGCCCCGCCTCCCGGACCTGCAGGGAGTACTGCCACGTACGACGCTGGCCGTGGTGATCACGCTCACGGCGGGCCTGCTGGGGCTGGTGCTGATGGGGAGCTGGGTCATTGGCGCTGGCGACTCCGGCACCAGTACAGCGGCGCGGTCTCGCCCCTCCCGGGCAACGCCCGCCGCCGAGCCCTATCCGGATGAAGACGTCGCACCACCGCGACCGAAACGAGCCGCACCGATCCGGAGCACTCCCCCCCCGGCGCTCACACCACCCCGACCACCACCCCCTCCGGTGGCGCCCCCGTCTGGCGACGTGGCGAGCGTGAGTGGGTCTTGCCGCTGTCCACGCGCCGACTCCGCGCTCTGGTCGGAGCCAATCGGGAAACTGAGCGCGCTGGTGCTAGCGGAACGAAAGCAGCGTGTGGGGACACGCACGCAGATCGAGCTCGACATCGCTGCGGTGAATAACAGTGACGAAGAGATCCGCGATCTCACCATGGTGATAGAGTTCTTCGAGCAGGATCCCCCTCCCTCCTCGAAGCGCTATTCGGTCGCAGCCCGCTCCGTCTACTTCGAAGGTCCCCTGACGCCAGGGCAGGCAATCAAGTGGACGGTGGAGGCGCGCGGCACGACGTACGAGATCAAGAATCCGATTGAGGGTCATTTGGGGGTCCACGGCGAAGGCGCCGCACCCACGAACTTGTTGGCGGAGCTGCTCAACGCAAACCATCGTCCAGTGCGACTGCACGGCGCCATGATGCTCGCGTTCCTTGGAGACCCCCGAGCACGAGAGGCGGCGCTGGTGCTGCGCGAGGCCCTGCGCGAGGACGAGGCGCCGTACCTGGAGCGGCTCATCGCCGCTACCGGTGACATTCGAGCCTGCCAGCTCACCGTGAGTGACACGGGAATGCAGCGCACCGTAAGCGCCTGCGTGTTCAACGCCGCTCGGGAGGCCAAGTCCGGGCTGGCCCTAAGGGTCCGGGCGTTGGATAGCCCGGTGACTCACCTCCGTCCGGTCGAGTCACCGGCGCTGGTGCTGGCGGAAGGGACCTGGAAGCTTCCCGCCGCCCTGCAACCCGATCAGGGAGTGCAGGCCGCCGCACAACTGGACCTGTCAGCTGCCGGCGAGCCCAATCCAGCCATGTTCGAGGTGTTCGCCGACCGCTTCGAGGTGCTGCGCTAGAAATGGACGTAAACGACGGTGCCGCGGTCCTTGTTCAGGCGTGAGTGCCAGTCAGCGGGAACCACGGGGTCGGTCCACTCGAACAGCCAGGCAGCATCGATGGGAGACAGATTGACGCACCCGTGGCTGCGGAGCTCGCCGAACTCGTCGTGCCAGTAGGTGCCGTGCAGTGCGTAGCCCTTGTGGAAATACTGGACGAACGGCACGTCCAGCAGATTGAAGGAATCACTCTTGTCTTCGTCGCCATCCATGGTGGCACTGACGTGCTTGGAGTGAATCATGAAAGTGCCACGCACCGTCGCCGGCACCTTCTCCGGATCGCCAAGACCACCCCGACCGCTGCTGATGAGGGTAGCGTACACCGCCTTGGTTCCGACGTAGGCAACCAGCGTCTGGTGTTTGATGGATATGTCAATCCACTTGCGGGTGCCGGTGGCGACGCTGGGAAACGAGTCTCGCTTCTGGATGATACGTGCCGTGGTCGGAGTGATCCAGGTACCGTCGCGCGCTTTCAGGAACTTCATGCCACCGCCGTACTCTTCGCCGGTCAGTTTCACACCGGCTCGACTCGGGTAGTGGTCCACGGGCTTGAATTCCTGGTTCTGGAGCTCGAACTTGGGTGAATACCCGCGCATGAAGGCGACCGGTAGATCCTCCCCCTCGGCAAGCTCCACACCGTGGAACTCACTCTGCTTGACGATCTTGGTGCGGTCGAGCGCGATGACGTCCAGTTCGGTGGTGAGCCCAAACATGCGGCCTTCCCATTCGAAGACTCGCGCGATGGCAAACCCGGAGTCGGGGCTGGCGCGGCCCGAGTGCACGGAGTAGTGTAGGTGTTCCTTGACGCCGTACGGCTTGATCAACTTGTCGTGCGGGGACAGAAAGGGGGGAGGCTCTTCCGGGTCCTGCCAGAGATACTCCAGCCCGCGGTTGCGGTTGAGCACCTTCCAGGCTTCCACCCGCCGCAGAATGCCGCCCCCCTCCAACTCTCGCATCTGCTCGATCGTTGGCAGCTTGAAGTACAGATAGGGGGGAACGTCCGACGCCGTCGCGTACAGGTAGGGCAAGCCCTTGCCACGCTCGGGTCTCACGCTGTTGGCTGCAACGGCGTAGTGCTTGAGATCGGTCGTCGCCCCCTTGCCGATACAAACGAAGCCCCGCGGGTTGATGCGATACCAGCCACCGGCACAGCCAGCGTTGTTAAGGGCCGGCCCACGTGCATCGACGACCGCCCCGGCTCGCAGATACCCTAGCCGCGTGCGCTTGGGTCCCGTGTCCGTGTAGACCCAGGTCCGCCAGGCGATACTGGCAATCTTGGTGCCATCGGGCTTGAAGGGCAGGTTGTCCTCGAGCGTGCCGAGGACCTCTCGAGGCACGGCCGAGCCGCCGTCCTCCGACGGTCCGCGCATCGAGCCACTCCCCGCCGAAGCCGCCCGCACCACCTTGGGACCGGAGCTGGCCGCAGTGGCACCCGGGGGGTCCCGCCGGTCCAAGCACGACGCCACCACCAGGCCGGTCAAGGTGACAAGAAGCGCGGTTCGCATAGCTCTCCGGCGTCGGTTACCATAGAACCGGCGAATGCGAGTCCCTGGCGGTATCTGGACCGTGGTCAAGGAGATCCTGCGCCACTTGCTGCGACGGCCGGTGGTGGGCGTGGCTGCGGCAGCCCGGACGAAGGACGGACGCTGGCTGTTGGTCCGCAGGACGGACGCCGACGAGTGGGCGCTCCCCGGTGGCACGCTGGAGTGGGGAGAGACGCTGCGCGTCGCCATCCAGAGGGAGTTGGCCGAGGAGGCCGGCGTGGAGGTGCTCGAGCTCGGCGACCTCATCGGCGTCTATTCGGCCCCACAGCGCGATCCCCGTTTCCACGCCGTGACCATCCTGATCGGGGCCACGGTGGCCGAGCCCCAGCGGCCGCCCCTGAACCCGGTGGAGATCGCCGAGGCGCGGCTGTTTCCGGAAACGGACCTACCCTGCACTCTGGCCCATGGGATGAGCGACATGCTGGCCAATGCGCGCGCACGGCGCATGACGTGGGAATAGCCCGGGCAGCGGCTCCCCACTGACCTCAGCTCAATCCGGAGTAAGATGGCGCCCATGACACGGCTACTTCTTCTACTGCTTTCGCTGGTTCTCGTCGGAGGCTGCAAGGCGTTTGGGTTCGGGGGGCTGGAAGTCGAAAGCGCTGGGCTGTCGGCACAGCGACCGAGCAACGTTGCGGTCTACCTGTGGGCCGCCAACGATGGCGAGCCGCTCGCCGACCTGGTGGAGACCAACTTCCGCCTCTACGAGAATGAGCAGCAGTTGGACCCGGCCACGGTGGGCCTGACCATCCTGCCACGCGACCTGGCAGCCGTTCATCACACATTGCTACTGGTGGACATGAGCGGAGACAGCGATGATGCACGCGAGCGCATCGCCAAAGGGACCGCCGCATTCGTGCAGCAAGTGCGTCGGCTGCAGGGCGTCACCGTCTACGCTTTCGACGGCGGTGACAAGATCCAACTCATCGGTGACTTCCCCCAGCAGCCAGACGGTTCCGCGTTGGACCCCATTCCCGCTCTGGAGTCCTACAAGCCACGCGACCCATCCCGCGATCTCTACGGCTCGGTCGTGCAAGCCCTGGATCAACTGGATGCGCGGCTCATGCGGACGCAGAAACCGCTGCGTATCGGCACCCTGTTGGTGTTCACCCGCGGTCCGGACCTGGCTGCGCGAGTCACGGAAGATCAGCTCTGGAACACGCTCGACACGACTCGACATCAGGTCATGGCCATGGGCGTCGGTGAGGATGACCAACCCCACTTGGACGTGATCGGGCGATCCGGAATCCTGAGGGCTCAGTCGGTAGACGCCATCCCCATCGCGTTCGAAGACGCCGCGATGAAAGTCCGGGCGGCGCTGGAGCGCTACTATCTGATTTCGTACTGCTCACCGTCGAGGGCGGGTGTGCGCGCCCTGCGGGTGGAAGTCTCGATCACCGACCGAGAAGGGCAGGAAGTCGTCGGCGACGTGCAACTCGAGTTCAACGCGGACGGTTTTGGCCCGGGCTGTGACCCCAAGGCGCCCCCCCGATTCGTGATTCAGGCACCAGTCAGTCCGGACCCGAGCACTGACGGGTCCGGAGTCTCCATCGGCGCACCCCCTGCTGCCGAGCCGGCTCCGGCGAGCGCAGAGGAGGCACCTGCTCCGTCGAACTCGGGTAGCGAGGCCGAAGAAATCGTGCCGCCGCCGGACAAGCCCGGCTACGCACCCGTCGAGTAGTACGCGAACTGGCCTCACTTCTGCCACGTGTCCATCGGGCGTTCAGAACGAGAAACGGTCGAGCTCACCGAGAGCGAAACCGTGGTCGAGCGCGGGCGACGCACGCTCCTCTGGCGGGTCGAGTGGCGTGACGGATGGCGGCGCGTGCAGGACTGGCCGGAAGCCGATCTGGAAGTGCTGGACCCGGGCCCGGGAACGGTGTGGAAACGGCGCATTCGCATCCAGGTCCCCCGCGGCACCAGGTTGGAGCGAGTGGTCAGCCGTCCCGGGGACGCGACCCGACGCGACCCCTGGGACTACCTGGCGCGCGAAGTGAGGGGTACCGCGCGCCACGTGACCCGCACCCGCTTCGAAGTCTCCGTGCACGGCGAACTCGTGGCCACAGAGTCGGGCAAAGGCAGTCCTCGGCGAGGCTGACCAACGGCGACCGCCAACCGGCGGACGCGAGGCGGCGACAGGAAGACTGAGGAGAAAAAAAAGGGGGCGACCCGGTCACCCGGATCGCCCCCTTGGAAGCTCACTTGCCGGTGGTGGGCGGGTTACGCCCCGCGCAGAGACTGCGCACTCACCGACTCCGCTGCCGCGCTTGCAATCGCGACGGCGGTATCATCGATCCTAACGTAGGATCCATCCCCGGGCCTCGCAGTTCGCGCTGCCTGACCCGTGACTGGTGGTGAGGTGTTTAGCCTCGACCAGCTTCGGTGAAGGTCGATTGCGACGGGCTTCGTCGCCGCAGAACGGCGACGGCGCTGCGGCCTTCATCCTGGCTCGCGCCAGGTTCCGGCTGCGGCGTGCTCCGAGCCGAAACTCGTTGCTGCCTCTGACCCTCCGCACTCTCAGGTTGGAAGAGCCTTGATCGAATCGCCCAACGTCTGACGTCCTCTGTCGCTGTCCAGGCACCACCGATATGACTCCAATCACTCGGCAGCTGCGCTCAACGCGCGCTTGGCGAGAAGCCAGCAGCCGCGCTGCTCGTTGACCTGACCAGCCAGGGCGGCGCCAGCGCCCCTCGGATTAGGAGGGACGTCGCTTTCCGCCCAAGACGCCTGGAGTCGTGCCAGATCCCGCGGAAACCGCGGGCTGACGGCCTTCGTTCTCGTGGGTCCACTCGAAGCGAGACCATCACACACCCGTTCACTCGACTTGCACCGCGACCTTTCGTCAAAGAGGCCTCGGCCCGGGCCGAGCTAGATCCGCCAGGCACTCGAGCCTCACGGCCACGAGCGTTGGCAGACCAGAGATGCTTCTGGTCGACTCTTGCATCCTACGTTTTCAAAGATCAGCACCCGGGCTACGTGTGGCAGTCGGCGCTCCCGAAGAATTGCCGACGGGATGGCCACTTCACGGCGACCTTCCCACTTCGGCTGGCACCCTCGTGCTCATGTGGCGTTTCTGGCGCCGATCACTCGCTCGAGGAGCCAACCTTTGACGCCCCCTTCACCGGCCGGCAGACTCGACCGAAGCCGGGCCTCCCAACCAGCCAGCGTCGCTTCCGCTCGCTCCTCGTGAAAGGAACCAACTTCCCTGACACCGGGCGTCTGATGCCGATGAGGACTCTCGAGAGAACCCTCTTCAGCCTGTGCAACCATCACGAAACACGGGCACACCCTGCGAACGACTGCTCCTCACTCGGATCGCCATTTCTGACCATCGCGTTTCCCACGGCCACGCCCGAAAGCACGATCGCGGGATCGTGAGCGGCACCCCTCGGAACCGAAGCTCCGAGGCGACGTCTAGGACGCCGTCAGCACCGGCCGAAGTCACCCGAGCCAGCGTGCGCGCTGCGGCGCAGAGGCCAACTCGAACTCCTTCGGGCACCCCACTGTCATCTTTCCGACCCGCCCCAGGACTGGATACCTGGAACGAGTCGTTCCGACCGAGGTCCTGCTCCGACCACCCGCGCGAACGGTAACTGGCCTTTGCAGAAACCTGAGGTGCCTTCCACCGCCAGGAAGCCATGTGCGGGAAGCAATCCCCGCTTGGCCGTTCTCGTCACTGCCATTGCTGGAGGTGACGGTAAGAACACGCTCTTTTTTTCGCGGACCAGCGACGCTTGCCTTGACGGGCGACACGCCGCGTAGCCTGCGGTGATTCCCCTCGGAGCCCGGCTTGGCACCGAACCCCTCAGCGGGGAGTCACAGCGCTCCTGACAGCTTCTACGAACTGGTCGTCCGCTGAGCAGATATGCCGCGAACTTCCAGAACCACTTATGCAACATACCCAGATTCAAATCAAGAGAAAATCACTGTCTTGAAGTCAATTTCTTTGTCCACAGGTTGTTCTCAAGTTACCCCCGAGCGGGGTCGAAGGCGCGGGCGCCATCGCGAATTGCCGCATCATTCATGCGGTTTTCTTCACGTCGACACGCCAACTGCAGAACCTCACAGGATATCCCGGTGTGTCATTGTTTGTCATAACTATGATTTCAGATGTGTGATTGAATATTGGGGGTAGATCTGACTGAAGTCGCGATACGCGTGGGGCCCCTGTTTCGCGCCGACGCCGCGCATGTCAGCGCCGACGCCTCGCCGAAGATCGGACATCCAATCTGCACTCGTTCGCCACACTGTGGCGCTCTCTCGGGTCTCGATTCGGTCCGTCCTGTTCGATGGCTGAACAAGGCCAGTCAGTCGGGCAGCCGGTTCGCGCATCCTCGCCTTCGCTGGGCCTTCATCGGAACGCCCTGCGTCCGTTCAGAAGTGCATGGCTGCGTACGACAGCGCGGGCAAGGCACTCGCGTCGTCCTCGGACGCCCCTGCTCCGCGAACTGCGGGTGTGGCTGATCTGGCATGCGGCTCTGACTGCGTCTGCGCACGACGTGGCGCGATCCTGGTGGTGGACGACGATCCGATGCTGCTCAGGGCGCTTTCGCGCCAGTTGCGTGGGGATGGCTTTGACGTCGAGACCGCGCTCGACGGGGACGAGGCCATGCGATTCGTACGCGCCCACACCTATGACGTGATCCTGAGCGACATCGCCATGCCCAACCTCGACGGGATCCAGCTGCTGCGCGAAGTGCGCGCGCATGACCTGCACGTGCCGGTGGTGTTGATCACGGGAGCACCGACCGTCGCCACGGCCATCGACGCCCTCGAGTACGGAGCGTTCCACTACCTCACCAAGCCAGTGCAGGAAGCAGATTTGCGTCGCGTGGTGGACAAGGCGGTCCGGACTCACCGCCTGCTCCGGTGTAACCAAGACGCCGTCGACGCACTGGGGGTACGTGCGGCCGTCGCTTCGGATCGTGCGGGCCTGGAGGCGAGCCTGAGCGGTGCGATGCGCACTCTGTGGGTCGCCTATCAACCGATCGTCGATGCATCCGTGCGAGACGTCTTTGGGTACGAAGCGCTGTTGCGAACCCAGGAGGCCGCACTTCCCACTCCCGATTCCGTCATCGACGCCGCCGAACAACTCGGACTCGCCAACGACCTGGGGCGCGCAGTCCGAAAGCGCGCCGCCGAGCCGTTCACCGACGTGATCAAGGACCAACTCTTGTTCGTGAACGTGCGCCCGTCGGACCTCTTGGATCCCGCGCTCACCGCCACGGATACGGCCCTCGCCAGGATGGCCCGCCAGGTGGTACTCGAAATCACCGAGCGAACCTCCTTGTCCAACATCAAGGACATGCGCGGTCGGGTGACCCGACTCAGAGAGATCGGCTATCGGATCGCGGTCGACGACCTGGGCGCCGGGTACGCGGGCCTCACCAGCTTCGCACAACTCGAACCAGAGTTCGTCAAGCTGGACATGTCACTGATCCGTGACGTCCACCGAACGCCCGTTAAGCAGAAAGTCGTCAAGTCCATTTCTCGGCTGGCTCGGGATATGGGCATGCTCGTGGTGGCCGAAGGCATCGAGACGCCCGAAGAACGCGATACTGTGGTAGCGTTGGGCTGCGATCTGCTCCAAGGATTCTACTTCGCGCGGCCAGCCCCGGCATTCCCCGCAATCAGGTGGTGAGTCTCCACGACAAACGCAAGCGTGATCCAGTGGCCGCGTCCAACCCGGACGAAGCGGCTGGCGACGGCATGCCCAAGCGCGACAGCGACCAACTCCGAAAGAACGCTTCGGGATCTGCCACCACGCAGCCCGAGATGCCGGCGGTGCGTCCCGAATCGACGGCGGCGGCGCCCCCCTCCGACCCCAGTGGATTCGAGCCCCGGAGCGCCTGGCTTCCACCCGAATCCACTGCCGTCGTGCCCGCCACTGAGCGCGCAGCCATTGCCGAGCCCCCCCCGCGTCCGTCCACCCCATCCGGACAGGACATCGCTGGCAGCGGAGTGGAGTTGCTTCCCATCAGCAGCCGCCATGGACAGGCGGCACTTGGCGAGCCCCAGATCTTCGAGGACCCGATGGGTGACGGAGATCGCGAGACGATCCTGTCCCGAGATACGGTCGTGAGCGATCTGCCGCCCATCGAGGTCGAGCGCGATCGGGCGCTGCTGCTTCGCATGGATGGGCCGGACGCAGGACTGGTGGTTTCTCTCACCGGCGCGTCCCTGGAGATCGGACGCCACCCCTCGACCGACGTGACCATCAACGATCGCGGTATCAGCCGGGTTCACGCTCGCGTGTACGTCAAGGACGGCCTCCATTTCATCGAGGACATGGGGTCGAGCAACGGGACGTTCGTGCAGGGCGATCGAGTCGACAACTCCGCCCTTCGAGACGGGGACGTGGTCCAGTTGGGCCCCAGAGTGAGCTTTCGCTACTCGCTGGCCGACTTGCGTCACGAGGAACTCATGCGCCAGCTACACCGCTCGAGCACTCGAGATGCTCTCACCGGAGTCTACAACCGGCAACACTTCACCGAGCGCCTGGCAGCCGAGACCGCCTACGCCATCCGGCACCACAGTTCAGTCGGTGTCGTGATGATTGACATCGATCACTTCAAGCAGATCAACGACACCTACGGACATCCGATCGGCGACGGCGTGCTATGCCACGTGGCCGCGACCATGAGCCAACGCATGCGAACGGAGGACGTGTTCGCGCGCTACGGCGGAGAGGAGTTCGTCGCACTACTGCGAGGCGCACAGCTGCGAGCCGCTCACCAGATGGCCGAACGGATGCGAGTCGCCATTGCGACGCAGCCGGCTTTCGTGCAGGAGCATCGCATCCCAGTGACCGTGAGCGCCGGCTGCGCGGCGTTGGCCTGCAGCCCCAATCCCGCGCCGGAAACGCTGATCGCCATCGCGGACCAGCGACTCTACGCGGCCAAACGGGCCGGCCGAAATCGCGTCGTGTCCAAGGATTGACGCAATCCTCTGCCTCCCGAGGCGATCTTCTGCTAGTCGTCGACCTCAAGGAGGCACCCTTGGCCCTGGATGTCGAGACGCTCAAGGCGGAACGCGATCAGCTCAAGCACACCCTGCGTGAGCTCGAGGCCGAGCAGCGCAAGATCGAGGCGACGCTCAAGAACCTGCGGCAGCGAGAGCTCAAGACCAAGCGCGAGATCGAGGCGCTGACCACCTTGATCGAGCTGCAGGACCGGCGCCAAGAGGAAGAGGGAGCGCCGGAGAGCGCCGAGTAGCGCCATTCCGGGATGGCCACTGGTCCCACGCGCTGCGCGATCCTGACGCTGCTAGTGAGTCTACCTACCGGCGCAACGTTTGGCTGCGGCGGAGCTGCGTCCAGTGGCCCCGCCGGCGCATTGCCGGGCTCGCCTGGAAACGAGCGCAACTCGGGTGTCGTACCCGTGGCGGGGGACGGGTTGTCGAACACCTACCAGGTATCCGAGACGCTCTACCGTGGCGCCCAGCCAACACCCGATGGATTCCGCACGCTCCAGCGACTCGGCGTGCGCAGCATCGTGAACCTGCGGCTCAACCATTCCGATCTCGACGAGCTCCATGCGTCCGGTGTGGGTCCCGGCGCGTTCGCCTACGAGCACATCAGAATGGCAGCCTGGGACGCGGACGAGGCAGAGGTCCTGGCGTTCCTGCGAATCGCCACCACCCCCTCCAGGACGCCGGTGTTCGTACACTGCGAGTACGGCTCGGATCGAACCGGAACGATGGTGGCGGCCTACCGAGTCGTGGTCCAAGGCTGGTCCAAGGACGCGGCGATCCGGGAGCTGCGGGATGGTCCCTACGGTTTCCACTGGATCTGGCAAGGGCTGCCGCGGTTCATCGAACGCATGGACGTCGCGCGGTACCGAAAGGAACTGGGCCTCCCGCCTGCGCCGGGCCAGCCGTGACCGGAGGCACGGGCCCGGTCCGGCTGCGCTGAGCTGTGGTAGCGTCAGCCACCGATGAGCCGGCTCACCAACTGGCGGAAGGCACTCGAGCAAGCCAGAGCGCGAGCAGACGCGTGGCTGCCGCTGCGCGGGATCCACTCACGCCGGCAGCTGTTGGTGAGCCTGGGCTGGCGCTCCTTCACTCTGGTGGTGGCCATCGCAGTGACCGCCCACGTCACCGCGCCCATATGGTCGACGCCCGGGCCACCACCCCTGCCCCCTGACGGCGCCGAGGGCACACGCTTCGGGCTTCCCGAGGTGCAGCGGCGTGAGATTTTTTCGCGCCTGGCCAACCAGGAGCCAGTATCGACGTGGATTGCCCGAGCTCGTTTCGGTACCCACGCCTGGTCCGTCGAAGACGACCGGGCGCGCATGGAGAAGGACACCGCCCGAAACCTGGCGCGAAAATACGGAATCAATCTCTCCCAAGTCTACTTGGTGCTGGATGAAGGAATCCGGAAGCGGTGGGTGGGCCTCCGCGGGCAGCCCCTCCGAGCAACGACGCCGCCGCTGAACCGGAGGCGCGAATGAAGCCCCAGGGCGCAGTCGGCGAGCGGTTGCTGGCCGCTCTGGGTCTCCGCTTGGCCCTCTGGATGGTGGTGTGTGCGGTGTTGATCCCCGGAGTGCTGGTGCAACCGGATCACGTCGCGGGCTTCCACGACGAGAAGTATCACTTCAGCCACGAATCCGCCGCCTACGTGAGCCTGGTCGAGTACCACCAGCTGCCCGCATGGAATCCTTGGCACTGCGGCGGTGTCCCGGGGCTCGCCAGTCCTCAGGACACGGCACTGGCGCCAGACTTCATATTTCGACTGCTCTTCGGAGTGGCGGCAGGGCGGCGTCTGGCGCTCATTGCCTTCTGGGTGCTCGGTATGGAGGGCGTCTTCCGCCTCGCTCGCCGCCACCTGTGCTCCCCCACTGCCAGCGTTCTCGCCGCTGTCGCCTTTGCGACTTCCGGCCGGATGTCGGAACACGTGTTCCTGGGGTGGTCGGCGCACTGGCCATTGGCCCTGCTCCCCTGGGCGGTGCTGAGCTTCGAGCTTGGCCTGCGCTCCTGGAGGTGGCGCGTCGCTGGAGGCGCCATCCTCGCATGGATGATCCTGTGCGGAGGCACGCTCACCGCGCCCTACACGGTAGTGGTGCTGGGAGCTCTGACGCTACTGGACACGGCCACGGCACTCGTCCGTCCGGACCCGGAGACACGAGGCCACTGGTACGCACCCATGCTGACCCTGGTCACCATCGGCGCCACGGCGGCAGCTTGTGCGTCCATCCGGCTGGTCCCGATGGCCAACGTCGTGTTGGGGACTCCCCGGTGGTGGTTTGGCGACGACTCCACGCCACCCGGAAGCCTGCTGAACGACCTGCTCAACACGGATCACGAGAACTACGTCGGAGGATGGCTGCTCGCCGCTGGAGCGCTCGGTCTCTTCGCTTTCGACCGCAGCGCACGGCGGTTCGCTGGTCTGGCTCTCCTCTTCTTCCTGGTGGCCGTTGGCGACCTGGGCCCCTGGTCGCCGTACCACCTGCTGCACCAACTTCCGGTGTACGACCAACTCCGACTTCCACACCGCTACGTCATTGTGCTCACGCTCTTCACGGCGCTGGCCGCAGCTCGCGGGCTCACGCTACTGGAAGCGCTTCCGGTCAGAATCGTGGACGAGCTGCGCGAGCGCTGGCGCGTGCGTCGGCGGCAGCCGACTCTCGCCGCCAAGCCGCGCTGGGTCCAGGGCGCGCTCGCCGTCATGGGGGCTTGCCTGGTGTCGGCGGTGGGATACTCCGCCTCCGCGGACTGGGTGAAAGCGAATGGAATCCTGCCGAGGCAGGTGTTCACCGAGGCGGGGCCTCGCCCGTACGCTCAACCATTCCGTCAGTCGCGAGGCAATCGCTGGGACGCCCACGTCTGGCCTGCCGTAGGGCTGGGAAGCCTGCAGTGCTTCGAGGAGACCGACTTTCCACAGTCCGCGCTGCTGCGAGCGGATCTCCCAGCCGAAGAGTACCCCATCGATCCGAAAAGCGCGCGCGTCGAGCGCGTCGCCTGGACTCCCCATCGGATTGATCTGCACGTCGTGGCGCGGGATGAGACCCAGGTGGTGATCAATCAGAATCACCATCGCGCGTGGCGTACAAACCTGGGCGAGGTGAGGAGCCACCAGGGGCTCCTCTCGGTCGTTCTGCCAGCGGGCGATCACCACGTCCAGTTGTCGTTCCGGGACCCGTGGATCATCGCGGGCGCCTGCAGCTGGTTTCCTGCACTATTGGGGCTGCTCGTGCTGGTGGGCCGAGACGGCTGGCTCAGAATTCGGGCCTGGCGGGACCGCTGGCGGGATCTCCCCTGGACGCCCCCCCAGCAAGCTGGAGATGTCGAATGCACAAAATGAAGCCACGCGCCCCATCGTTGCGACGGAGCGCGCGGCCATCAGACAGGAGGAGTCGCCTTACGCCTTCGGCTTCAGGTCCGCCACCATCGACTTGATGCGCTTGGTGGTCAGGGACTTCGGTCGCTCGAGCGACAGGCCCAGGGCACGATCCCACACCAGTCCGGAGAGCACGCCCAGCGCGCGGGACACGCCGAACAGCACCGTGTAGAAGTCGTACTCGTCGACGCCGTAGTACACCTGGATCACGCCCGAGTGCGCGTCCACGTTCGGCCACGGGTTCTTGGCCTTGCCCTGCTTGACCAGGATGGGCGGGACCACATCGTAGAGCAGGCTGACGACCTTGAAGAGTTCGTCATCCGGCAGGTACTTCAAGCAGAACTCGCGCTGCGCCACGTAGCGCGGATCCGTCTTCCTGAGCACGGCGTGGCCGTAGCCGGGGATCACCTGACCGCCATTCAGGGTATCCCAGCAGGCCTTCTCCAGCTGCTCCTTGGTGGGAACGCCACCACCGAGCTTCTCCTTCAGCTGCATGATCCACCGCAGCACTTCCTGGTTGGCGAGGCCGTGCAGCGGCCCGGCCAGACCGTTCATGCCCGCAGACAGCGAGTAGAATGCGTCCGAGAAGGCCGACCCGACGAGGTGGGTGGTGTGGGCACTGACGTTGCCGCCTTCATGGTCGCAGTGCAGGACCAGGTACAGGCGCATCAGTTCCTTGTATTGCGGGTTTTTCACACCCATCATGTGCGCGAAGTTCGCGCCCCAGTCGAGCTTGGGATCGGGGTCAATCTGCTTGTTGTCGTGGTAAGCGCGCCGATAGATGTAGGCGGCAATCCGAGGCAGACGCGCCAAGAGCGTCATCACGTCCTCGTACATCGGATCCCACAGGTCGTACTTGCTGATACCGCCCTGGTACTTCTCGACGAAAATCGATTCCTTCTGGAGAAGGAGGATCCCGATGGAGAACTGGGTCATCGGGTGCAAGTCCGGCGGCAGCGCGTCGATGCCCTTGAGCACGTAGTCGGGCACGGCCGAACGCTTGCGCCACTCCTCGGTGATTTCCTTTACGTCGTCCTCGGTAGGGAGATCACCGGTCAGTAGGAGGTGGAAAATGCCCTCGGGCAATGGCTGAACGCCGCCCGGTGCCTTGGGCAGCTTCTCGCAGCACTCGGGAATGCTGAAACCACGGAAACGAATCCCCTCTTCCGGATCCAGCTCCGAAGTCTCGCACACCATGCACTTGACGCCGCGCATGCCTCCGTAGGCCTGGCTGACCACAACGTCCGACAACAGCTTGTTGCCGTGCTCCTTGATGATGGATTTGACCTCTTTGCGCATGGGGTCGAGCTTCGAGATGAGCTTGTCTTTGAGCGGCATGTTCCCTCCTGGCAATCACGTCTTTGACTAGTGACGGGAGCGACACTCTAGAAGAGATGCCAGCGGCAGTCCATGGCAGGAATCGTGCTACAAAAGTCGATTCAGGCTGCTCGGTTCGGCCGGCCGGTGAGGTTCGGGTGCAACCGCCCGTCGAAGTCTCGGTGATGAGTGTGCGGTCGGCTCGCTCACTTCGACCGCCTGGCTCGAGCGGATGCTCGACGGCGAGCCGCAGGGTCCCTATTCTGCGCAGGTCGCCGCGTGCCGATTCGGTCGAGACGTTCGCGCTTTCGCGAGTCGCACGGGACGTTCACCACCAAGTCGCCGATTCGTGGAGTCGGGAAACCTCTGGTTATATCCACGCATGTTCAGGTTGTTCGGTGGCTGCGTTGCGTGGGCTGCTGGTCCCACGCTCGCGAGCCGGGTGCCGCGGGCCAGCAGTCGTCGCGGGCAAACGCCGCAACCGCGCCGGTGTGGTCGCGTCCTTGCTGCGGGCAACAGCAGACACGCGCCAGCGGTGTCGTGGCGAAACGCGCTACCGCGCCCTATCTGAAGCCCACGCCTCCCCTCGAGCCTGGGGCGAGCGCGTTCGGCGCGCTGCGTGCGAGATGATGGTCGCCAGCGGTGGTTGATCTGCCTGTCTGCGACAACACCTGTCTGCGACAACACCGTCGGGCAGAGGTTGGCCGCTGCTGCGACTCCACACCGAAACAGCAGCGCTTGCGGGCCCCCGCCGACGCGTGCCCTCACTGCCCAAGACGCTCGCCATCGTCGCCGAGAGGCCGGACCACTCTCAGTGGAATCTGGATTAGTTCATGATTACGACTGGTTACGAACGCGCCCTTTTTGCTCATCGGACGGCCATGAAAAAAGCGTCCAGCAGCACATAACGACGGTGTCCCACATCCACTCACTCGTGTGGGCAGGTGGACTGCCTAGGTGTGCGAGATCGAGTTGGTCCAGCGTGGCCCCCAGCCGTGGCAGGGCAAGCGCCGGTCGCGGCTCGGTTTCATGGGAGCGTGGTGAATGAGACGGGTGCTTCAGGTCGGACAGGTGCTGCTGCTCGCGGGACTGCTTGCGAGCTGCGGCAGTGACGGCGACGACGGCGACGGTGGCTCTGCAGGCAACGAGGCGAGCGCGGCTGGTGGCGGCGGTCCTGGGGGCAGCGGTAGCGGAGACGCCGGCGCCAATGCCGACGGGACCGGTGGCGACGGGACTCAGGAGTGCGCAGCCGTCCCGGTCCAGACCGAGGGATGCACCGGCGAAATCCTCGCCGGGGAAACCATACCCGTCGACATCTACGTGATGTTGGATCAATCCGGCTCCATGGCGACTCAGGCCACGCCGAACTCGCCCACCCGCCTGGCCCAGGTTCGCTTGGCCCTGACCTCGTTCATGGAAGACCCGGAGAGTGCGGGGATCGGGGTCGGAATTGGCTATTTCGGGAACGCAGACCTGCTGAACGGAGAGCTCACCTCGTGTGATCCCGCCGACTACGCGACGCCAGACGTCCCGATTGGCGTACTCCCGACACGAGCCGACGACCTGATCACGTCGCTGGATGCAATCTCCCCCATGGGGGAGACTCCCACCGGAGCGGCCATCCGAGGCGCCTGCGACTACACGTCGGGGTTCAAGTCGGAGCACCTGGGCCACGCCGTCGTGATCCTGCTGGTCACGGACGGGATCCCGGAAGCGCCTTGGACCGCACCACGGTCCGAGGGCACCGCCGAGTACTGTAGCCCCACGCTGGCAGATGCCGTCGACGCAGCGGGCGGGTGCCTGGCACCGGCCACCGACGCTCCCGCCGTGCCCACCTACGTGCTGGGGATCGGGCCTTCGCTCAGCAATCTCAACCAGATTGCCGCCGCGGGAGGGACCGATGAGGCGTTTCTGGTAGAGGGCGAGAGCAGTGAATCCATCCTGCACGCGCTCAACGAGATCCGTGCAGCAGCCACGGTTCCCTGCGAGCTTCGCATTCCCGAGTCTCCCAGCGCAGAAGGGCTCGACTACAACGAGGTCAACTTGGTCTACGTCGACGCGGGCTGCACCCAACACACGGTGCACAATGTGGCGGACGCGGCCAGCTGCGACCCGGAAGCAGGGGGCTGGTACTACGACGACCCGAATGCCCCCACGACCATCAATCTCTGCGGCGCGACGTGCAATGACGTCTCCGTGCCGGGGGCTCAACTTTCCTATTCAATCGGCTGCCGCACCATCGTCGGTTGAGCCGGATGGCGCCAAAGCGAGGATTCTCATGAACGGGCACATACGACTGGGTAGTTGGCTTGGGGCTCTTTCGCTGGTGCTGGCGTCCGCAGTCGCCTGCAGCGGTAGCGATGGAAGCAGCGGCGGCGACGACGACGACGACAGCACCGGCACCGGGAATGCCCCGGGCACGGCCGGCTCCGGCGACGGCGTCGCCGGAGCCGAGCACGGCGCCGCCGGAACCGACGGCAGCGCCACCGCTGGCACTTCGAGTGGCACCGGCGCCACCGGGTCCGACTCGGGCGGGACGAGCTCGGGGTCAGGTGGCTCGAGCTCCGGCACGGGCGCCACCGGGTCGGGTGTGGGTGGCACCCACGTCGTCATCCCGGGCGGTGGCGAGGACGACGCTCCTCTGGGCATGGGCTGCGGCCCGGAGACGGTGGACGCCTGCTATCCGGTGGGTGAAGAGTGCAACGGCACGGCGGCCCTGGACTACGCGGTGGTGCAACCCGCCGCGCAGATCTGCTTCTTTGGTGAGGGGATGGAGATCCCCTCGGCCACCGTGGAGCACGTCGTCGAGAGCTACGACGGCCAAGAGTACGTTCACTTGCGGGTCACGTTCGACCCAGATTTCGTCGACACCGTGTATGGGGATTGCTCACCAGAAACCGGGTGGAACCCCAACCGGCCCCACACCTTCCGCGACCTGAGTAAGAGCGATCACGTGGAGCTGATGCTGTACGAGTGCGACAACGACTTGGCCATGCACTTCACCGTCGATTTCATCACGGAAGACCCGGATTCTCCCACGGGCTACGGGACGCTGGGCGTGCTCGGGGGTGACGGCGGCATGGTCGTGGGAGATGCGGCGGACGTGCTGGAGGTGACCACCTCCCTGGACCGCAACCTCAATGCGTGTGGCTACCTCACGCCCGGCGAGGTACCGATCAACTCACCATGCCCCGGCGGTGACGGCTACCTGCCAAGTCCCGACGCTCCCAACTGGGATTTCCGTATGGTCTACGAGCTCTGGATTGACGGAGCCGCCTTCGACTCTTCTGGCTACTGCACCACGGACATCGAGTACGTCCACGCTTCCCCGGCCAAATCCAGCAGCGACACCATCCTCGTCGACCCCGACGACTGCCCGGACACCCCCTGGTACGGCAGCGGCGGCACGTCGGGGATCGGCGGCGCTCCGGGCACGGGCGGCGCTCCGGGCGCAGGCGGCTCTGCCGGCGCCCCGGGCACGGGTGGAGCCGCCGGAAGCCCGGGCACGGGCGGATCAGCTGGATCTCCGGGAGATTGCCCGCCTGGGTACATACCGGACCTGATCAGCGAAGGCGCATTCTGCGTCCCGGCTCCCTAGATTTTTCCGCGATCGAGCATCCTCTTTCGTTCCGCCGGAATAGCGCTATGGTTTGAAGAACCAGGGCAGAAAAGCCGGGCACCTGATCGTCAGCGGCTCCAGGAGGCGGAGGACCATGGCTCGAATCATTACCAAGACTGCGACCGTAGCTTTCATTGGGTTGGCAGCGTGTTTGCTCGCCACATCCTGCAGTAGCGACGACGGCGACGAGAACACCGTCTCCGGCGACGATGACGACGGTGACGGTAGTGGCGGAGCCGGGATCGTCGGCCCGGATGGCAGCGGCGGCAACAGCAGCACCGACGGCCTCGGCGGCAGCACCAGCTCCCTTGGCGGAGGGGCCACCACAATCGGCAACCCCGATGGGGTGTTCGGGACGGGCGAAGTCTGCACTGGGCTGCCGTTTGACGGCTCGGAGCCCGCTCCCGACTGCATGGGCGAGGCGTACGAAGCTGAGGCGCTCCCCATCAACCTCTACATCATGATGGACCGGTCGGTGAGTATGCTGCGGGACGTGGCTGGAGTCAGCAACGACCCGGCGCCGGCCGGCGAGTCTCGCTGGGACGGCGTCAGCCAGGCCATCCGGGCGTTTGCCAACGACCCACAATCAGCGGGCGTCGGCGTGGGCATCCAGTTCTTCGGGGCCGACCTCCTGGCCAGCGAGGAGCTCAATTGCAACCCGGACAACTACTCGAATCCGATGGTCCCCATCGGCATGCTCCCGTCGGTGGGCCCCGACATCATCGATGCGGTCGACACCATCGCCGACCGGCTCGGCGGTCTGACGCCAACGCTGCCGGCGCTCCAGGGCGCCCTCGAGTACGCGGCCGCCGACGCTCAAAGGAGCGGACGCGAAACGGTGGTTCTGCTGGTGACGGATGGGCAGCCGACACAGTGCCAGGACCCGATCTCGATCGCGGAAATCGCTGACGAGGCCGCCCTCGGGCTTGCCGAGGACAATGTGATGACCTTCGTCGTCGGCTTGGGTGCGGGGTTGTTCAATCTCCACCGGATCGCGCAGTCCGGGGGAACCGGCCAGGCCTACCTCATCGAGGGTGGCGACGCCGCTGAGCAGTTCCGCCAGGCCATCATGAACATCACCACCACGCCGCTCAGCTGTGAGTTCGACATCCCGGAGCCTCTGGACGGAACGCTGGATTTCAACCCCGACGAAGTCCAGATGGTCTACTACCCGGCCAACGGAGCACCAGAGGAGATTCCAAGACTGGGGACCGGTGCCAACTGCGGCAACAGCCCGAACGGCGGTTGGTTCTACAACAGCACCACCGATCCGGAGACCATCCACATCTGCACGTGCAACTGCAACCGCCTCGGAGCGGGTCGCATCGAGGTCCGCATGGGCTGCGTGCCACGAGTGTTCGACATCACGTGAGACATCCCTGACGAGGGCGTGGGGCCTCGCGCGGGCCGAGTCGTGGCGACGGTGGCCGGTTGAGCCTCGTTGGGGGAGCGTGCGGCGGCGCCCGCGCGACCTCGGTCGCGATCAGGCTGCACGGCAGGTCTTGCCGCGACAGTCGTTGCTCTCGCAGTCTGCGTTTTCGTTGCAGGCACTGCCCTCCGGACAACCCGTGCAGTCCGGTCCGCCACAGTCCAGGTCGGTCTCTGCGCCGTTCAGTACGCCGTCGTCGCAGGCGGGTGGCTGGCAGGTGCCGGCTTCACACACTCCACTGGTGCAATCGGCGCCGACCGAACAGGTCTGTCCGTCGCCACAGGGCTCGCAACCCCCGCCGCAGTCCACGTCCGTCTCATCACCGTTCGCCACGCCATCCGCGCACTGGGGTAGCGTGCACAAACCGTCGGTGCACACGCCGCTGCTGCAATCACTGCCCGCCGTGCAGGCCGAGCCGTTCGGGCAGGGGCTGCACGCGGGTCCGCCGCAGTCGGTGTCGCTCTCGCCCTGATTCACCACCGCGTCGCTACAGGTCGCGGCTTGGCAGACTTGCTCGGTACAGACCAGGCTCTCGCAATCTCCAGTCACTATGCAACTGAGCCCATCGACGCACGGTGGACAGTCGGCGCCGCCACAATCCACGTCGCTTTCGTCGGCGTTCACGCGGCCATCCGTGCAGTCCGCTGCCTGGCAGACGCCCCCCTCGCACACCGGGTTGTCGCAATCGCTCGCCTCAGCACACCCCTGGCCGACTTCACACCGAGCGCAGTACTCCCCGCCACAATCGACGTCCGTTTCCCCTTCGCTCTGCTCTCCGTCCGTGCAGGTGCTCGGCACGGCGCAGACTCGATCGGGGCCGCACGTTTCGGTGACGCAGTCCGAATCCAGCTCGCAGCGCTCGCCGATGGCACACACGGGGCAGTCCGGGCCGCCACAGTCGAGGTCGGACTCCGCGCCATTGGACACCGCATCGTCACAGGTCGGAACCTGGCACGTGCTGCCGGCGCACACGTCGCTCGCACAATCGTCGCCGGTTTCACAGCCCTGTCCGTCGGCACAGGGCTCGCAACCACCGCTGCAATCGACGTCGGTCTCGCCCTCGTCCTGGACCCCGTTCGTGCAGTGGCCCGGCGCCACCTGACAGAGGTTGTCCAGACAGAGTCCGCTGCTGCAATCGGAATTCTCCTCGCAGCTCCGGTAGTCGCTACAGGGGAGACAGGAGCCTCCGCAGTCGACATCCGTCTCATCGCCGCTGAGCTCGCCGTCGGAACAGGTCGATGCTTCATCGCTCGCGACGGTGTCCGGGCTGGCATCCACGAAGGAGGAACCCTCCCCCGCCTCGCCCCCGCCTTCGCTCTTCTCGTCGCTGCTGCATCCGAGCTTGGGAAACAGCACGAGCACGCACGCTGCCACGCAGCCCATGGCCGCTCTCGTCGCTTTCATCGCAGGTCTCCTGGCATCTTGATGCCGCTTGACCCTGCCCTCCGGCAGGGAGCATAGCACCTGGCACCATCGAGTCTCATCTACTCGTCGCCCCCCTTGGGCGCGGCGGCGGCCGTGGCGTAGTAGCCACCCGCGATTTTTGGCCCAGCGGGCCGGGCCCGCTCCCCGTCCGGACCGAACGCGCGGACCACCTCGGCGAGCTTTGGCTCCGCGAGCGGTTGGGGTGGATTCCGCTGGGCGCCAGGCGCAGCCAGCGACTCCACGTGAAGCGTCTGTGTCGGGAACGCGAACTGGACGCCGACGTCGCGCGCCAGCCGCATGATCTCCAGAAAGACGTTGTGACGCTCCCGGAGCTCTGCGGACCAGTTGTCGACCTTGAAGAAGATGTACACCATCACGTCCAGCGAGTGCGCGCCAAACCCGGACATGTGGATCTCGTAGTAGTCCTTGCGTGAGTACCGGTTGGCCTGGACGATCGCGCGAATCCCTTCGACGAACGCCTGCATCTGCTCGGGCGTGGTGTCGTAGGTCAGGCCCAAAGTCACGTAGGTGCGCCGGTATTGACGCACGCCGTAGTTGTCAATCTTGGTCTCGGTGAACTTGGCGTTGGGCAGCGTGATCACCGAGTTGTAGAAGGTGCGGATGCGGGTGGACCGAAACCCGACTTCCTCCACGATCCCCTCGGACCCGTCCACCACCACCCAGTCGCCGATCTGAAACGGGCGGTCGACGAAAATCATGATGCTGCCGAAGAAGTTGGCGATGCTGTCCTTGGCAGCCAGAGCCACCGCCAAGCCACCGATGCCCAAGCCTGCCAGCAGCGAGGCGACATTCACATCCAGGTTCTGCAGGATGAAGAGCACGCCCGCGATGACACAGAACACCTTGAGGGACTTGCGGACCAGCGGCACCAGCTGGTCGTCGAGCTTGGACTCGGTCTCGGCGGCCTTCACGGCCATCCGCTCGGCGAGCACGTCGATCAGGCGGTAGATGGACCAAACGATGGAGACGACAACCAGCATTCGCACCGCAACCGACAAGGCGGCCACAGCGCCCGCGGTGAGTCCGAGCTCGGGATAGGCAAGACGCAGCATCGCGGCCATGACGAGCGTCGCGCCGGGCGAGCCAAACACGTCGACGAGCTTGATGGCCCACTGCTGTCCCGCCTTGTCGGCCAGCTTCCTCACTCGCCCCGCCACGACCACCTGGATGATCTTCCGCACCACCAGGCCGGCGAGCAGGATGAACAGCAGCGCCAGGTACTGCCAGAATTCGACTCCCAGCACAGTGCCGCGCAGCCACGCGGGTAGGCTGGCTAGTCGTTCCTCACTGATGACCGCCGCTGCGGCCACGCGGGGCACCAGCCAGAGATTCGCGAAAATGACGATCAGACACACACGCTTCGGCACAGGGACCTCCAGGCGGTCAATCTTCACAGCCCCGGCGATTTCAAACAACCCCCCGCGAGCAAAGCTCGCGGGGCTCGGTACGAGCGCTGCATCTCAGCATTCACGCATCGCAGCCGTCGTCACCGTCCGGCTTGTCGCCGCGCCGCTGCATCACGCGATGCTGTACCCAGATGTACCCACCCAGAACGACTGCGCACGCCAGCAGTATCCAGTGCAGGTTCGCGCGCAGCATGTCCTTGCCGGTGTGGACGATGACCGCGTAGTCCTTGTCGGCGGTGCTGGCGCCGATGGAGTAGCCGATGACGGTAAGGATGGTGACCCAGATGCCGGCGCCCAAGCCCGTCCAAAGGCTGAAGCTACCGATCGGCATTCGAGACACGCCTGCCGGAATGCTGATGAGCTGTCGGATTCCAGGTAGCAGCCGGCACACGAAGGTGGTTCCGGGACCGTAGGTGCGAAAGATCTCCTCGGCGCGCTCAATCTTCTCGGGCTTGAGGAAGAAGTACTTGCCGTACTTGTGGAGGAAGGGGCGCCCGAGGCGCATGGACAGGTAGTAGTTGATGAATGCGCCCACGAGGGATCCGACGACGCCCACCAGAACCGCGAGGGTCGCATCCGCCACCGGTGAGGCGAGCAACAGGCTGCTGCGGGCTGCCAGGAAACCGGCCGGAATCATCACCACTTCGCTGGGGAACGGAACGAAGGAGCTCTCCACCGTCATGAACACGAGGACGAACACGAGCCCCCACGCGGCAGCGTGAGCGTCGACCAGAACGATGTATTGAATGAGCGCGTCGGTCACTGAATTCCCCTGGCAGTAGTCCCGGCGGCGTGTACCACAATCCAGATGCTCGGCGTAGGAACCGGCGCCGCTGGAAGGCACACCGCAAGGGTCGGCCCATGGGCCGCGAGGACTCCGTCTCCCGTCGCGCGGTTCGGTGACCCCGGCGGAATCGCGCCGCGCCGCTGGTGCGTTTCGAACCCAGGAGCATGAGGCATCGATCACCATCAAGGCGCGTCTGGCTGCTCACCGCATTGGCGCTACTGGCGGGTTGTGAGCGCCGTGGCCACGCGCCCGCCGAGGACCGCCCGAAACCACCGTTGGTCGCGGTCAGTGCCCGAGGGAAAGCCAGTACGGCCGCGCCACCGAGCGCTGCGTCCCAGGCCACCCCGCCCCCTGCCGCGGAGTATCCCCCGCTCTCGACAGCGGAGTTCGCCCGCCTCTTCTCCGAGCTCAGCGAGCCCGATGAGCACTTCTTCAGCACCAACTACGTCTCGAACGAAACCTCCTACCTCCAGGTCGCCGAACCACTGGCTCGGTGGGCGCGACCCGGCGGCGTCTACCTCGGAGTCGGCCCGGAGCAGAACTTCACCTACATCGCGCTCTCGAAGCCGGCATTGGCGTTCATCATCGACATCCGCCGACAGAACGCGCTGTTGCATCTGCTGTACAAGGCCATCTTCGACACTGCACAGAATCGCAGCGAGTTTCTCGCTCTGCTTCTCGGCAGACCCGTCTCCTCGGCAGACGCCCCGGACAAGACCGCCGAGCTGTCCGCGGTGTTCCAGCACACCCTTCGAGCTCCGCCGGACCACGATCACTTCCTCAGCCAGCATGAACGTCTGGTCGAGCGCATCCGACGCGACTACCGCATACGATTGAGCGCGGAAGACCGTGAGCTCCTGCGAAACGCGCACGAGGCGTTCTTCGAGGGACAGTTGGAGACCAAGTTCGAGCTCGCCGAAAGCGGTCGCAAATACCCCACCCTGCGAGAAATCCTCAGCGCGACCACTCCGACGGGCAAGTCGGAAGGATTCCTGGCGACCGAAGCGGCGTTTCAGCTCGTGCAGCGCATGCACCGTCAGAACCGAATCATTCCCGTGGTCGGCGACTTCGCTGGACGTCACGCGCTGCAGTCGGTGGGGCGAGAGCTCGCGCGCCGGCAGCTCACGGTATCGGTGTTCTACGTCTCAAACGTCGAACAGTATGTACTGGCACCCGAGAAATGGCAGAAATGGCTCCGCAACGTCAGCGCCCTACCCACGGATCCGAGTAGTCTCTTCCTGCGGTGCTACCTCGATCAGGGGAAGCGACACCCCGAGCAGTTGCCGGGGCACCGCACGGCGACGGTGCTCCAGCGCGTGCACTCGTTCCAGCATCGCCAGGAGAAGCAGCGGAGTACCAGCTTCTGGCAGATCGCGACCGACGAGATCTTGAAGAATTGACGGCCGGCGGGCGCATCATGCCAGCGGCACGCAACGCTCCGACACCGGAGAGCCGAGCAGTCCGTGCAATTCGTCGCATTCGATCGATTCGTGATCGAGCAGCGCGCCCACTAGCCGATCCAGCTCCACGCGGCGCGCACGCACCAGCGCCTCGGCCTTGTCGTAGGCGTCACGCAGGATCACCTGCGCCTCGAGCTCCACCATGTGCACCGTGGCATCACTGGTCCCGCCCTCGGTGGCGATGGTTTGGCCGAGGAAGGGATGCTCCGTGCGGTGCTCCAGGAACATGGGACCGACACGCTCACTCATGCCGAAATGGGCGACCATCTTGAACGCCAGCTCCGTCGCTCGCTGCAGGTCGTTGGCCGCCCCGGAGGAAACGTCTCCCAGGACGGCTCGCTCGGCCGCATGACCCCCCATCATCATCCGGAGCCTCGATTCGAGCTCGGGCTTCGTCATCATGTGCCGCTCGCCGGCTGGCGTCTGTTGTGTGACGCCCAGCGCCATGCCGCGCGGGATGATGGTCACCCGCTGCAGCGGCTCGGAATGCTCCGAGAAGTGCGCCACCACAGCATGGCCAGCCTCGTGAATCGCCACCCGTCGCTTCTCTTCGGGGTCGAGCTTGGTTTCGCGAGGATCTCCCAGTACGATCTTGTCGTACGCAGCCCTGAAGTCTTGCCGCTCGATGGCATTGGCGCCGCGCCGCGTGGCTCCCAGGGTCGCCTCGTTGACCAGGTTGGCCAAATCGGCGCCCGAGAACCCCGGGGTGCTGCTCGCGATCAACCCCAGGTTGACGTCGGAGCCGAGCGGCTTGTCCTTGGTGTGGACCTCCAAAATGGCACGCCGGGCAGCGAGCTCCGGGCGATCGATGACCACACGCCGGTCGAACCGACCCGGGCGCAGCAGCGCCGGATCGAGGACGTCGGGGCGGTTCGTGGCGGCAATGACGATGGTCAGGTCGTTGCGCGAGAAACCGTCCATCTCCGAGAGCAGCTGGTTCAGCGTCTGTTCCCGCTCGTCGTGGCCTCCGCCCATGCCCGTGCCACGCGACCGACCGACCGCGTCGATCTCGTCGATGAAAATGATGGCGGGGGCCACCTTCTTCGCGTCGTCGAACAACTCCCGCACCCGCGATGCCCCCACGCCCACGAAGAGCTCGATGAACTCGGAACCGTTGATGGAGAAGAACGGGACACCGGCTTCACCCGCGACCGCTCGGGCGAGCAGGGTCTTGCCCGTGCCCGGAGGTCCCACCAGCAAGACGCCGCGGGGCACCTTGCCCCCCAGCCGGCGGTAGCTTTCAGGCTCCTTGAGGAAATCGACGATTTCCTCGAGATCGAGCTTGGCAGACTTCAGGCCGGCCACGTCGTCGAACTTCACCTCCACCTGCGCCTCGCGCTCGAAGCGACGCGTCCGCCCCTTGAGGATGCCTCCGAGCGGCCCCCCGGATCCCATCATCCCCTGCGCACGGCGCAGCCACATCCAGCCCCCGACCAAGAGCGCCAGCATGACACCGTAGTAGAGCAGGGTGGGCAGAATTGGCTGTTCCACGCCTTCCACGCTGACCTTGACGCCTTTCTCCCGCAGCAGAGGCAAGAGTTCGCGATCTTCCTGCAGCGGCAGCATCGAGCGAAACTCCTGGATCGACTTGCCCTCCACCTGCTGCTCGCTCTTGAGCATCCCGACCAGCTCTTGGCCTCTGAACGTGACCTCTGCCACCCGGTCATCTTTCACCAGCGCATAGAAGGCGGAGTACGGGATGGGCGCGTGTTGTGCGGCGTTGCCGGCGAGATAGCGGAAGCCGAACCAACTCAAGGCGAGCAAGGCGAGGAACACCCAGGTGCGGGAAGAGGCACCACCACCCAGCGGGGTACCCCCGCCGGGCCCACGAGGCGGAACGGATCTGCGAGAATCGGGCATTCGTTGCAGCGCAAGTTAGTGACGCTTCGGGCGAATGTCGATTCCCAAGCCCGTCAGGCTCCCTCGACGGCGCCCGGAGCCCTTTTCTCCAGCAAGATCAGCAGCAGCGGCAGCGCCACGATGGGGATCAGATGGAGCAACGGTTGCAGGAGCACCCCGACAGCCAGCAGGGCAGAGAGCGCAGCCAGCATGACCAGACGCACGCGCACATAGGGCAACCACCACCGTGGGCCGACCCAGGTCAGGCAAAGGTCGACCGGCACGAACAGGAGCAGAGCCTCATTGGTGCTCAGCTCCGGGACGGTGCTCACGAAGGCAACGGCCCACACCAGCAGACCAACCGCCCCGAGCACTCCCCCCACCAGCCCCCGAGCCGATCGGCCCCAGCCCGGCCAACGTCGGGCGCCGGCCAGCGGCGCCGAGAGCAGACCTGCCACGGCGAGCATCCAGCCTCGCCCCGAGTTGCCCGGGGGCAGGACGAATCCCAACGGGGCGTTGATTGGCTCGGGCGGTACGCCGAGCCGTTCCGCAATGGCTACGCGCATCACGCTGGGCAGAAACATCGCCTCGTAGCGCGTGGGATGACGATCGGCACCGCGCCCCACGAGAAAGTCCGAGACGATCAGAAGTCCGGTCTGATCGCGCAGCCGCTCACGCGCCAACTCTCGATAGCTGAGTGCCAGCTGTGCTCGACTACCCTGCGACAACGCCTTGCCAGTGGCCTGGTCGACGATGTCGCGAACCCGCGTGGTGCAGTTGTCGTAGAAGTGGTGATAGGCGTAGCGGCGATTCTCCTCCAGCGCATCGACCTGCAGCTTGGCCGCCACTTGTCGAGCCTGGTTCGGGCTGAGCGGCAACCGTTGGCGCCAAACCTTTCGGCCCGACTGCACGTAGCTCCGAAGCATGGAGCCGCGATCCCACACCGACACCCAGAACACGGCTCCGCCACGAATGAATCGCCAGCCGAGCTCCTGGGGCGGAGTGTCGAAGTCCGTGGTGCCGTAGTTGTAGCATCGAGTCTTGCGAGGCTCTGCCTCGCACACCGTGCAAATGGCGGCGTGCCCGAAGCGCTCGAACAGAGCGGCTCCGGAGCCCATCGTGTACACGTCCACCTGAGGTGCCGTCGCACAGGTGAGTCCAGCAGCCGCCCAAACCAGACCGATCAACATCGTCGTTTCACCGCAGCGCACAGCTTCCAGTTGCTTTTTCGGGGTCTTCGCCAGACCCCGCCCCGCACGTCGGCACCGGAGGTGCCGCCCAAGACAACAAGGGACTCCGCGCAGACCGCAAGGGAGCGGTCCTCCGCTGGGCCGCCACCCTCGGTCCGGTCCAGCGGAGGACCCGCACGGCGACTCCTAGTGCGGAGCGCCAAACGGGCCCCACCCCAAACGGGGTGCGTGCGGCGCAAGTACAACCAGTGATCGACATTTGCGCTCCGCCATTTGGCGCCGGCTCCCGCCTGGGGGCTCGCTCAGGCCGGCCCGAAGTACTTCTGTACGGTCGCTACGTCGACACCGGAAATCGTCATGCCACTGAAGCTCAGGTCGAGGGAACCGACCTTGCCTTCGTCGTTCTGATTCACGGCGACCACAGTCAGGACCACACCCTTCTTGATGGCGTAGCCTTGGACCGTGCAGGCCTGCCTGGCCCGCAGTCGAGCGCCGACGCGATAGCGTGCGGCCGGCGCGGCATCCGCCAAGCCCGGTGCGATCAAGACGCCCAACGGGACAGCGATCGCAGACGCGAACAGAGCTGAAGCGAGTAGGCTGGAAAGAACTCTGGGAAAAAGCATGGGCACACTCCTCCCGGTTCCGGTGGCCCAAGTCCAAGAGTCATTTTAGCCGAATTCCGACCGACCCAAAAAGCCTCGACGCCAACTTCGCCGCTGCGTCCCTAACATGCTGACTTGCTTCAGCAATTGGGGATCCGCGGGAAAGCCAAGCCGGCCGGACGCGGAAGTGTCGTACCGTGGTCCCCATGCGGCTGCGACCCACCATCCCGGCACTGCTGTGCGTTCTCGGCTGGTTGCCCGTCTCCGGTGTCCTGGCTCAGCCCGCGTCGGGACCCCACGTTCCCACAAGTGCTGCGGATGCGGCGCCGTCTGACGGAGCTCGGTTGCCCGCTCTCGAATTCGAGAAGTATCGCCTAGCCAACGGGCTGGAGGTGATCCTGCACCGCGATCACTCCCTGCCACTCGTGGCGGTCAATCTCTGGTACCACGTGGGCCCTGCGAACGAGCCCCCCGGCCGCTCGGGCTTCGCTCACCTTTTCGAGCATCTCATGTTTGAAGGCTCGAAGCACGTCGGCAAACGTTTCGATCCGTTGCTCGAGTCTGCCGGGGCAACCAACGCAAACGCCACCACAAGCTGGGATCGCACCAACTACTTCGAGACCGTCCCACGCGAGCACCTCGAGCTCGCGCTCTGGCTGGAGAGCGATCGCATGGGCTTCATGGCAGGGTCTCTCACCCAGCAGCGCCTGCACGTCCAGCGCAGTGTGGTTCTGAACGAGCGGCGCCAGTCCTACGAGAATTCGCCGTACGGTCCCAGCACCCTGGCCCTACTCGATGCGCTCTTCCCTTCGGGTCATCCCTACCATGGGGCCATCATTGGCTCGCCGGCGGACCTCCGCGCGGCCACGCTGCAGGATGTGAGGGACTTCTTCACCGCATTCTATGCTCCCGGCAATGCAACCCTGGTGCTCGCCGGTGACTTCGATTCAGCGGTGGCTCGCCGACTGGTCGACCGGTACTTCGGCACCCTGCCGTCACGAGCCAGCCCCCGGCGCACTCGGCAGGTGACGCCACCGCTGGCAGCAGCCCACCGGCAGCGGGTGACGGAGCCGGTGGAGCTGGCCAAGGTCAGCATGGCCTGGATTGCGCCGCCGGCTTACTCCTCGGAGGATCTTCCGCTCGACCTGGCGATGGCGATTCTTGCCCAGGGCAAAGCCACGCGGCTCTACCGCTCCCTCGTCGTGGAGCAGCGGCTGGCGACGGGGGTGGACGCAGCGATCGACGCGAACGAGCTCTGCAGCATGGCCCTGCTGAGCGCCACCGCTGCTAGCGGCAAGAGCGTGCGACGCCTCGAGGAGAGCATCGACCAGGTGCTGTCTGACCTAGCGGTGAAAGGCCCAACGGACGCGGAACTCGCCCGCGCCAAGCGTCAGCGCCTGGTGGACCTCGCCAGTGAGCTGCAGGAGCTGAATGGGCCTGGAGGCGATTCGGGTCGTGCGGGACTGCTGCAGCGGTTCAATCACTACCTCGGCGACCCCGGACACCTCGAGACCTACCTGCAAGAGCTGCACGCCGTCTCGAAGCAGGACGTTCGTCACGCCGTCCAGCAGCACCTGCGGCCCGATTCCCGCGCAGTAGTCATCACTGAGCCCGCAGCCGCCAGCTCGACGAGCACTCGACCATGACACGGTGGTGCTGGCTCGGTCTGATCCTCGTGTGGGGCTGGCTCAGCGTCGGCTGCTCGCGACCGCCGGCCGCGCCGCCCAGCAGAGACCCTGCCACGACGGCGGCGGCGGCCGAGCCGCAGGCCGAGCAGACTTGGCGCAACCGTGTCCCTCCTGCCGGCACGGCGGGGCATCTCGCCTACCCTCCCGCGGAAGTCCACGTCCTCGCCAACGGACTGAGCGTCTTCCTGGTGCCGAGATCAGCCGGCGTGGTTTCGATCTCCGTCGTGACCCGAGACGGCGCGGGCTCGCTTCCCATCGGCAAGAGTGGACTCGCGGCAATCACGACCCGCATGCTGACCGAGGGCAGCCGGAGGCGCTCTTGGCTCGCGCTCGCCGAGGCTGCCGAGTCCCTCGGGTCCGTGCTCGAGTCCGATGCCGGACGTGACTACTGCCAGCTGGGCCTGCTGGTTCTGCCTGCAGACCTCGAAGCGGGATTGGAGCTATTGGGAGAAGTCGTGCGGGAGCCCGCCTTCGGCGAGGAGGCGTTCGAGCGTGTGCGAAGCGAGTGGGTCGACAGCCTGCGCGCCGAGCGGCAGAAGCCGCTACGCTTGGCCTCCCTGGCAGGCCTGCGGCTGCTGCTCGGAGCGCCGCACGGGGCACCGGTCCGCGGCAGCATCCCCGACGTGCGCGCACTGAGCACCAACGACCTGCGCGCGTTCCACCGCCGAGCTTTCACACCTTCGCGGGTTGCTCTCGTGCTCGCCGGCGGGGTGAGCTGGCCCGACGTCGAAGCAGCGGTCAGTCGGCACTTCGCCGCCTGGCGCTCCACCGCACCCCAGGGTGAACCCCGACCCGTGGACGTTGCCTCCCCGAAGCAGACCCGCATCGCGCTGGTCGATCGTCCTGGCGCGGTCCAAAGCGCCTTGTTCGTGGCGCATGCGTTTCCACGCCGAGCGGCAGCAGGGCACGAGGCTCGGCAACTCTTGAGCAGCCTGTTGGGCGGGTTGTTCACGTCGAGGCTGAACACCAACCTGCGCGAGAAACACGGTTTCACCTACGGCGCCCACTCCCGCGCCATCGCCACCCGCCACTGGGGCGCCTTCGTGGTCACGACGACGGTGGCGACCAACGTGACCGCTCCGGCTCTGGAGCAGATCCAACTCGAGCTACGACGCGCGAAGAATCCAAGCTTGGGGCGACCCATCACTCTAGAAGAAGTGCAGCGTGCTCGGGCGGACGCCACCAACTCGTTGGGCGCACATCTTCAGTCCGTGGCGGCGCTGGGCGTGGACGCCACCGATCTGTTCAGCTACCAGCTGCAGCCGACGTACTACGCCAGCTTCGCCCAGCGGGTAGCAGCCCTGAGCCACTCCGACGTGCAGGCGGAAGCCACCGGCTGGCTGGACCCGGATCATTTGGTGGTGGTGGTGGTCGGCGACCGCACCGAGATCGAGTCGGAGCTTCGCACCGACGGCGTCACGGTCGAGACCGCGCCCCCCGCCCTGCTCGAGTGAGCGCAGCTACTCCGAGGCGGGCGGAATCGGATCGTTCTCCCCGCGTCGCCGCATGAGCTCGCTGCTGTACGCCTGCAGCAACTCCTCGTAGCTGATCAAGTTCAGCACCCGGTCGCGATCATCCGGGTCGACCACCGGTAGCTGCGGGTAGTGCGAGGCGGCGAACTGCTCCAACGCTTCGGCCAGCGTGTTGTCCGGCTCCACCGCCGCAACCGGCATGGCGCAATCCGCCGCGATGGCGAGTCGCCCGATGTCTTCGTGGAAGAACGCAGCACGCAAGGTATCGATCGTGACGATTCCTTGCATCGTTCCTTTGGCAGACATTACGGGAAAGACCGCCTGCGTGCTCTCCGACGCCTGCCGCAACAGCGGTTCCAGCGGCGTGGAAGCCTCGAGCGTGATCACGTCGCGCCGCTCCTGCACGACATCTCGAACGCGAATGTCCTGCAAGAGATCGAGCACGTACTCACCGCCATGGGCAGGCGAGTCGCGACGCGACGGAACCTGCTTCTCGTACAGCTTCCAGCGTCCCACCAGGACGAAGGTCGCCACCTCGGCGAGCATGAGCGGGACCAGCAGGTCATAGCTCCCGGTCATTTCGCTCGCCATCACCAACGAAGAGATGGGGACGTGCGCCACCCCACCAAAGAAGCAGGCCATGCCGACGATCACGAAGGCGCCGGGTTGCGGTACGACGTTCGGCAACAACTGATGGAAGGCCAGCCCAAACGCGCCCCCCAGCATGCCGCCGATGACAACGGAGGGGCCGAAGACTCCACCGGACCCGCCCGAGGAGACGCTCAGTGACGTGGCCAGGATTTTCGCCAGCGCAACGCCCAGCATGAGCAAGGCTCCCCACCACCCCATCTGAAACGCTTGGCTCTGTGGCCGCAGGGCCTCCTGCAGCCAACCATAGCCTGCACCGAGCCCAATATTCAGACCGACGTAAGGCAGCGCCAGCGCCATCAGGCCAACGCACAATCCTCCCAGCATCGGCTTGATGGCACGTGGTATCGGCAACTTCGCGAACACGTGGTCGCGGGTGCCATAGAAGACCCGAATGTACAGCACTCCCACCAGCGAAGCGACGATCGCCATCAGCAGGTAGAGCGGAAGTTGGCGCGGATTGAACGCGTAGCTCGCCTCGGTGGCGAACATGGCTCCTTGGCCAAAAATCAACGTGAACACCGAGTAGGCGGCGACAGAGGCCAGCACGGCTGGAACCAGCGCGTCCACTTCGAAATCGTCTCGGTACAGGACCTCCACGACGAACAGAGCCGCCCCGAGTGGGGTCCGGAAGATGGCACCGATCCCACCTGCGGCGCCCGCCAGCAGCAGCAGTCGCCGTTCGCGCGCCGACAACTTGAGAAGCCGAGCCAGGATGGAACCAAACCCCGCGCCAATCTGAGCGATCGGTCCCTCTCGACCGGCGCAGCCGCCGGTTCCGATGAGCAGCACAGACGCGAGGCCTTTCACCACCGGAATGCGTCGTCGCACGATCCCGCGCTTCTCGTGAAACGCCTCAATGAGCGAATCAGTCCCGTGGCCCTCCGCTTCCGGCGCAAACCGGAACACAATCAAGCCCGAAAGCAGACCGCCCACCGCGGGCGCGAGCACCACGAGCCACCACCGTACGGGACCGTCTGGCTCGACCTGGAAGAAGGAGGGCTCGCCGTGGGGCTCCAGGGTGGGAAAGTTCGCCCACCCGTGGAGCACGACCTGGCGCACGTAGTCCATGGCGATGAAGAACGCCGCCGCCCCGAGCCCGGCCCCGACACCGACGATCAGACCCAGGCCCACCCACCGGGACACGGTCCGGAAATCCAGCATCCGGGCAAAGTTGGCCAGGTCATGCAGATTGGGCAGGCGCGGCAGGCGCGGCACGCCGTTGGGCATCGCGGGGCGGAGACTGCCACAAGAAGACTCCTTGGCAACCCCTGGCGTACCCGCATCCGACCGATCGGCTCCCTGTATCCCCCGGCGTTTGCACGGCCCCTGGTTTATCTCGTACCATTCTGCTCCGTGGCGCTCAGTGGGTCCGTTCTCATCGTCGACGACGACTCGGTCAGCCGGCACGTCCTCACCGAAACGCTGACGGCCGAAGGGCTGGACTGCGTCACCGCGGCCGGCGGGGCCGAAGCCCTGGCCCTGCTGGAGAAGCTCCACCCCGCCCTGGTCCTGCTGGACCTGATGATGCCGGAGCCCGACGGCTATGCCGTGCTGCGCCACATGCGCGCCCGCCCGCAACTCGAAGACGTCCCGGTGGTCGTGCTGACGGCGCTGGACTCGGATGAGGACATCCGACGAGTATTCAGCTCCGGGGCCGACGACTACGTGCACAAGCCATTTCGACCGGCGGAATTGGTCGCGCGCGTCACCAGCCAGCTTCGCATCCGCGAGTTCGTAGAACGCCAGACACGCCGAGAAAGCGATTCCCAGGCCGTACTCGAGCTGACCCAAGCGCTGGCGCTGGCACTCGACGTGCGCGAGATCCTCTTCCAGGTCACGCAGCGGGTAGCGGAAATCGCGCGGGTGGACCGTTGCAGCATCGTCCTCGTCGGGGACCAGCGTGACCTCGGCTACGTCGTGGCCTCCAGCGATGACGAGCAACTCCGAGACCTGCAGATCAACCTGGTGAAATACCCGGAGATCCGCCAGGTGCTCTCCACGGGCCGCGCCTTGGACATCAAGGACGCCACCGAGCATCCGCTGCTGGAGATGGTCCGGCTGGCGGAGCCGTCGTTGAAATTCACCTCCCTGGCGCTCGTGCCCATTCTGCACGAACACCGGCCCATGGGGGTCATCTTCCTGCGCTCTCGGTCGCCCACCAGCTTGGGCGACTACGAGATGGCGCTCGTCCACACGGTAGCAAATGCCACGGCTATCGCCCTCCGCAACGCCCAGATCCTGCAATCGCTGCGAGACGAAACCGCACAGAGTGCCGAAGCACGCGTCGAAGCCGAACGCCGCGTGCGCCTCTTCCAACGGTATGCCGACTTCTTCGAAAGCGCAGCCGATGGAATGATCGTCGTCGATGCCGAAGGGCAGGTTCTCTTCGCCAATCCGCGCGCTCGGGAAATCACCGGCTACGAGGAAAGCGAGTTGGTGGGTGTCGCGTTTGCCGGGCTGCTGGTGGACACCGAACGCGATCGGGCTCAGCGGTTGCTCCGTGGTTTCAACGGCGGCGTTTATCCACGGGGCGTGGACCTCCGGTTCAAGTCGGGGCGGGGTGAGGAGCTGATTGCTGCCGCCAGCTTCAGCTCCGTGCTCCAAGAAGGCAGTGCAGTACTGTGTACGTTCCGCGACGTGACGCTCGAGCGCGAAACGTCCGTCGAGCTCAAACAGACCAAGGAGTTTCTCGAACGCGTCATCGACAGCTCCGTGGACGGGATCGTCTCCGCTGACCTGGAGGGCAGAATCCTCTTGTTCAACCGCGCCGCCTCCCGAATCCTCGGTCATCCGGCTGAGGCGGCCGTGCGCGGCCTGTCGCTGGACGACCTGTATCCGGAGGGCGTCGGGCGCGAGGTAATGGACAAGATCTTCGATCCGTCCGTCAGCGGTCACGGTCGCCTCGAGTCGTACCGCGTGGACCTGCTGAGTGCGAGTGGTGTGGCCGTTCCAGTGAACCTCTCTGCGGCGCTGATCATGGACAATCAGAAGCCTGTGGGGTCGGTCGCAGTGTTCACGGACATTCGAGAGCGGCTGCGCATGGAGTCACGACTACGCAAGGCCCAAGACGAACTGCAGACTCGCGAGAAGCAGGCCATCGTCGCGGAATTGGCCGGGGGAGCTGCGCACGAGTTGAACCAACCGCTCACCAGTGTGATTGGCTATGCGCAGCTGCTCTTGCGACACCATGAGGAGGGGACGCCACAGCACAAAGCGGCCGCAGTCATCATCAGTGAATCGGAACGGATGGCGGAGATCGTGCGCAAGATCGGCAAGATCACCAAGTATGAGACCAAGAGCTACGTGGGGGGCGCGAAGATCCTCGATCTGGAAAAGGCCAGCGAGGAGCCCAACACGGAGGATTCACACTGATGAACCACAAGTTCGACGAGAAGCCCGACAGCCCGGCCAACGGCGAGGGGGTCCGTTCGGACACGCGCGAGCTCGAACCTGCCCCGTCGCAGCGACAACCGCTCGGGAAGTCGGCGGAGATTCGCTGGCTCGACGAACTGGTGTTGCTGTCGGCTCGCCTCAGCCAGGTGGGAGGCTTGGCCGAGGTGGTCCGGCAGGGTACCCAGGGAGTGGCCAACGTGCTGCCTCGCTGCGCCGTGGGCGTACGGGTCGCGCGTCCCGACCAACGTGACTGGTTGGTGCAATGGTTCGGCCCGAGCGGGCATCCCGCAGACTCCAGCACTGCGCCGGAGCGCCTCTTCCCTGGACTCCCCCACGAGCGGGTCGTCAAGCTCGACGACTTCGACGGTTCCACCCTGCACGTGGCCAGCGAGGCCCCTTCACTGCTGGAATCCGATACCTGCGAAGCGCGGCTCGTCGAACGCGCCGGCGCCGTATTGAAGGGTGCTCTCCGCAGCGCACGGACCCACGAACAACTCGCTCGGCTGCGACGCGATCTCGAGCGTTTCCAGTCTCGGATCATCCAGGGGGAGAAACTGGCCTCCTTGGGGCAAATCGTCGCGAACGTCGTGCACGAACTGAACAATCCCCTCACGTCCATCATGGCCTATGCCGAGTTCCTGCAGCGGCAGGCCGAGCAAGAGGACCGCCCCGAAGACGAGCAAGAGCGCTTGCGACGCATCACCGAGGCTGCGCTGCGAGCACAGCAGTTCGCGCGAGATCTGGTCGAGTACTCCAGGCCGTCGTCGGAATCGCGCGTATCCGTGTCGCTCAACGACGTCGTCGACAAGGCGCTCAAGTTCTGTGAGCACGAGTTCTCGGTCTGCCAAGTCGAGGTGAACCGCAATCTCTGCACTGATCCTCCCTATGTTCGGGGCATTGCGGGACACTTGGTGCAGGTCTTTGTCAATCTCTTCACCAATGCCGCTCAGGCCATGAGTGAGAACGGTGGTCGACTGACGGTTTCCGTTCGAATGCGGCGTGGGTGGGTCCACATCGAAGTCGCCGACACCGGAGTGGGTGTCGACCCCGCCAGTCTGGAGAAGGTGTTCGAGCCGTACTACACCACGCGAGAAAGCGAACGTGGGACCGGCCTGGGGCTGGCCATCGTGCGCGAAATCGTGGTGGCGCATGGAGGCAAGCTCAAAGTGCACAGCACGCCAGGGCGCGGCACGGTCTTCTCGATGACCCTCCCCGAAGCGGGCTGCGACTGACCGCCTGCAGTCGAGCCGGCGCAGCCCGTGGCGCCCCACCTCGCCGGCACCGAGCCAGCGGTCCGTGGTGCGCTACTGCTTCTTGCCTGCCCGTCCCTGGTTCGAGGCCGCCGCCTCGACGCGAATCACCAGCACCAGGATGCCGTTCTTGTGGCTCTGCCCGGCCACGATGAAGGACTGCCCCAGCTTTGCTTTGACTTCGAGTAGCGGCAGGAAATCTCCGCCGTCGGGCTGATTGATACTGGACGTAATCCGCACGAATTCCCGCGGCAGCACGTCGACCAGCTCGGTCTGCAGAATGCGCCCATTGGGCAGCCTCAGCTTCTTGGCGCTCGACTTGCTCAAGGGAAGACGGCGTCGCATGAGCAGCCGGTAACTGTCGAAGGAGGAGAAGGGGGGCTTCTCCAGCTCCGGCATCTTGCCGATGCGCTTGTCGATGCCGCGCCCCGAGTTGGTTGCATGCAGGACCAGAACCACCGCCTGGTGGGTCGCTGCCGGAGCCGGCTTGGGCGCCTCGGCCTTCGCTGGAGCCTTGCCCGGCGGTGCGGGATCGGCTCGAACGGTGGGTGCGACGTGCGCCAGAGCGAGTGCCACGGCCAGGGCGATGCAGGTGGATCTCATGGCAGGTCCATCCTATCGCCGGTTTCCGCCGGCTCGTCCACCAGCCACACGACAGGCGTGTCGACGCTGTCCCCGGGAACCATGAAGATGGCGCCTCCGTGCGCGCCGAAGTCGACAGACTCGATGGCAATCGCCGGAACCGCTTCGACTCGTTCAGGGGGTGCGAGCTCGGGGGTCCCTGAACGGAGCCGCGCCTGGGGAGCCCAGTCACCTGGCCGCGCCGACAGGGCAAGAACCGGTCGCTCGGCCTCTCGCTCGATCGACCCGTAGAACGCGATGCAGGCTACCCCCGCTGCCACGGAGACGGCCGCCAGCCCAGCCGCTGCAGCCCAGATCCGTCGTGGCACCGGGGGCTCGGGACGCTCGGGGTCGACCGCAGGGGACGCGGCCAGATCCGTCAACCGCGGCCGGACGCCCGAAGCCTCAGCTCCGACCCGCCGCATCACGGCCTCGGCGATATCGTCGGCGGCGGCAGCCCGCGCCTCAGCGACGGCAACCACCACGGCGCCAATCTGCTCCAGCCCGGCCAGCACTTCTCGGAGCTCCGGGTCGGCTGCGAGTCGCCAGTCCAGCGCTCTTGCCTCGGTCGGCGAAAGCTCTCCGTCGTAGTACTGCATGACGGCTTGATGCTCGAGTCGGCTCACCGCTGCTGGTCCTTTGCGCGCACGCGAGGCCCAATCTGCTCGGCATAACAGTCGGCGAGCGCTCGTTGGAGCTTCTGCCGCGCGTGAAACAGGCGGCTCATGATGGTCCCCTTCGAAACGCGCATCGCCCGGGCCATCTCCTCGTAGCTCATGCCTTCCATCTCGCGCATCAGGATGACACCCCGGTGATAGGGGGGCAGCGCGTCGAGCGCCGCCTGGATCCGATCGTTGATCTCTTTGCAGCGCACGGCCTCCAGCGGGTCCGCTCCCTCGATCCGCGAGAGCAGGGGGATGTCGGCCTCGTCGGGCAACTGGCGCGTGTCATCGAGCTCGGTATCGCGCCGGAACGGCTTGCGCATGAGGTCGATGGAGAGGTTGGTGACGATGCGATAGAGCCAGGTGAAGAAGCTCGAGCCCCCGTGGAACGTGGGCAGACCTCGGTGGACTCGGAGAAATGCCTCTTGAACGACCTCCCGGGCATCGTTCTCATCGCGGAGTAGGCCCATCGCGATGGCAAAAGCGCGCCGCTGGTGCCGCTGAACCAGCTGACGGAAGGCGTGAGGGTCGCCATTCCTCGCCTGTTCGATGAGAACACGATCATGCTCCGCTTCGGCCCGCCGGGCCTCTCGGGCCAGCTGAACCTGTCGGTTTGACGCCACCCCGGCGGCGCTATTCACCCCCCTGACATTTGGATCACAGTGTCCTCGGACCGAGGCGAATCGGCCGGAGTACGCCCCACCGGAGGGCCTCCGTCCTGACAGGATGCGGGCCGAACGCTGCCTTTCCGCTACGGCATCCGGGGAAGACTCCGGTGAGCTCATCACAAACTACCTTACGTTTGCGGGCACACATGCTTCCCTCCCGCGGGCAAGACCGACCGAAGGGGTCGAACCGACGGCCGAACGACTCCGCCCCCGCGGCAAACCGAGAGCCGAAGGCTGGCCCAGCGCGACCAACGAGCGTCTACGGCATCGGGAAGACGGGCTTGCCGGGCTGCTGCTCCGGAAGCTCGCCCAGCGTCACCTTGAGGTCGAAGGTACGCTTCCCTCGGGCAACCCTCAGACTCACCGTCTTGCCCTTCCCGGCCAGGCTGGCCCGCCAACGCAACTTCTCCGGCCCGGAAACGGCGTCACCCTCGAAGGCCACGATGACGTCATCGATCTTCAGTCCGGCGCGATCGCCGGGCCCCCCCGGCAGCACACTGCGAACCAGGGCGCCCCTGGGCTCCGCCAGTCCGAGCCGAGCGACGTCACGCTCGAGCACCGATGAGACCGTGATGCCCACGGCCGAACGCTTGACATGACCGTCCTGGAGCAACTGCGGAAGGAGCTCCTTGACCATGTTGATCGGTATCGCGAACCCGATGTTGTTCGCCTGCGCCCGGATGGCGGCGTTGATGCCGATGACGCGGCCCTTCATGTCGAGCAACGGTCCCCCGGAGTTGCCCGGGTTGATGCTCGCGTCGGTCTGAATGAAGTTGTAGTAGCCCGACGGATCGCCGAGTCCTCTCACGTCCTGACCGGTGCGGCCCTTGGCCGAGATGATTCCCGCAGAAACCGTGTGCGACAGGCCGAATGGGTTACCGATCGCGACCACCCAATCACCGATTCGCACCCCGTCCGAGTCACCCAACGGCAAGTACGGGATGTTCGTAGCCTTGACCCGCAGCACGGCGACATCGGTCGGTGGATCTCGCCCCACGACTTCGGCCTCCATGCGCCGGTCCTCGCCGAAGATCACGTTGATCTCCGTTGCATTCTCGATCACGTGATTGTTGGTGAGGATCAACCCGTTCGGGTCGTAGACGAACGCGCTGCCCAACCCTTCTCCCACCACGCGACGGCGGCCCGTCCTGCCACGCTGCTCCTGCAATGTCTTGACGAAAACGACCGCCGGATCCGCCTTCGCAGCCAGATCCGCGAAGCTCGATGGCGCCTGCGCACCCGGCCCGACCATGATGGTGCGCGCGGGTGGCGCCACCCCCAGACTTGCCGCCGGAGTCGCACCCGGCGGGAGTGTCTGGCCGGCGTCCGTGTTGTCGTTGCCTCGCAGAACCCCGCACGCCAATGCAGCCAGCGCCAAGGCGATGGACAGCAGAAGCCGAGCTACGTGCACTTAGCAACCTCGACGAAGCGCATTCTGAGATCGTACAACGACTGATTCAGTACGCGTTCCTCTTCGCCGGTGAGGTTGCCTTTGCACTTCTCCTGAAGCAGCCCGAGGATATCGATCGTCTGCCGGGCCATCCCGAGGTCGACCTCCGTCGCACCGGTCGCGGGATTCGGTGCGTCACCCAGATGGATCAGGGCAGAGTGGGTCATGCTCAGCACGAACGTCGCAAAGTCGATGGCGGGCAACTCGCCAGCGCACTCCGGCTCGGCATACGCCGCCTTCGATTGGCGCTGATCCGCCGTCGTCGGCTCGCCCGGTTGGTCTCCACCACTATTCCGGGCGTCGTCGTTCATGGTGCCTCGTCCTCCGCGGGGCTTTCACCGGCGGCTGGCTCGGCTGACGCGGCGGGTTCCTCCGCGACCGGTTCGCCGGACGTTTCAGCGGGGACAGGGCTCGGCGCAGCTTGGGTCTCGATCCCCGGCTCCGACGCTGCGGGCTGGGACGGTGCTTCGGCTGCGGTGGATGCGGACTCTTCGACCGGATCGTCCCAGCCGTCGTCCGAGGCCTCGGGTTCCTGAGGAGCAGGCGGTGCCGAGCTCACGGACGCAGTGCTTGGAGGCGTCACCTGTGCTGGCATTGGGGGTGGCGCCGCTTCGACCGACGGGGCGGCGGCGACAGGTTCCGGCGCCGCAGGTGGCGGGGGGGGTGGCTCGGGCTCCGGCGCGGCAGGTGGAGCAGCCGGCGACGGCATCGCGTCGGTCGCAACGGGCACCGGGGGCGGCGGCTCGGGCTCGAAGACGACCGGCGCAGCCATGGGCGGTACGGCGGGCTCCGGTACGCTCGGCCGAGGCTGAGGCGGGGCGAAACCCACCACGGCCGGCGCGGGCGCCTCCGCCACGGGAACGACTTCAGGCGGGGGCGCTGGGTCCTCGTGGCGCAGAAGCGCGGGCTGGGAGAGTTCCATCTCCTCGCAGTTGGCCGACGCGTCAGGGAGTTGCTCGAGTCTTTGGTCGAGCTCCTTCTGGGTGAGGGTTCCGCTGTCGAGCATGCGGCGGCGAACTCGCACGTCGTATCTGAAAAGCTCCGGATCGCTCATGTCATTCTCCGTAGACCCAACTGTTTCTGACCACGGCGAGGTCAATTTCGCGTACCACCGCCTCGGCAGGGAAAGCTCTCGTAGCGCTGAGCCGCCCTCCGACGCAAGTGTCGCGGGGACTCAACGGGATTCTCCCCACAAATGCGCCTCGCGCAACCGCAGAGTGATTCTCGAGAAATTCAGCCAGGACGAATTCCCGCGCGCCGGCCTGCCAGCGCCAGGAGGGCGGTGAGCGCGATTTCCACCTCCTCCGACGTGGGCGGCACTCCCCGCGCAGCAATACGCCGCTTCACTTCGCGCAAATCCGCTCCGAACAGCCGATACCGGTTGCGCTCCGGCTCCCGCTCTTCCTGCACCACCCAGCGAGCGACAATCTGATGCAGCTCGTCAACCTCGCGATCCATGATCGGTGCCAGCTCGCTGGCTAGCGGGTGAGCCATGGTCTCTAGCTTAGCAGACAGCCGCCTCGGCTGCCCGCGTCCAATCCGGGGTTGCGGGTCACGTCGGGAGACGCCAACCTCTGCGCCGTGTCAGGCAGGCTCGGCATGCAGCTGGCTCGATGGGGACTCTGCGCAGCAGTGCTCCCCCTCGGTTGCCGGGAGGAGCCGAAGACGGCAGCGCCGACTGCTGCTCCCTCTTCCGTCACTTCCGCCAAACCCGCAGCATCCACTCGGCGTCCCCGGCACGCCCCACTTGCGAATGAACGAGTGGACATCCCGGGCGGAAAGTTCGTGGCTGGCAGTATCCCGGGTGATCCCGGGCGTGTGCCGGAGGTCGAACCCCGCCGCTACGAAGTCGAGTTGGGGCCTTTTCAAATCGACAAGCTCCCCTTCCCGAACGACCCAACCCAGCCTGCCCAGACCGGCGTCAGCCGCGAGGAGGCCCTACGCTTGTGCCGCGATCGCGGGGCGCGACTGTGCACGGAGCTGGAGTGGGAACGAGCGTGCAAAGGTCCGGACAGCGATCCCTTCGCCAGCGGGACCAAGTGGGATCCGCGGTGCGCCGAGGAGCCACGATCCTGTGCATCGGGGTTCGAGGTACTGGGCATGGCCGGCGCCATCCGGGAGTGGACCGCGAGTGACGTCATTCCCGCTGACGAGGACGTCCCGCAACGTGCCGCCGTGCGCGGAGCTGCCCGTGACGCTCCCGGACCGTCGCACCGCTGCGCCACGCGCGGCGGCATCGATGCGGACACACGCAGCGATGACCTCGGGTTTCGCTGCTGCAAGGGGGCTCCAAACGCCGCCGTGGTACGTGAGCCGAAGCTCGGAACGACCTTCCAACGGGCCCGCATCAGCGCCGCACGGCTGGAGAAGCTGCTGGCCGCGAATCCGCGCACTCGGGCCCTGGCCAAGGACGTGCAGTTCTTCCGTGAGCCGGATGCGGCCAAGACGGTCGTCGCGCGGGGACCGGGCGACAAGAAGGGTTTCAGCTTCACGGTCGCGCCGCTGGGCTGGAATCCGGTGGCTGGCGCCGAGTACCTCCTGGTCACTGGGCGCTCCGGCCAGGACACCTCGTTCGTCCTCGGCTACTACATCCTCGGTCAGGACGAGTACCGCCTCGCCTCGAGCTTCATCATGAACAACGAGCCCGGGCCGGTCGCATTCGCGTACAGTGGCTACATACGGCCCCGACTGCACTTCAGCACCTGCTGGGGCTGTCCGGGCGAGACCGGGAAGATCCTCTTCCGCAATCCGGACTCAATAGTGATTCTCCAGCCGTAGGCCCAGGGAGACCGAGACCGGAAGCTCCCCTGCGCTCGACCAGGCGCAACCGGTCGGTTCCCCTCGCTTCACTTGGATGGTGCCGACAGTGCCAGCGCCATCCGCAGCCCAGCTGGAGGCTCGACCAAGCCCACCTCGGCACCCGCAAGCTCTGCGGCAACGCGCGCACAGTACAAGCCGAGTCCTCTACTGTAGCGCCCGTCCGCTGTGCCCTTGGACGCCAGTTGCCCTTCGGCCGTGAAGGCTCGTGCGACCATATCCTCGCTCAAGGCAGCACCCTGGTCCGCCACGATGACGGCGATCCGACGGTCCTCGCGCCGCGCAAGCACTCTGATCGACGATCCGGTACGACTGCACTGCAGCCCATTTCGGAGCAAGTAACCCAGCGCACGAGTGAACAGGTCGCGATTGACGACGGCACGCAACTCGACGTCCTGCGCCGACACGTCGACATCGATCGCAACCGCGTAGCTAGTGGCCAGTGCACGATGGCGTGCCACGCTATCGTCCACGGCCGCGGCAATGCGAACTGTTTCGGCCGCACGCGACGCACTCTGATGCAACACCTGCGACAGCAGGTCGACACTGTCGATGATGTAAAGCAGGCTGTCACAAGATGCGAGCGCATCGTCCAGCGCTTCACGTTCGTCGGCATGCAACCGGGAATCCGCCGCACGGATGAACGCGCAGTTGCTTTGCAGCGCGGAGAGGGGATTGCGCAGATCATGTGCGAGCAGGCCCAGTAGGCTACCAATCACGTCGGTCGAGGGGGAGGTGGGCACGGTGACTGAGGGGCGGGCTATTTCAGGGTAGGGCCAGAGCCTTGGCCTTGCCGCGCTGCTTGATCCGGGTCTGTATCAGTTTCTGGATTGACTGCTTGCGGGAGATGATTTCGTCGATCTGCTTGGGTGTCACCAAGTTCTCCCCCCGACCCCGCAGCAGCTGGCCCACCGTATCACGATCCAGGCGGGGAAGGCGCTCGGTGATGGTTGCGGAGTAGGTCATGAATCGCGACAGCCGCACCAAGCCGTCCGAGACCGCCCCCTCGACACCCCGCAGGGTGAACACGTCGTTGTCCACGGCAGCGACGAGGCGTTTCTGCTTCTCGTCCAACAGAGCATGGCGGCGTGCCAGATTGGCCAGCATGTAGTCCACCGTGAGGAGCGCCTGATACGAGGCAAGCATCGACGCCGCCGCTGGGGCGACCACCTGGCGCGAGACCAGTTTGGACTCCCACGACCAAGCCAGGCCGCCCTGAGTCAGATCGGCGACGTCGACACGCCGCA
>CAZSVU010000008.1:30914-61179 GCA_964610275.1 uncultured Polyangiaceae bacterium | reverse complement strand
GCGGTACGGCGCGTTCATGGATTGTTACTTCCGAGACAGGGCACTAGTGCTCTGTCGCAGAAGTCGCACTCGTTGTCCTCTGCCGGGCCGAAGTCGCGGGTGGCGCCCCGGCGGACGACAGCTCTGCTGCGATCTGGACAGACCACCCGGTCTTTCTTCCGGCACCTTCGGTGCCGATGTGCTCTGTCCCACCCGCGCAGTCAGCAGGCTGTGCGCAGACTACTGGCTTCGCGCGCAGATTGGTCGCGCCGAGCGGAGACTCGTCCCGGGGTCGCGCGCCAGGTGGAGCGCGCAACCCAGCTGCAACGGGCGTCGGGGGACGCGAGCGAGACGCCTAGCTGTGGCGCTGGTGCCAGGTCGTCACGGGCCAGGACTCGCGGCTGTAGGCTGCGGCGTCTGGCTCTGGCTCGCCTCCGGGGCCGGTCGGTAGATCGGCCGGCGAGTCGCCTAGGTTTTGCCCCCAGCGGATTCCGTGTGGAGCCGAGGGTTGAAGTCAGGCGCGGAGCGCGCTCGTTGAGTCTCCATATCGGGACCGCGGAGCGGGCCCCGGCTCGCGCTGACTTCCCAGTCTTGGCTGAATCACTTCGGCCTGAGCTCATTGCCCCGAGCAGCGGGGCGGGTCACAGCCCGGCTGGGACCCGCCCGTGCGCCCGGAGTCAACTCCTTCAGGCCGCGAGCCGCCTCTCATTGGGAGGCGCGCCCTTGCCTGTCGGCTGAGGGCCTACTTCTTGGCAGCCTTCTTCGCGCGCTTCTTAGCGGCCTTCTTGGCGCGCTTCTTAGCGGGCTTCTTGGCGGCCTTCTTGGCAGCCTTCTTGCCCTTCTTGGCGGCCTTCTTGGCGCGCTTCTTGGCGGGCTTCTTGGCAGCCTTCTTGGCAGCCTTCTTGGCGGTCTTCTTCGCGGCCTTCTTTGCGGCAGGCTTGCGTGCTTTCTTGGTCTTCTTAGCGGCCATCGGTTGCCTCCTGATAGGGGATCGGCCAGCTAGCCCATCCCGAGGTATGTTGCACGACGTATATTGCCACCTATTGTGATGTGTCAACGAAAAAAATTCAAACAACCTGCGAAGGGGGGCCAGATTTGGCCGAGCTGAGGGCGCAACGACTGCGGACGGAGCGCGTGTGTAGTGGTCGTCTGTTGAGCTGACTGAACGGGCTCAGAGTGGCTCTCGGACGGCCGGTTTTTAGGGCCGGCCGGGCGCTCGGCAGCGATTGGTCTTCCGGTCAAATGGCCTGGCATTTCATGCAGTTGTAAAGGTTGCATCCTGGCGGGCCGGTTGGTCTATTGCTTCCGGACCGGCCGGATGGCCTTTGGTGGAAAGTCGCGGGTCTTCTGCCCGGATTGGAGTCCCGTTTTGGGTCGCTTCAAAGACATTTGCGGCAGGCGGTTTTGGGCGCTCAGGTTTTTGGTAGAAGGCAGGGGTCAGCGACCATCTGGAGCGCTGATCCGTAGAACCTCAAGTTCATTTCGTTCGCGTCGACCCCACACCCATCCATGCCCATGTTGCTGCCTGCTTCTCAACTACGTGTCGCCCTCATCGCTGCCATCGGTACGTTGCTCGCTTCCTGCGGCTACTCGCAAGAAGAGTGGGATCAGAAGGTCCGCGAGAACGAAAGCCTTCGCAACCAGTTCACCGCACAGCGCCAAGCGCGTGACAAGTGCGAAGCAGACTATGCCGATGCGTTGCAGGAGATCGAGGATCTGAAGCGCAAGCTCAAGGAGAGCGGCGTCAGCCTCGACAACCTCAGTGCGAGCCTCGCAGAACGCACCAAAGCGCTCGAAGAGTACAGCCGCCGCGCCGAGCAGTTGGACGAGATCAGGAAACGCTTCGAGTTGCTGCGCAACAAGTTGCAGAAGTTGACGCAACTCGGGCTGAAGGTCGAAGTGCGTGACAATCGCATGCTCATCCAGCTACCGGGGGACGTCCTGTTTGCATCTGGAAAGGACTCGCTGACCAAAGAAGGCAAGCAGATCCTGGGACAGGTTGCCGAAGTAGTGCGCACGGACCCGGACTTGGCCAAGCGGGAGTTTCAGGTTGCCGGGCACACCGACTCCAATCCGCTGCGCGGGGGAGCCTACAAGGACAACTGGGGGCTGAGTGCCATGCGAGCGCGCAGCGTTCTGACTTTCCTCGTGGAGCCGGAGGCAGATGGCGGCGGAGGCTTGGAGCCCGGCAACTGGAGTGCGGCGGGCTACGCTGACACCGATCCGGTTGCCGGCAACGACACCGAAGAGGGCCGACAGCAGAATCGCCGCGTGGAGCTCGTGGTGCTGCCGAACGTCGAGGAAATGCTGAACCTCAACAGCTTGGTGCAGTAGCTCGCCGTGCCGGCGCGGGTCGCGGCCATCGACGTTGGCACCAACTCGGTGCTGCTGGCCGTGGCCGAGGTCGAGCCGGGGGGCAAGCTTCGTCCCGTCCTGGAACGCGCCACCATCACTCGTCTGGGCCGAGGTGTCGACGCGTCGGAAGAGCTCTCGGCGGCGTCCTGCGAAACGACGCTGGCCTGCCTTCGCGGATACGCCGAGGAGGTGCGTGCCCTGCGCGCAGAGCGCCTGGCTGTCGTGGGCACGAGCGCGCTGCGCGACGCGCGAGACGGGGAGCACTTCCTGCGCGACGCGACGGCGATCCTCGGAGTGCGACCGGAGGTGATCGACGGTCGGCGTGAGGCGGAGCTGACCTTCCGAGGTGCCGTATCGGCGCTCGACGTGTCGGGCCCGGTGCTGGTGTTCGATGTGGGAGGGGGGAGCACCGAGGTCATCTGCGGCTCGGTCCGAGGCGACGGAGCAGACGTGGCGGCCGGGCAGAGCTTGGATATCGGCAGCGTCCGACTCTTCGAGCGCCATTTGCATTCGGACCCGCCCGTGACAGCTGAGATCGCCGCGCTGCGCGCGGACGTACGGAACGCGCTGCGATCGCTCGCCGCCACAGACGGCAACTGCCACTTGGTCGGGGTAGCCGGGACGGCCACGACGCTCGCTGCCATCGCGCAGGAGCTCGCCAGCTACGACGCTGGCGTCGTGCATGGCTGTCATCTCTCCCGGGACGCGGTGCACGAGCTGGCGCTGCGACTCTCGGCACTGCCGCTCTCGGCCCGGCGCAAGGTGGTGGGCCTCGAGCCTGGCCGCGCCGACATCATCGTGGCGGGTGCGTGGATCTCGGTCGAGCTCATCCATCACCTCGACGGTCGCGCGGTCACCGTCTCGGATCGGGGGGTCCGGTGGGGGCTCCTGCACGAACTCACCGCATAGCCGAGTTCCCGGCTCGCGCCGGGAACCAGCCGAACGCCGTCTCGGCTGCGGCCGCGACGCCCGGCCCGCGTGCCAGTCAGGAATCCGGGAGTAAACTCGTGACGGCATACGTTGACGCGGCATCGACTTGGCCCAGAAACGAAATGAATCTGGCGCGCCGGCGCGGCTCGGCACCTTGTGTAACAATTAGTTGACAGATTCGCCGCTACTGACTAGAGTCCCGCGCCTGGCGACATCTAACCCAAAGTCAGGTCGGAATGGCCGGTCCAACTGACCGGTAAGTTGTCGCGGGAACCTGAGTGGCGCGTACCACGATGTATTAATCAGCAGATTGCCCGCTCGTGACACCGTCTGCGCGTTTCCCGTGGGCGTTTTGCTGAGCGCAGGTTCAGTCGGCGGTTTCCGGGGACCAACTCGATGTGCCTCGCCAGCCGCCGCGACAGAAATCGTAAAGGAGACAACATGCAGTCAAGCCAGGAAGTTGAGTTCAAGGTCGGCGACAAGGCTGTCTACCCTGCTCAGGGAGTAGCCGAAGTCATCAGTATCGATGAAAAAGACATCGCCGGCGCTCGACAGCGATTCTATGTGCTTCGCATCCTGGATACCGAACGGAAGATTCTGGTCCCCGTCTCGAACGCCAACGCCGTCGGTCTACGTCAGGTCATCAGTGAGCAAGAGATTCGGGAGATCTTCGATATCCTGAAAGAGCGCACGATTGGCTTTGATACCCAGACGTGGAACCGCCGGTATCGTGGTTTCATGGACAAGATCAAGACCGGGTCGATTTACGACGTTGCCGAGGTCCTCCGCGACTTGTATCGCCTCAAGGCGAACAAGCAATTGTCCTTTGGCGAACGCCGCATGCTCGACACCGCTCGGTCGTTGATCGTCAAGGAAATCGCCATTGCTCGCGGTCAGACCGAAGAACAGGTCCGCGAGGAGATCGAGGCGATCTTTTTCTCCAACTAGGTGTTCCCATACAAGCTTGCAGCGGGCCGCGCGTCGTCCAACCGACGTGCGGCCTTTCTGCATTTGGGAGCGACGCTCGCAATCTCGTGCCCGGCTCACTCGTCCGCCAGCGCCTCACCCGGCGTCGGAGCGTTTCTGGATTGGCGGCAGTGCGGGCAACTCCAGCACCACTCGCCAGTGCCCTTCCTCGAGCACGCACTTGACCTGACGGCGCGGGGGCGTCGGACCCTCGCCCTCCACGGTCACCTCTGCCCACTGTCCCTCCACACGCGCCTCGTAGTGCCTCGGTTTGAATTCGGGCGTGAACCGGGACGGCACCAGCATTTCCTCCGGAGCGATCTTCCTGCCTGACACCGCCGTCGCCCGCTTGGCACGCTCGGCGAGATTCGCTTGCGCCTCGCTCCACAGAAGCTCGTACGCCTCCCGCGCCCCGGCCTGTTCCCCGTGCACTCGCTGCATGCGCGCGATGAATTCTTCCACCACGCGCTCCGGACGTTCGTCAGCCGCCTCGCGGTCGCAGCCCACGACCGTTGCCCACACCACTCCGACGAGCACACTTGCAGCGACGCTGACCCACCCCCCAGCCGGGGGGCCCGGTTCCGCCCGCTTCGCTCCCCCGGACCGCTTCATGCCGTTCGCCACACCGCCGTCGTCATTCCCATCGCGGCGCGAACTTCGCGCATCGTCTCTTCGGCGATCGTCCGTGCCCGCGCCGCCCCCGCCTGGAGGACATCGCGCACGCGTCCTCGGTCCTGGCGCAGCTCCAGCGCTCGCTCACGGATTGGCCCCAGCTCGCTCACCAGGGACGCCGCGCACGCCGCCTTGCAGTCCCCACAGCCCAGCGCCCCACTCCGGCATTCCGCTTCGATCTGGGTCACGCGTTCGGCCGCCGTCACTGCGCTGTGAATGGTGAATATGTTGCACACTTCCGGCCGCCCCGGGTCGCCGCGCCGCAGCTTCTGCGCGTCGGTAAAAGCCCCTTTCAGCTTCTTCTCGATTCCCTTGGTCTCGGCAAACAAGGAAATGGTGTTGCCGCGCGACTTGCTCATTTTGGCCTTACCGTCCAACCCGCGAATCCGCGGTGTGTTGGAAAGACGTGGCTTCGGCTCCGGGAACACCTCGCCGTACCGCGTGTTGAACTTCCGGCAAATCTCGCGCGTCAACTCCAAGTGCTGGACCTGATCGTCCCCCACGGGCACCACCGAGGCCTTGTACAACATGATATCCGCGGCCATCAGCACCGGATAGCAGAACAACCCTGCATTGGTATTGCTCTTGTGCTCTTCGCTCTTCTCCTTGAATTGCGTCATCCGATGTAGGTCACCCATCGCAGTCACCGTCGACAGGTACCAGGCCAACTCCATGTGCTGCGGCACGTCGGCCTGAACCATCAGCGTCACCTGATCCGGATCCAAGCCTGCGGCGAGGTACGCCAGTGCCGTCTCGAAGGAGCGGTCGGGCATCTCCCGCGCGTCGTATTCCACCGTCGTCGCGTGAGCATCCACCACGGCAAACAGGGCGTCGAACTCACCCGTCTGGGCGATCCGTACCCATTCCCGCAATGCGCCCAGGTAGTTGCCAATGTGCAGCTCTCCCGTCGGCTGCATTCCCGAGAATATGCGTGGCTTGTCCTGCATGGCAGTTGCCTCTGCTACTCTCAGTCCGGAAATCCCGCAAGCTTTGACCCACGGGGCCAAGCGGGACGGACCCGTCTCGAATTTGGCCCGCTGGGGCAGGCGCTGCCTACGATTTCATCCACGATGAGCAGCGCTGCCTGCCCAGTGCGGTTGCAGTGGCCGGGAAAGAGCGTCCCCGGGCCGCGCCCCCACGCCACTCTGGAACTGGTTCGACGGAGCCATCCCTCCTGCATGTTGGTTCAGGGGGACAATCTGCTCGCCTTGTCGGCACTCGCCCACCGAGCCAAGAAGAGCGTGGCGCTCGCCTACCTCGATCCCCCATTTCTGACGGGCCGGCAGCATTCCCGCGTGCAGCGGTCGAGGAAAGGCTCCACTGGAGAAATCGTCCGCCAGCTGCGCCCCGCCTTCGACGATCGCTGGAACGGGCTCGATGACTATCTGACGGCACTACGCGAGCGCGTGGTGGCCGTCCGTGAGTTGCTCCAGCCGGAAGGGTGCCTCGTCGTCCACGTCGACCCGAAGACCAGTCACTACGTCAAAGTGGTGTGCGACGAGGTGTTCGGCCAAGACTGTTTCGCCAGTGAGATCATCTGGCGCTACCGGCGCTGGCCCTCCAAGACCCGCAACTTCCAGCGCGTGCATGACGTCTTGCTGCGGTACGTCCGCGATCCCGACGCTCGTCCGCGCTTCCGCCAGCTCTACGAGCCGCTCGCCGACTCCACCCGCGCCACTTGGGGCGACCGCAAGCAGCGTGCCGTGGTCGACGCCAACGGTCGTCGGCGGCGCTCCAGCCGAACCGAGGACGCCACCCCCGGCACGCCGCTCGGCGACGTCTGGGAGATTCCCATCGTGGCACCGGTCGCACGCGAGCGCACCGGCTACCCCACACAGAAGCCAGAGACGCTCTTGTCCCGCTTGGTCGAGGCGTGCACGAACCCGGGTGACCTGGTGCTGGACCCGTACGCCGGCAGCGGCACCACCTTGGCCGTGTGCGTTCAGTTGGGCCGCCGCGTCGTCGGGATCGACGATAGTCGAGAGAGTCTCTTGATCACCCGTCGCCGCCTGCGCGAGCTCGGGGTTCGACCCCTGGAGGAGCGCGTTTGCGTTGCCCCACAGGCGCTCGCCGGTTGAGCGCTGTCGTGGCCACGCTACTCCATCTCTGGTAGCGTCCGACGGGTGGTGAGAAAGCCGAGCACAGGCCGCTCCCTGAACCGACGCGGCAGCCCCGAGGCCATCGCCAAGCGTAGAGCAGGCCGGGCTTTCAACCTGCTGCTGGGCTCGGGATCGGGTCGGCGCCGACTCGACGGACGGTCCCAGAAACGGCGCGAGCGACTGCTGCACGAGCTCAGGACGGGCCGGACCCGCGGCTCGCGAACGGAGCTGAAGCCACTGGATGTGCTGGCGCGGGTCAACGAGCTGCTCGAGCTGGGGGAGTCCGCGTCCGTCATCCGGAAGGTATGCCGGGGACGCGCGCCGGCCGCTGACCCATCTGCGTTGATCCAGGTGCTGGCGGACCTGCATCGGGCCTACGGCTTTCGCGCCGAGGCGTATCGACTGCTCGGGCTGGACGACACCATGCTGCGCGCGGCCGGCGTCTTGGACCACCTCGGACCGGGAACGACGGACCCTGACCAGCGCTGAGCCTTGCCCTGCACCCTTGCCCGCGAGCCTCTGCCGCGCCTAGAAGAGTCTCACCCATGCCGCCTCGCCGAGTTGCCACGTTGGGAGCGCTGCTCGCCATGACGCTGGTCGCGTCGTTGCCGCGCGCCAGCGACGCGACACTCCCGACTGTCGCGACGGTGGGCTCGGCACGGGTCACGACGGCTGACGTCGAGCGACGCCTGCGCAGCATTCCCGATTTTCAGTTGCGCACTCTGGGCGACACCCCCGAGCGGGTGAAAGCGCAGGTGCTGCACAAATTCGTCGTCCCGGATCTGCTCTACTCGCAGGACGCCGACCGTCAGCAGCTGCAGCGCGATCCGGCCGTACGGGCCCGGCTGGACGAAGTGCTTCGCCGTGCCGTGGAATTCGACCTCCGCGCCGAGCTCGAGCGGGAACGCCCCGTCACGGACGACGACGTTCGGCGCTACTACGAGGCGAATCGTTCGCGCTACGAGATCCCACCACGCATTCGCATCTGGCGGATCCTGGTGAAGGACCAGGAGCTGGCACGCAAGATCGCGGCCGACGCCCAGGGCACGGCGGGCCTCGCGCGCTGGACGGAGCACGCCCGAGGTCATTCCGTCGATGCGGCCACCAAGATGCGCCGCGGCGATCTGGGATTCGTTCGCGCCGACGGGCGAACGGACGCGCCCAGGGTCCGGGTCGACCCTGCGCTGTACGCTGCCGCGGATCGGGTGCCCGATGGAGCCGTAGTCTCGGAACCCGTGAAGGAGGGCGACGCGTTCGCGGTGGTATGGCGGCGCGGATCCACCCCCGCCGTCTCGAAAACTCTCGAAGAGGAGTCCGCGGCGATCCGGCTGGTTCTCATGCGCAGTCGCGTACACGACGGTGTCGACGAGTTGGTGGCCAAGCTGCGTCGGCAACAGGTCACCGTGGTCGACGACTCCTGGCTAGACCGGGTCGCCGTACCGCCACCCAAGTTCACGTCGGACCCGCCGGAAGCCTCGAGTCGCCGCCGTCCACCTCCCGCCCCTCCCACTCCATCCGCCGGGGAGCGCGGCCTACGCTGAGGCGCAGCTCACGCCTTCGGCAGCGGCCAGCCGAGTTGCTTGAGGACGCCACGGAGAATGCCCTCTTCGTCGCGCGCGCGGATCAGAAACTCGAAGAAGCGCTCCTGCTGGCCACCGCGAGCAGCGTCGGCGGCACGCTCGTAGTTCTCGAGCATCAACAGCAGGTGCGGATGTGCCTGGGCCACTTCCTTGGGCACCTCCATGGTGCTCGCCGCCTTCAGCCGCGCCGCGGCGAGCTTGTGCACGGTGCGTGCGAGCTCCAGGTCGGTCAACCGAGCCCGAAGGTAGTTCGCCTCCCGAGAGGCCTGGACCACCAGTAGCGCCGCCCGATCCAGGTAGCTTCCTGCCCAGGCGAGCGGGGCCAGCAGGGCAGATGCCGCGACCAGCGACGCCGCACAGAAGCCGCGGCGGCCAAGCCTCGGAACACGCGGGGGGTGCCCACTTCTCATCGGTCATACCTCCGTTTCTTCAGACGGGCTCGATGCCAGATCGGTCGACCAGGCTCCGGTCTTGAGTGCTTCGGCGGCGGCCGCCTGCTCGGCGATGCGCTTGGAGCGCCCTCTGCCGACCGCCACCGAGGAGCCGTCCAGCATCACGCTCACTACGAACCATCGGTCGTGCGGAGGACCCCCGGACTCGACGACCTCGTAGACCGGCGGCTCTCTACCCTGCGCCTGCACCCGTTCCTGCAGCTCGCTCTTCGGATCCCTCGCGTCGGAAGCGCTCAGTAACGCAAGCTCGCGTGAGACAATCCGCGAACAGGCCAGCCGGGCAATTTCCATGCCTCCGTCGAGGAAGGCTGCCGCGATCAGCGCCTCGACGGCATCGGCCAACACGTTCGTGCTGTCGTCGAGCCCACTGGCGGCAGCTCCACGGCCCAGACGCAGCTCTTCACTCACCCGATTGTCCCGAGCCCAGCGCGCCAGGGTTCTGGCGTTGACCAACTTGGCGCGCAGGCGGGTCAACCGGCCCTCGTCGGCCTCTGCGAAGCGCGCGAAGAGCAGCTCGGTCACGCAGAATCCCAGCACTGCGTCTCCGAGGAACTCCAAACGCTGGTTGTCTCGAGTCTCGCCACGCTCGTTGCGATAGCTCGGGTGCGTGAGCGCCTCGACGAGGTGCGGGGCATCGGGGGGAAGCCCAAAGAGTTCGGCAATACGATCCACCATGACTGGTTCGCGGCAAAGGTAGCCCAGCTGCGCGAGATGTCACCCCACAGCCGCCGAGTGAATGACGCATCGCATTGTCCCGCCGCGCACGGCCCCACGCGCTCGCGAGGCAGCCCAGCGGCGCGCAGAACGCTGCGCTATGCTCCACCGGTGTCCCGCCTGCTGGCATGCCCGTTCTGTCGTGAGCTGTTCTCTCAGGGCGAAACCGAGGGGGTTTGCCCGGAGTGCGGGGTGAAGCTCGAGCCGATGGAGAAGCTGCCGCCGTCACTGGAGGCGATGGCCGACGAGATCGAGCTCTTGGGGCCGACCCCGCCGGAGGACGAAGTGCTGCCCTGGACCTACTGGGCGCGAGGACGGGGAGCGCTGCTCCTGCTCGCTCTGGCGGGCCTCGGTGCGTTCTTCGCACCCTGGGTGGAAATGACCTTGCCGGAGCAGATGTCCATCAGTGGCTTCGACCTGGCGCGCGGTCGCGCCGGCTGGCTCTGGGGTGGTGCCGTGGCCTGGTTCGTGAGCTTGCCCCTGGTTTGGACTCGCCGCAGCGTGATGCGCATGCGCGGAGTGCGCGTCATCGTCACCTTGTTTGCGGCCATGACGCTGGGCGAGACTCTGATGCTGATGTCACGGCCGCCGGGAGGCAGTAGCCTCGTACCCGTCGCCTTCAGTTGGGGATGGGGGTTGTATGCGAGCGTCGCCATCAGCCTGGCCGGCATGTACTGTGGCGCGCGCTTCGGCGGGCGCGTGGACCAGCGGGGGCCCGCGGCGACTCCCGCAGACACCGGCAGCACCCGCGGGGAGACCAGCGACGGGAAGACGCTGCATTGAGCTCGCGCAGGTGCGGGCGCAGAGCCGCTTCAGAACATCGTGCCGAGCTGCACCACCAACGTCCACTGTCGCGGTTCGTTGGCCAGCAGGTCTTTGTCGGAGAGCTCGGTCGTGTCAGAGATCGTGACTCCGTCGTCGGATGAGCTCACCTGGGTCGTGTTGGTGCCGACCTGCGCGTCACCGGGATCGGTGATGTCGGTGATGAATTGCACGCCGAGAATCACCATCTCGTAGCGGTAGTTCATGCCCAGTATCAACCGGTGTCGCTCGAGCCGAGCCTTGTCGAACACGACGTTGTTGTTGAAGTCCTGCGAGGAGCCGCCGTTGCAGACGGGCTGCCCGCTGTAGCCGTCTTTGTCCGGGTCTGGGTTATCCGGATAGTTCGGCCCGGTGTAGTTGCAGGCCTGGATGGGATCGGTGCCGGGGGTGAGATCGACCAGGCCCGAGTCGCCCCAGATCCACACGTACTGAAAGCCTGCGTACGGAATGATGATCGACGAGTCCGCAATCGGAATGGGCTTGGAGATCTGGGCGTCGAGCCCGGCCACGGTGAGCTGGAACTGCGGGGTGCCGGTCAACGTGCGCACGCCTCCCCCAACCGCCAGGTCAGGGAGGTAGCCGGGCACTCCGGTGCGGAATCCTTCGAGCAGCGAGAGACGAACGTCGGCGCCACCGGACAGGAGGCTCGTCTCGGCCATGAATCCCACCGTGCCCGCAATTTCCAGCCCGAAGCCGAAACTCTTGCGGAGCTTGACCGAGTACAGCTGCAACACGTCGGCCGGTCCGGTGTTCCGCGTGGACGACGCGTTGGTGGATGGGTCCACTGCGCCCTGGGTGCCGTTCTCCCAGTAGTCAGCACCACTGTCGATCGAGGTGTACGCTGCTTCGACCGCCACGTGGAACCCACCGAAGCCAGTGGTGCGAGCCGAGTGCGTGGCGTTCGGGGCAAAGGCGAACCCGTACTGGTTGATGAGCCTCTTGAACGCCGCGTTGTCCTCGACGCACTTGCGGTTGCCGACGATCTCGCCCAAACCGTTGGTGCAACGGGGGTTGACGACCAGCCGCTCGATCGCTGGGTCCATGGGGTCGGCCCGCACGGCCGCACTCATCAGTAGCGCCGAAGCGGCGGTCGCGGCAGCGAGACGGGCCTTCATTTCCACAATCCGGGGCTGTTGCGCGAGGCTACTTGCGCGGCAGCAGGGGCGTCAAGCGCACGGACATGGGCAGATTCGCTGCTATGGTCAGCCGCTCCGACCCACCTCACGGTGCGCCTCCAGCATGGCTTCCAACTCCACACCGGTTCAGCGCCTGCGCGTGACTCCGCTGCCCGAGCCCTTCCACGTCGTGCTCGTCGAGCCTGAGATCCCCCCGAACACGGGAAATGTCGCCCGTCTGTGTGCAGCTACGGGATGCCCGCTGCACCTGGTCGGCACGCTGGGTTTCAGCATCGACGCCCATGCCGTTCGGCGGGCCGGACTCGACTATTGGCACTTGGTGGATGTCCGGCAGCATGCTGACCTGGACCATGCCGAGGCGGCGATCGTGGCGGGCTCGGCCGCAGAATCGCGCTCGTGGCTCTTCAGCGGTAAAGCCCGCAGGAGCTTCTCGGACGTCCGGTTCCGGCCTGGCGATGCGCTCGTGTTCGGTCGCGAAAGCGTCGGCCTGGACGAGTCGCTGCTGGCCGAGCGGGAGCCCTGGGTGGTCGGCATCCCCCTGCTGGGCATGGTCCGCTCGCTGAATCTGGCCAACTCCGTGGCCATCGCCGTCTACGAGGCGCTGCGGCAGCAGGGCGCGCTCGAAGTCAGATGAGCCCGAGGCGCGGCGTCACCGCTTGAACAACTTGCTCAGCAGCGTGTCCTTCTGCTTTCCACCCTCGCTCCGCTCGTCGCCCTTGCGCATGCGAAAGAGGCGCACTTCCCGCGCGGCATCCAGATTCTTGGGGTTGTTCTCGGTGATCCAGACAAAGTCCTTCATCGCCCGAGCGTTCTTGCCGGCGCGCTTGAGGAGTTGCCCGCGGTACATGCGAGCTCGCTCGTTGGAGGGGTGTTTCTTGACGACCTCGTCCAACATGGCGATGAGGTCAGCGTACTTCCCGGACTGGACGCGCTCGGGGAGCTGACCCGTCACCCACGCCAGCAGTGCCTGGTACTCGGGTTGCTCGGGGTCACCCTCGGCGGCCGCGCGGGCCTCCTCCTCGGCCTCTTTCAGGTTGCCTTTCTTGAGCAGCACTTCTGCCTTCTGGAAATGCCCCACGGAGCGGAGCACCCGAGCCACCTGCTCCTGCTCCTCGGCACTGCCACCGCCCTGCTGGAGCAGCGCGTCGTACTCACCCCGCCGTTCGTCATCACACAGAATCTGATGCGCCTCGGTCATACGGGAGAACGCTCGGGTGGCAACGTCGTGGATTTCCGCCAGATCGCCGGTCAGCCGGTCGGGATGCCAAACCTTGGCCAGCTGGAAAAACGCCGCCTGGATGGTCGCCTTGTCCGCATCCGGGTCGACCCCGAGGATCTGGTAGTAGTTCTGGCCAGGGAACTCGTCGGCGCGCTGCCTCATCTCGTCCAGACGAAGCCGGGTCGCAGCGGACGGCGGACTCGCGGCAGCAGGACTGGCGACCGGGGCCGGGGCCGGTGACGCGACCTGGGGCGCGCTGCGCGCCGGCACCACCGAACCAAACGTGCCGGTCCTTCGCGCCCCATTCGAGCTCGCCTCGACACCGAGCGGCTGCTGCGCGTCGAGACCGAGGTCCAGATGGCGAGTGATGGCCAGCAGGTACACGACGCGCCGGACCTGCTCTTCGGGGCCGACACCGCAGTTGAGCAGACTAGCGAACGGTTGGGGCTTGGCGCGCAAGACGTCCGTCACGGCGCGCTCGCTTCCGTCAAACTTGAACAGGCCGGGGCGGGCACCGGGGTGCAGGCGCAGCGCGCGATCCCCGAGCCGTGCCAGGGTGGCTCGAGCCACCTCCGAATCCGTCTTCACCCGCAGCCCGCGCCGCAACAGCTCGAGACCAGAGATGCGAATCAAGTCGCGACCTCCCCAACGTTCGAGGAAGTTCTGCTGATCGTAGAAGCCATATACCGAGCCAGTGGGGAGCCCGAACATCCATTCGACGTTGCGAAGGAGTTGCTCGCGCAGGGCGAGCGTCAACGTGTCGCGATCCAGCGCCTGCTCAGCCAGCAGGATTTCGCCGTGCAAGCGACGCTCCTCGCTCATGCGCGTGAGCGTGCGATCGTGCGTGGCCTGGTCGACGGCGCCCAACTCCAACAGCAGCTGCCCCAGGTAGATGACCGATTGAGCCGCCTTGGCTTTGACCGGTGCACCACCGTCGAAGTAGACGGCGTGCTTGGCGCCCTGTGGCTCTTCGAGGACCAGCGTGCCGCTGAGCTTGTGGTCGAGCAAGTAGACCAGCAGGTGCGGCAGGGGCCTGCTCTGAAGCGTTCCGGTCGCTGCGGCGCGGGCGTCGCTCATCGGGGCGAAGGGAGGGTAGCAGAGCCGGCAACAGCCGGAGCGGATTTCAGCGGTAGGTCGGGGGGGATCGCGGTGCCGGCCAAGTAGCCCGACCCATCTGAATTCGGATGGGCTACCTTCTGGTCATGCCGCGCGCAAACATTTTGGTCGTCGACGACGAGCCATCGATCCTCAGTACACTGAAGACCGCACTGTCGCTGGAAGGTTTCGCCGTCGACGTCGCCGGGAGTGCCGACATCGCGCGGCAGCGGCTCGCGCAGCGCAGCTATGACGTCCTGCTGTTGGACGTCTCACTTCCGGACGGGGACGGGGTCCAGCTGCTGGAAGAGCAACGCGCCGCCGGGAACGAGGCGCCGGCCATCATGATGAGTGGTCACGCCACCATCGATGCTGCAGTTCGCGCCACCAAGCTCGGCGCGCTCGACTTTTTGGAGAAGCCCCTGTCCACCGACCGCCTTCTGCTGGTGCTCGACAACACTCTGCGTCTGATCCGGGCCGAACAAGAAGCGCTCGAGTTGCGCGCGGAGGCGGGCTACTTCGATGAGCTGCTGGGCACCAGCCAGGCGATGGCCGGGCTCAGGGAACAGGTGGGGCGCGCCGCACGCGCCCAGGCGAGCGTGCTCATCTGCGGCGAACGCGGCACGGGCAAGGAGCTCGTGTCGCGAGCCATTCACCGGGGGTCGCCGCGGGCGCAGGGCCCGCTGGTAAAGCTCAACTGTGCCGCCATCCCCAAGGAGCTGATCGAGAGCGAGCTCTTCGGGCACGAGGCCGGCGCGTTCACCGGTGCGACCAAGCAGCGACGTGGCAAGTTCGAGCGGGCCAGCGGCGGAACGCTGTTCTTGGATGAGGTCGGGGACATGCCGCTCAGCATGCAGGCGAAGCTCTTGCGCGTGCTGCAGGAGCGCGAGATCGAGCGCGTGGGCGGAAACGACACCATCAAGGTGGACGTCCGCGTGGTGGCCGCCACCAATCGCGAGCTGGTGGCGGCATGTGAGCAGGGCGAGTTCCGGCCCGACCTGTACGACCGACTCAACGTGCTGCCGCTCACGGTGCCACCGCTCCGCGCCCGGCGAGAGGACATCGCTGGCCTGACAGCGCACTTCTTGTCGACGGCTGCTCGGGCAAACGGTCGAGTCGGCGTGCAGCTGGCGCCCGATGCCGTCGAGGCCCTCGCGCGTCACAGCTATCCGGGCAACGTGCGCGAGCTCAAGAACCTCATCGAGCGACTGGTGATTCTGAGCCCGGACGACACGATCACCGCCGCGGACGTGGAGCGCTACCTGGGCATGAGCGCGTCACCGAGTAGCGTCAGCTGGTATCGCCCCGACGTTCCGTTTCGGGTGCTGGTGGAGGAGGCGGAACGCAGCATCGTGGAAGAGGCGCTCGCTCACCATGGCGGACAGATGGCGGCCACCGCGCGCGCCCTCGGGCTGGAACGCAGCCACTTGTACAAGAAGGCGCGGGCGCTGGGACTGCGGGGTGAGAAGGAGGGCTGAGTGCGCCCGCTCCCGAGCGCCAGCTCGGGAGCCGCGTATCAGCGAAGTATCTCTGCTGCATCCCACCCGGTCCAACCTGCTCCCGAGTCGCCCGGGCAATCCTGCTGTGGCGCTTCTCGGGGTGCGGACGGCACTGCCGAGGCGCAGGATCGAGGTCGCGCCGGAGCACAGCTCCGGCGCGGTGTCTGCGGCCCCCGAACGGGGTTCGGGGGCAAACTAGCGAGGGAGTTTGGCCAGACGCGGGTTGGCGGGATCGAGCTCGCGGGCAATCCGAGCTTGTTTGGCGGCCGCCGCTCGGCGATGCAGGAGCAGGTAGGTTTCCGCGAGTTGCGCGTGTGCGTCGGCGCGGTCCTTGGGGCGACCCGGGCACAGGATGGCGCTCTCGAGCTCGTAGACTGCCTGCGGCAGGCGGCGGCTCGCGGCCAGTGCGTCGGCATACAACTGATGCGTGCGCATGCCGTTCACGTCCACGTAGATGGCCGCCTCGCCGACCTCGCACGCTTCCTCCACGCTTCCGCGGGCGAGCAGCAGCTGCAGCAAGCGTCGGTAGGGGCCGGGGTCGTGTTGCTCGATCGCAGCCAGCTGGCGCAGCGCCTCGATTTCCTCGTCCACCGCCTCCTGCTTGGCAGCGATGTCTGCCAGCAGACGGAGCGGATCCGACATGGTCGGGTCGAAGCGCTGCGCAGCCTGAAGCGCCGCCTTGGTCGCTGTGATGTCCCGCCGCTCGGCCGCGAGCTCAGCCATCGCCATCTGCACCGCGTAGCCGTCGTGGCCTGCCTGGACGAGCCGCCCCAGCAGGCTCGCCGCTTCGGCGCTCGCGGCGGAGCTCGTCTTCTGGGCGAGCTGGGCGGACAACCAGAGCGCATCCGGGTGGTCGTCATCCAACGCCAGGGCACGGGCCAGCGCCTTGCGGGCCACCTCCATTTTGCCGGCCCGCAGCGCAGCCAGCGCGACCCGTGTGTGCGCAGTCGGGTCCTGGGGCGCGCGCTTCGCTGCGGCCTGCTCCTGCTGCAGGGACCCCACGCGTTCGAGGGGCATGAACTGTCCCTGGTAGCGCTGCAGCTGTTGCTGCAGATAGGCACGAAACTGCTGGTCGAGCTCCGCATCCGAGATTCCCAGGGCGGTCTTCACGACTTCCGGGGTGCGCTTGCCCTGGCCCCAGAGCGCGAGCATCCGCGCGAGCGCTGGCCGACCGTAGCGTTGTTCGAGCATCACCAGAATCTGCGTGGAAGCGTAGTACGCAGTCGCCATGTCGCTCATGCGCTCGGCTCGCGTGAAGGCGCGATTCATGGCGCCCACGCGGGGCAGCCGCTGGCCCTGCAGGGCTGCGTACAGGTCGGGGTCGTGCTCCCGTCGCCACTCCGGGCGCGCCACCAGGGTCTCGTATTCGGCCAATCCTTCGGTGAACCACCGCGGCACGTGATTCTTCGAGAGCTGAATGTGAAAGACGTGCGCGAGCTCGTGCCAGAGGGTCATGCCCAGGTTGAACGTTTCATGCATGGGGCTCACGGCCGCGAGCGTCTTGCCGAAACAGACACCTTGGATGCCCGTATTGGGAAGACCGCTGGTGCGAATCGAGAAGCTCTGACGTTCAGCATAGATTTCAATCCCCACGGGAGTGCTGGGGGTGAACCCGTAGGCTTTGCACATGTCGGCCCAGGCTCGGTCGAGCAACTGCGGCACGTAGCGTTCGAGCAGCTCGCGTTCTTCCTGATGATAGCGGATGCGGAAGGGGCCATGCTCCACCGTAACGTAGTGCTGGGGAATGACCTTCTTGAAGAGGTTGAGCGTGTTGTACACGCGCACGTTGAACGGATCGCGGTCGAACGCGCGCCGGAGTTCGGCGATCCCTTCGGGCTCCTCACCGGCACGGATCAGATTCAACCCCAGCGTGGCCCGCGCCTTGGCGTCGGCCGAGTCCAGGATCACCGCGGCGCGCATCATCTCGACGATCTCGTCGTAGCGATGCTCCCACTCCGCGAACTCACCGATGATTTGGTACATGCGCGAATAGCGGGGATTCAGCGCGAGCACTTTCTCCTTGGCTCGTTCGAACCCCGCCGAGTCGTCGGACAGGAAGCTCACCGCTGCCTTCAGGCTGAGCAAATCGAGGTTTCGCGCATTGTGCTGCAATCCGGCGTCGATGCGTTGGTCTGCCAGGCCGAGCTCCATGTCACGCAGGGCGATGCCCGCCAGCACGAAGTGGGCGCTCGACAGCTTGGGGTCCACGGCCAAGGCACGTCGAGCCAGTTTCTCGGCCGAGTCGAAATCGTAGGCCTGGTCGAGCTTGATGTGGGCCATCCAGACCAGAGCCTCGGGATGCTCGGGCGCCCGGATCAGTGCCTCCTGGGTTACCTCTTCGGCGTGACCGGGGTCGTACTTCTCCAAGAAGAGCTCGGCCCGCCAGAGCAGAGTGCGCACGTCGCCTTCGAGCACGCGTTCGGCTTCGTCGAACGCGTCATTGGCGTCATGCGGACTGCGCAGCAGGTGCGCGGCGCGGCCCACCAGGGAAACGGCGCGGCCGTCCTCGGCGGCGATTCGGCCCGCGTTGTAGTCCTCGATGATGGTCAGCAGCAGCGGCTCGGCGTCGTCCCGCTTTCCCTGCTCCAGCAAGATCTCCCCCAGCAACAGCCGAGCGCGACGCGCTTCGGGATCCTTCTCGACGGTGCGCAAGGCCGTCTCCGCCTCGGCGAGCTCGCCCAGGCGGCGCAGTGCCTCGCCTCGAAGCCACATCGCCTCGGGACGCAGCTTCGGATCAGACTGCCCGATCTTCGCCGCCGAGTCCGCAGCTTCCTGATAGCGGCCCGTCGCCAGCCACACCTGGGCGAGTCCGAAGGCAGCGACCTCTGGCTGCGCGCCGTCCAAGGCCGCCCGGAAGTCGGCCTCGGCCAGGTCGTACTTGGCGGCCCGGAGCCGCTCCTGTCCTCGCGCCAGCCGTTTGGCCGGTGACAGCTCCGGTTGCGTCAGTTTGACCTCCGCAGGCGGTCTTGGCACCACCGGCGGGGTGGTGGCTGGGGAACAGCCGAGCAGCACCGTGCCAATCAGCAACGGGACGATCACGTGGTGTCGGCTCATGGCGGGCATCTTGGACGACGACGGCGCCAAGCGCCAATAGGGGGCGCCGCCAGCTCGGATCGACCCGCCAACCTCAGCCCGGCTTGGCTGCCTTTTCCACCCGGACCGTCTGGCCGCGGGTCAGGCCGAGCGTGCGGGAGGCATCGCCATCCCGACGGGCCACTTCCACGGTCCCGAACGCGTTGATGAGCGCCACCAGCTCTCCGGGACTCGCATCCGCATAGGTGCGGCGCAGATCGAGCACGCGGTCCGATATCCGAACCTGCACCGGTTCCAGCGGTCGTACCATCGCGGCATCGATGTCGGTGATCAGGTTGCCGAATCGATCGACCACGACCACCGTCCCCTCCACCGCACCGTCCGTCTGCTTGGGCGGCACGACCGAGGGTGGCGGAGGGGCAACCTGCATCGGACCCACGTCGCTCAAACCGCAGCGGCCCGAGGCGAGCTCTGCCGCAACCGGTGCGAACAGATCGCGGCCGTGGAAGGTGCTGCTGAGCGGCGGCAACTGGAACCGATCGGGCTCGATGACGTACACCTCGATCCGCGCCGAACGCGCCAGCGCCCCACTGAGCAGACCGTTGTCCGGAGCCAGCAGGATCTGGTCATCGCAGCGCGCGGCCAGCGCCCTTCGTTCGCTGCCCACGCCCGGATCCACCACCGCCACGTGCACCGTCCCAGGCGGAAACCAAGGCACGCTGCGCGCGAGCCAGAAGCTTCCCTCGCGCACGTCTTGGGGGCTGACCCCGTGCGCAAGGTCCACCAGTCGCACCTCACCGAAGCGACTCAGGATCACGCCCTTCATCACACCGACGAACGGGTCATTCACCCCGAAGTCGGTGAGCAAGGTCACGATGCCCGACGGCTGCACCGAGTCGCTCATGCGGCGCGGAGGGTAGATCGGTCGGCGTGCCCAGGCTAGCTGGAGGGGAGGGGAGATGACCGGGCGCTCGGGGGGTCACTCGCAGCCGGTGGTCGGTACGTCGTCCCCACGCCGTGCAGCGCGCGTCGATCGGGTGGAGGCGACACCGCGGAACCGCCCGGCGACACAGAACGCGGTCGGTCGCGGTCAGCAGGGCGCGCGCTTCTGCCGCTCCGGCCTCGGTCGGCGTCGATCGCGGCTGCGCCTCGTTCGGGGATCGGACCCCACAGCCCAAGCAGGAGACCACAGAGCAAGGCTGTTGTGCCGAAGATGCGAGTCTGGCACAGCGCCGTGCCGCTTGGCACCGTGAGCCACAACTTGGCTCACTGACTCCAGCTAACTTTTAGGAATTGCCTGGCTTAACCTGCGGTCGCGGCGGCTACGCGCGAAGCCGTCTTGGCCCACAATGAGCCGGGTTGTCACACTCCGTGCCGTTTGCGTCCGTTCGCACCTCGCAACGCGGCGTCGTCGGCGACACGCCGTCGATCTTGGGCCCGCGCCTGACCACCACTCGCGGCCGTCAGTAGATGAGCAGACTGCTGACCGAGTGGGCGGGGAGCCCCACCGTCGCCTGCGAGGCGGTGGGGAGCGTGAAGTAGTAGGGCGTCACATCGCCGATCGCAGGCCCACCCTCGCCCAGACCATTGTCGACGCCGTTGAGAGTGACCGCAAACGAGTCGAGCGAGCTGCCGGTCAGCATCCACGCGTTCACGGCGGACGCCGCGGTCATCGCTCCCAGGTCGATGCTCGCCAACCTCGGGGCATCGGATTCGTTGATGAGGACCAGCCCGAGCTCACCCGAGGTGAAGCGGCTCGCATAGGTCACCACCTCCGGGTCGCTACTGCTGCTCGAAATGAACAGGTCACCGAAGTTCCGAGTGAAGAAGTAGAACGGGTAGTACGAGGGCCGCGGGGTGTAGTTCGGCACCGTGGGAGAATTCTTGGCGAGAAACCCATGGTCGCCCTGTCTGCCGTCATCCCAGCCGTTGGCCACGTCCCACAGGGACGCTGCGGCAAACTCGTTGACGATGAGTTCGCCCAGCACCTTGGCCACGAACAGCCCGCTCACCAGCGACACGGTGTGCGGGTTGTTGGGGTTGGTGCAGTGGAACTCGCCGAGGTAGTACTCGATGTCTCCCAGACGGGACGTCTGCGTGTCCACGATCGAGTCCAGCGCCGCCTTGTTCTCGCCGATCTGGACGGCCAGGCCGAGCACCTCTTCCGTGGCGATGGGGTTGGTTTGCACGTGACGGAAGTACTCGTGCACGTCGATGAAATCCGCGCGCTCGGCCACGCCCGGGGTCCCGAGCACGTCCGCGGTCCACTCGTCACGACCGGCTTCTCCCACGGCACCGACCACGCCGATGGTGAGGCTTGGATCCACCGCCTTCATGGCGTCGACGAAGGCAACGAAGTGGGCGCCGTAGTCGGCACCGTTCGGCTGATAGCCCGTCTCCCAGTCGCCGTAGACCTCGTTGCCGACTTCCCAGTACTTGACGGCCCAGGGCTCGGCGCGACCATCGGCCGCCCGTTGCGCGGCCCAGTCCACGCCGCCGTTCGGGTTCGTGCCGTCGTTGGGGCTATTGCAGTACTCCACCCAGTTCGCTGCCAGCGCCGTCGCGTTGGCCAAGCTGCCATCGCTCTCGGTGGTGTCGTAGGTGACGTACCCGTGGTTGACGGTGATGATGGGGATCGCACCCAGTTGCTCGACCAGCGCGAGGTACTCCGCGGTATTGAGTGCCCAGGGGTTGTTCCAGTTGGCGCGGCCGGACACGAACGCCGGATAGTCCCCGTCCCAGTGGTATTCGTCCGAGCTGCTGCCACCAGGAAAACGCAGCAGCGACGGGCTGACGTCCTGCAATCGTTGCACGGCCGTCGGATCGGTGAGGTACGCCTCGCCCTGCCACACTGCCAGATTGTTCCCCATCAGGGTCTGCGGCACGGAGTGAAGAATCGTCTCCGGGTCGACGGTGATCGAAACCTGATCGCCGATTACCGTCGGCGGCGCGCCACCGCCCAGAATGGGATCGGGTGCGGTCCTCGGCAACAACCCTTCACCAAAAGGATCGCTTCCCAGGGCCGCGCCGCCGCTTCCGGGTAGACCGCCGCTCCCGGCCGCTCCACCGCTCCCGGGTGCACCACCGCTGGCGGGTGAGCCACTGCTGCCGGAAGTTCCCCCACCGGCCACCGCGCCACCACTGCCGGCCGCGCCACCACTGGTGGGGCTGCTGCTGCCCGCGCTCCCAGCGACACCTGCGCTGCCCGCTGCCGCGCCACCGCTGCCCACGACGCCGCCACTGCTGGTTCCCCCGTCGCTCGTGACGGCGCCACCCACGGATGTCGCGACCCCACCACTGCCACCGGTCCCACCCGCCGTAGGGGTACCGCCGCCGCCGTCCGCGCCGCCAACGGCGGTGCCCGCGGATCCCGCCGTCGGACTGCCGCCGGTGCTGCGCCCGCCGCCAAAGGCGCTGGCTCCGCCCACAGCGACGGAGCCGCCGCTCCCTGCGGCGGTGTCTTGGCCACCGCCTCCACCACTGGGGCCGCTCGAAGACCCACCGTCGTCAGCGCTGCAGCCCAGCAGAAGCGCGCCCAGCCACCACATCCGGCTGCGTTTCATGCTCATCCGAGACTACCTTGGCAGAATCCCGCGGCAGCCGCACGCGGCGTTTCGGAGCGGTCTGTGCGGCATTTCCCTACACTCTCCCGAGCGCCAGCATAATCCGGGCGCGGGGGTTTGCGGTCGCCGAGCCTCGTCCCTAGGTTGCCCCCGGATCCAATGGTCGAAGCACTCGACAATCTCCCCTACAGCTTCCTGGTGATTGCCGCGCTGCTGCTCGGCTTCGCTCCGTTCTACCCGGTGCCTCACTTGATCGAGAAGCTCGGAATGCTCAAGAACGGCACGCTCAGCCGGCCCATCGACATCTTCGATCTGCTCATGCACGCGTCACCGTTCATCCTGCTGATCGCCAAGGTCATTCGCGACGTGGCGGTGAAGTAGGCGTCGTGCGACGCTTTCGACGTGCCGAACGACTTCGGCGCTGGACCACGCGGCAGGAGTTCGCGCTCAAGACCAGCCGCGCTTTCTCCCTGAGGACGCCGAGCGCCCGCGTCTTCTATCCGGGCTGCTCCCTACCGGGCAATGATCCGGACCTCACCGTCCGCGTCTTCGAGCACCTGCGGCGCCAGGATCCGGAACTGGGTCTCTGGTTCGATTGCTGTGGGGCACCGTTCGCCCTGTCCGGTGATCACGACCGGCACCAAGCTGCCCTCGATCGCCTCCAGCGCGAGGTTCGTCGAGCCGGCATGGTCGAGCTGATCACCGCTTGCGGCAATTGCCTGGAGCAGTTCGAGTCGATCCGCGCTCGGCTCCCGCAGCTGAAGCTGACGTCGCTGTACGCCCTGCTCGCGCAGCGGGATTGGCCACGGGTGGACGCCGGCACCCTCACGGTGCACCACCCCTGCCCGGCGCGCGTCGATCACAGCCAGAAGGACGCGTTCTTCAGCCTCGCCGATCGATTGGGTCTGCAGATCGAGAATCGCGCTCGGCGCGCCCACCGCCTGCCGTGTTGCCTGGACCGCGACGCTGCGGCGGTGCGCCGCCGCCGCGCCGCCGCCGGCCTGAACCTCGTCACCTACTGCGCCCACTGCACCGCGAGCTTCCAGCGCGACATCGACACTCGCCACGTGCTGCAGCTCATCTTCCCCTCACCGGGTCGCTGGCATGCGCGCGGCAAGGTCGCTCGGTTCAACAACTACCGTAGGTTCATGCGGAGAATCGGCGCGTCGGCGCCTTGACGGCGGCAGGGCGCGGCGCGGACGCGGTGCGTGCTACTCGGCCGGGGCCAGGCTGGCGATAACCTCGTTCCGGTAGCTGTACTGGTATTCGAGCACCAGGTCCCCCGATGTCAGTTCGAGTGCGGGTCGACTTGTGTTGAAGCGCAGGTCGAGCCGCACGGATGCGACGGGGTCGTTCACGGGCAGCAGGTCCGGCGGCAGGAGGTGTTCCAAGGGCAGCGCCTCCGGCGGCACGTCGAACTGGTGGAGGCTTTCGCGCAGCAGGCCGCTTTCGGAGAGCGGCAGCAGCCCGTCGTAGACGACGTCCAGCGCACCATCCTCGGTCCGCAGCCAGAACGTCATCGGCACCTCGACCGTGTCCCATCGGTTCCAGCCTTCGCAGTCGCTGTGGGCCACCGCGTTCTCATCGCGTCGCGCCAGCGTGATCCACGCGGTCGTATGGCGCCCGACCAACACCCAACTGAGGTTCGCTTCCGAGGTGCCCTCGTACGGCGCCACCAGCGCCCAGGGGTCGAGCCCTTCTTCCGCCTCCCCCGGTGCAATCTCGACGGTCTCGTCACCGCAATCGTTCCCACCGTAGCCGGGCCAGAGCGCACACCCGCTCGGAGCCGCTGCCACCATCAGCGGCGCGACCCACTCGAGTGCGCGCGAAGTCCGGATCATCCGACGCCCTGCTCCCTCGTCCCACCGTCCATCCCGCGCTAGCTCTCAGCAAGAATCAGACCCAGGGGCCCTTTCAGGGAACGACCGACTTCGATGTCTCATGCTTCCTCGGCGGTCCCGGCATCGGCCCGGCTCGATAGGGCACGAGCGCCCACCGTGTGGGCGCTCGGCAACCTGATCCCAGACCAAGCAGGGTGACCCGAATGTCGCGGTGGCCGCGTTCGGCTGGTGTCGAACGGCGCAGATCTGTTGGTCTGCACCCGTGGCACGACAGTTGTATGGAGGCGGCACGTGGCTGTGCTCGGCAGGCTGGGACCGCGCCCGCGCGGGGTGTTTCGCAACCCCTCCTATCCGCGAGCGCTCGGATGCGGGATGGCGCTCAGTGGGGCGCTGGCCGCCGCCCAAGCGTGTGGCGGCTCGCCGGGCAGCTACGAGGAGCGCGGCGTCACCACCTGGTGGATCGCCGACGCCGCCACGGACCACGACTGCGACTCCGGAGCGTTCTGCGACCCCGGCCTGGCGGGAGCCGGCGGGCAGGACGCCACCGGCGGGCGACCCGGAGGCGGTGGAGGCGAGCCGGGAAGTGCGGGGGGTGAGGCGGGCACCGGGGCTGCGGGGGGTGCGGGCCGCGGCGGGTGAGCCGGAGCGATGGGCGCGGGCTGCGCGCCCGGGACGGATTCGCTCCGGCGCCCGCCGGGTGCCCAATCGACGCTGACGTGGCGGTCAGTCGAGCGCAATGCGCTGCACGCCGAAGTAGTTGCCCGCACAGAACGCCTGGTTGCCCACGACCTCCAGCGAGCCGTAGTTGCAGTACCCCGCTCGGAGCTCGTGCTCCGAGCGGGCGAGCGGGCCACCATTCGGGCTGGTCACGACCTGGAGCGTTCCGTAACCCGAGAGGAAGGCGCGCTGGTCCCGCGCGACGATGCTGCTCCAGTAGTCGCCCGGCGTCGCGATGCTGCCCAGCGCTGAGAGCCGACCGTCGGCGAGGAAGCCGAGCGCCGACACCTCGCCCTCCAGGTAGCGGTAGTCCGCGTAATCCTGGGCGCGGGTCTGATAGAAGACCCGACTCTTGGAGACGGCGATGGATCCCGCGGATCGGACGATCCCGTCGGATTCTTCGGTGCGGAGGTCGAGCACGCTCATCCGCCGCGCCACGTCGCCATCGAGCACCAGTGAATTCAGGCGTCGGTGCCAGCGCACGCAGGTGCCGGGCGTGTTGTCCCAGTCATAGCCGGTCGCCTCGTAGACTTCGTAGTCATACTCCCACGAGGCGCCGGGATACCCGTCCACGCAGGCCTGGTAGTTCTCCATCTCGCCCAGTACCTCGCGCACGTCCTCCACGGTGACGAGCAGGCCTCGTTCGTGCTGATAGTGGAGCACCTGCCCGGGGATGTTGATCGGATCGACCAGCACCGGATCGGCCGGGTCGCTCACGTCGATGCGGTCGAGGTAGTAGCGCACCCGGCCCGTGTCGTCCTCGAGGGGCTCCTGATGCTGACTCGCGATGATGTCGCCGGAGACGACCGTGACGCCGGCGTCGGTTCCGTACCAACCCCAAGCCATATCCATCATGCAGCCGTAGGGACCGTAGGCCCAGCCACCCCAGGCCAGGTTGTCCGGAACCTCGAGACGACTCACCACGCTGGCGTCGACTCCGGCGGAAAGATCGATGACGTCGTAAACAAAGTTCGTCTCGGAGCGCTCGCCCGTGGTCGGATCGTAGGAGTAGTAGCCGGTTCTCCGCCCCACCAGCAGCGCGTTCTCGGTCTGTACGAAGCCAGCGTAGTAGGTGGATTCGTCGCGGGAACCCGAGTCGTATCCCGTGGGCTCGAGCGCGATTTCTCCAACGATGCGCGGAGCGTCGGCACCAGTCAGCGCCACGATGCTGAGCCGCATGGTCTCGCGGCTGTAGTAGCTGCTGTCGCTGCCGCTGGACCCGGACTCATACACCTCTCGTGGCACGAACGCATAGTCGCCACGCACGAACACCTGGCCATTGAAGTAGGTGTAGCTGGAGGAGTAGTCGCCGTTCGTCCCGTTGCACGAACGCTCGCGAATGGCCGAGAGCGAGCTTAGGTCGAGCACCGCCTCGGACTCGGCCACCTCGGCGGCGGCGAGCGAAACGATGTCGAGCTCCACCTGCCCGGTCCACCAGTTCTGCCCGAAGCGCAACAGGTCGTCGCCCAGCGACTTGATCGCGGAAACGTTGCGCGCCACGTCCAGCCGGTCGATGCGGGTTGGCGCGTCGCGGTCACTGATGTCGAACGCCTGGACGGCGTTGTCGGACACGCCGAAGAGCGTATCGTCGTGGAGCAGCGCGCGGCGCGCCTCGCCGATCTGGGGCGCGACTCCGCGCAGCGTGAGATCGTCGCCCTGCACATCGATGAGCTGGATACCGCTACCCCACTCGTAGTAGCAGGTCGCCTCGTCGTACACGCTCCCGCTGAAGGGCAGCAGGATGAGCTCCGAATCCAGGGCCAGGTTGAAGAGCTTGTGAACGCGATCCTGGTCCTCGGCGAGCCAGGCCCAGTCGCCGCCGAAGTTGACGCGATCGAGCATCGTGGGCGCGGCGAGATCGCTCACGTCGAAGATGGAAACGTGCAGGGCGCCCCCGTCCACGTTGTTGTCGAAGCCGAGCGAGTAGAGCCGATCCCCACGCGGCTCCATGAAGTAGAGGAAGCCCGGGATCTCGAGCTCACCCACCTGCACGGGATGGGCCGGATCGGTGAGGTCGAAGGTGAAGAGCGGATCGGTCCGCTCGAAGGTGACCGCGAAAGCCCGCTCACCGTCAAAGCGCACGCTTTGAAGCGACTCCGGGGTGGGCAGCACCATCTCCAGGCTTCCGAGCGGCGTGAGCTCATCCGACGAGACGATGGCGAAGGTCTCGACCACTGGCTCGGTGAGGGAATTCCAGGAGCCCGGCTGACTGATGACCCGGAGCACGCCGTCGTACTCGTCCATCTGCCAGCGATTGTCGATCTGGCCGGCAACCGGGACCACGGCACCGGGCACGATCTGCCCGCCGGGATCGGAGATGTCGACGACCTGGATGCTTCCCGACTGGGGGGTGCCGCTGCTCGACCAGGTGTAGCCGGAGACGTAGATCCGGTCCTGCGACACGCTCACGTGGCGCGTGCCCCAGGTCTCGTCCGGAGATTCGAACCGCTCCTGGTCGACGGGGTCAAACACGCTCGGGTCGGAGACGTCGAACGAGCTCACGCGTGTGTTGGCCGTCGCGTCGCAGTCCCAGCAGTAGGAGTCCTGATGGGTGACGACGTACACGACGTCGCCCACCTTGCGCGAGTCGGAGATGGCGCCGGGCAGGTCCTGGTAGCCGAGCACCCGGGGTTGGGCCGGGGTGCTCACGTCGAGCGCCAGCATGCGGCTGCTCGACTGCCACACGTAGTAGCCCTGCTCCTCGTCCCACTCGCGGTGGGTGTAGTCGTTGAACATGATGTAGGCGGTGCCGGACTCGAGGTACATCTCGAAGGGCATGGCCGTGCTGCGGTAGCTCCCGAGGATCTGCAAGTCAGCCGGGTTGGTGAGATCGATGATGGTCAGACCCGAGTAGCGCGAGAGGGCGTAGAGGGTGTCACCCTCGACCTTGATGATGTCGGCTTCGCTGATCGCGCGCTCCGGACTGGCGCCACCGTCCGCATCAGCGGACGTCGTGCCGCCCATCCCGGAAGCGTCGTCGGCCCCGGCAGTAGGGGCGTAGTTCGAGCTCGAGCTCGCGGTCATGTCCGAGATGAAATCCGTTTCCCCGTCCCCTTCGATGGGGGTGCCGCCCGGGTCGACGAGCTCGCCCCCAGCGCCGCCGGTGCCGCTCGAGTCAGAGGCCCCGCCCCCTCCGCCACAGGCGGCCAGGACGAGGCCGACGGCGGTCAGCAGCGCGAGCGTGGAGGTGGAGGTCGCCCAGGCGTGCAAGACGGATCGGTGCATCATGGGTTCCTGAGAATGCAAAGCGCGTGCCCGGCGTACGCGCTGGAAATGCTGGCAATTCCCCGGCGTACGCGCTGGAAATGCTGGCAATTCCCCGGCGCTGGGGCCGGTTAGGGCGGTGGGGTTGTGCCAAGCCGCAACGGCTTGGCACAGCGCCAGCAAGCACTGCCGTGGGTGCCGGGGGACTCGACGACGCGGTTTGGCACGGCCATTTCGGTGCGAAGTCTCCGCCGCGTCTTCCTTACCCCGTTCCGTTGCAGTGCCGTCTCGCCCCCCCGGCAGCAGCCCCTCGAGCTTCCTCGCCACGCTTCCGTGTTGGCCAGGCCTGGAAGCGCTCTGTGTCGCGGGTGGGGTTGGGCGCACGCTGCAGGCGAGTGAGGAAGGCGCCGCCCGCCTTGAGGTTGCCCGGGCCCTGTGGGGGGCCCAGCAACCGGGCGGGCTACGGGCGATGAGATAGATGAGATAGCAGCACGAGTAGGCGCCGGTCGCGGGCACCGCCCATGCCCATCACCCCCACCCGCCACCTTGCCTTGAGCCCGACCCGACGACTACGCCGCAAGCAGGCCCCCTCGGATTTCCCTCTGGAGGAAATCCAGACCGACCTGCCCAAGCAGGCCCCCTCGGATTTCCCTCTGGAGGAAATCCAGACCGACCTGCTCTCGAGCCGAGCAAGGCGCGAGCACCCTCCAGCAGATTCCGGTTTGTATCCGAGCCCTTGCGCGTCTTGACCCGGGGGCAACGACCAAAGATCATCGCCGACGGCGCTTCCTGATTCAGCAGCCCGAGCTCGAGCAGTAGCAGCTCGTGAAGACCATTCCGCCGCTGATGCGTGCACCTCCGCTCCCGTAGTCGCAGGCGAGCGTCCCCTGAGCCACGAGCTCGGGCTCGTCCGAGGGGGAAAAGCAGCCGGGGGTCGGGCCGTAGTCCCAGGGCAGCTTGAAACTGCTGCAGATTTCCCCGACCTCGCAGGTGTTGCTGCCACAAGCGCCCCCCGGAACGCGTCGCTGGAGATGGTCCAAAGCCCCTCGTTGCATTGCGCCTGAATGAGTCCGTACTCTTCGCAGTCCTGGTAGACGCAGTTCTCCTCGTTCAGCGGACAGTAATCCCCGACCTGGGGTGGTGCAGCTGGGGCTGCGCGCTCACGTGCACGTCCAGTTCCCGCATGTGCAGTTGATCTCGAGGAATCCGCGTGAAGTGGTCACGGATTCGCTCCCGGTGCCGCAGAGAAGGCCGGCTCCGGCTTGAGCCACCAAGCCGGGCTCGGGCGCCGGGTCGCATCCCACCCCGCCCTGCATGCCGACGAGTAGACCTCGACACACACCTCCCACTTCGCAGGGCGCCTCGGCGGTGCCGCACCGGGGTACCTGGCAGGCGACGCTCGAGCCGGTCCAGGCGCCCTCGACGCACCGAGCGTCCACGATGCCGTCCGCCTCGCAGTCCTGGTAGATGCACCTCTGGTCCTCCATCGGACAGGGCTGCCCGGCCTCGGGAGCTGAGTCGGGACAATCCGGCGGCCACGCGTAGCAGTCCACGGCGACGCCTCCGTCATCGGTACCCACATGCCAGAGATGATCATCGGGACACATGGACGCTTCGGCACAGTCCCGATCCACGAAGCTCGACGCGCAAGGATTGTCCAGGCATTCCATGCTCAGCACCTCACCGTTGGCGCGACGGTGGAGCACGCAGATCTGGCCCGGTGCGCAGTCGACGTCAGCGCCTGGCACCGCCTCGTCAGTACATCGGTGTGGCGCACATGGGGTCTGGGTCTTGTCTGGAAACGCCCCCGCGCAAACCACACGCACGACGCCGGTAGCCTCGCAGTCCTGACAGGTCTCTTCCCACACCAATTCGCCACATTCCCCAACGTCGAGCAGCGGAGCGCAGGGAGAGGGCCCGGAATCGGTGCCTTCCCCCGCCCCTCCAGCCACGCCGGCCGCGCCCAGGTCGCCTCCGCCGGCGCCGGCTGGGGCGCGGCCACCGAAACCTTCCCCGCCAGGCCCTCCCGTTGGACTTCCGCCCGCGACTCCGACGCCCGCGCCAGCGACTCCCGCACCTGACCCGCCGCCCGTCGCGCTATCGACCGAACCCGCACTGCCTGCGAGTGACGCTGTCCCACCACCGCCCGAAGCCATGCTGCCACCCGAGTCGGTGCCGGACGCGCCCACGCCGGTTGCAGTCCCTTGATCGGCTGCGGTGCCACCACACGCGTGCAGCGCGGCTACCACAATGACCCCAAGCGTGATCCCCCGAGCTCTCACCACGAGAAGCGTAGCACCCGCCCGCACGGTGCTGCCATTCGCCGCTCAGAATCCCACCGCTCGCACCCCAGCAGGCCCCCCACGATTTCCCTCAGCCGGAAATCCAG
>CAZSVU010000008.1:0-30904 GCA_964610275.1 uncultured Polyangiaceae bacterium | reverse complement strand
GGGCGTGCTCGAGCAGGCCCTTCGCCATTTCCTTCCGGCGGCGATCCGCACCGGCCTGCCTCCCGCACGAGCTGGCCGCCGTCGGGGTTCGACACTCCTGGCGGGAACGTGGCGCGGGTCGATCGCGATGAGCACCGCGAACCTGGCACTGACCACGCTCAGTCGGACCGCAGCCACCGGGCAGACGCATCCGCTCCGGCGAGCGTTGGCGCCGGAGGTCCGCGGAGTCGGGTCGAGGTCGCACCGCAATCGGCGCGGTTTCACGTTCGGAGCGGGTCCGGACGCCACGACGGCGACTGGCGAAAAGGATTGCCACGAGCGGTAGGACCAGTTCGAGACACCGGTCCGAGCGGGCCGTCGCAGGCACGAAGCCCGGCCTGCCCGAGCGCCCGACAAGAAGAGAGTCGGGGTGGAACCTCGGAACGACGGCCTCGCAGGGGCGCCCGAATATCCCGGTCGGGCGCCGCGCATCGCGGATTCCCTTCACGCTTTCCGCACTCGCATGCTAGGAAAGCGTCACTTTGACGCAGCCCGGCCAACCGCGCTGTGCCACGCTGAGTGGCACCGGCAGGCAGACCGAGTCCCCTGCGCTGCTCGCCGTTCCATCGGCGCGACCTCGGTGGTCGCGCGGAAGCACCCTGGCCTTCTGCTGAGCCCCGCCTGCGATGAGCGTTGACTGGTTCGAGCTGTCCTACCGGGTGCTGGGTGGTTTGTGCGTCTTTCTCTTCGGGATGCGAGCGCTCAGCGAGAGTCTGCAGGCGCTGGCCAGCGACTTCCTCCGCAGAGTCATCGGTTGGCTCACCACGAATCGGCTGATGGGAGTCCTGGTCGGGTTCGTCGTCACCGGCATCATCCAGTCGAGCTCCGTCACCACCGTCATGGTGATCGGGTTCGTGAATGCGGGCCTGATGACGCTCGCCCAGTCCATCGGCGTGATCCTCGGGGCGAACGTCGGTACCACGGTCACGGGCTGGATCATCGCCCTGAAGATTGGCAAGTACGGGCTCGCGTTCCTGGGGCTGGGCCTGGTCCCGTTCTTCTTCTCGAAGAACTTCAAGGCGCGCAACGTCGGCAAGATCAGCATCGCGCTCGGCTTCATCTTCTTGGGGCTGGAGTTCATGTCCAACGGCTTCAAGCCGCTGTCGCGGGACCCGGCCTTCGTTGCGTCGATGACGCACTTTCAGGCCGACAGCGTGTTGCCAATCCTCGCCTGCGCCGCCATCGGCTGCATCCTCACCTTCATCGTGCAGTCGAGCTCGGCCATGCTGGGCGTGACCATCGCCCTGGCCACCACGGCGGCGGCTGGACAGCATCCGGTGATCACGCTGGAAACCGCCATCGCATTGGTGCTCGGGCAGAACATTGGAACCACGATCACGGCGCAGCTCGCCGCCATCGGAGGCAACATCAACGCCAAGCGGGCGGCCTGGGCCCACACCATATTCAACGTCGCGGGCGTGGCAGTGATCCTGCCCCTATTTCACCCGTTCATGCTCTTCATCAACGAGGTGATCGGCCCCGCTTTCAACGTTCTGTCGGGCCTCTACCAGACCAACACGAGCGAGGCAGCCTTCGCCATCGTGGGCTTCAAGATCGCTGCAGCTCACACCATTTTCAACGTGGTCAATGCGCTCGTCTTCTTGCCGTTCGTCGGCTCGCTCGCCAAGCTGGTCACGCGCATCAAGCCGGACCACGGCATTCACGCCAAGAAGCGGCTCAAGGTCCTCGGTCCCATCTCGCAGATCTCCCCGGAACTCGCGCTGGAAGAAGCCGAGGGCGAAGTGCGGCTGATGTCCAAAGTCGTGGTGGACCTCTTGAACCGAATGCGCAAATACGTGCTCGGGGTGCAGGAAGACCTGGAGCTCAAGAACCAGCTCGACCACTCCGAGGGGGTGACGGACAACATCCAGAAGGAAGTGACGCTTTTCTTGACGACCGTGCTGCAGATGCCGCTCAATCCGGGGCAGTCGACGCGTGGCTACCAGCTGATCCGCACCGCGGACGAGCTCGAGTCGATCGCCGACTACTGCCAGTCGATGGGCAACTACAAGCAGCGGCTGCTTCGCGACGACGAATCGTTCTCCGACGCCGCGCACCTGGAGCTCACGTCGCTGCTGGATGCCACGATCCGATTCGTCGAAGAGAGTGTCGCCTTCTCCCAGGACCAGTCCGAACAGGAGGTGAACGCGCTCCTGAACGAAGCCGAGACCCTCGGCAGGCAGGCCGACACGATCCGCCTCGCTCACTTGCAGCGAGTGCAGGTTGGAACCTGCGACGCGCTGGCCGGAATGACGTTCAGCGACATGATCGTGGCGTTGCGGCGCATCAAGAACCACGCCGTGAATCTGCTCGATGCCAAGGTGAGTCGCTGGGAAGAGCCGCGGGAATCGCTGCGCGTGCCGGCGTCGGAGACGACCACCGAGATCGGCCAGATGCGGTTGAGCATGCAGCGGAATTCGCGTTTCTAGGCGACCCGGCAGAGTCGGGTGGGGCGACAGCCAATGCCGTTCCAGCGTCGCTGAACTCGACGGAAGAACCCTCCCGCCGACGGGGCGTCGTGGCGGCCGCGTGGCGTTCGCCGACGAACAAGCCTGGGAACTCCCTACCTCAGCGGGTATACCTGTTGGAATCGGTGAATCGCCGACGTCCACCCAAACCATGTCCCGCCAGCCCGAGAGCGATCCGGACGCATTGCCGTCCACGCAGGCCGGCCCCAGCGCGGCTCCGACCCGACGCAGCAGTGACTACACCGGGCAGACGCTCGGTGGCCGGTACCAGATCCTGCGCTTGCTCGGTCGGGGCGGCATGGGGTGGGTGTTCCTCGGCAAGCACGTTGCCGTCGGTCGGCCGGTGGCGATCAAGATCGTCGATTGCGAGCGCATCGCCGAAAGGGAAGGCTACAAGCGGCTGTTCCGCGAAGCACGGGCTGCGGCGGCCATCGGCCACCCGAGCATCATCGACGTGCTGGACGTCGGAACGACTCCATTCGGCGACCCCTATCTGGTCATGGAGTACCTGGACGGGGAGGATCTGGCCAGTCTGCTCCGCCGCGTCGGCCCCTTGTCCCTGAGTGCAGCGTGCGGGGTTTTCGAGCCCATTCTTCAGGCACTTCAGGTGGCTCACTCCCGAGGCGTGATCCACCGGGATCTGAAACCGGCCAACATCTATCTAGTGCGGCGCGAAGGCTCGGTGCCGGTGGTGAAGCTCATCGACTTCGGCATCTCAAAGATCCTGGACACACCCGAGCAAGCCAAGATTACGGCTGCTGGCGCCATGGTCGGCACCCCCGCGTACATGGCACCGGAACAGGCTCGCGGGGAGGCCGATGTCGATGCACGAGCCGACCTGTATGCCGTTGGCGTCATGTTGTACGAGGTCATCACCGGCCGACTGCCGTTTACGGGCGCCAGCTACAACGACCTGATTTTCAAGATCCTCAGCGAAGACATCGAGCTCCCCCCGTCGACTCGGGACGAGCTCCCAGACGCGGCGCGGGCCGTGATCCAGCTGGCGGTCAGCAAGGACCCCGCCCATCGCCATCAGTCGGCGCTCCAGCTCCTGGGCGACCTTCAAGTCCTCGATGCGTGGGCCGAGCGAACGGAAGCCCTGACCGAACTGGCCCGCCAGATCGAAAGCAGCTCGGTCGGTGACGACGTGAACCTGGCGACGCAGGTCTCTGCGGACACGCAGCCTTCGGAGGTGCCGCTCACGCGGGACGCGAGCCAGGTCGCGCTGCCGGACACCAGACGCGAAGGCAAGGGTGCTGCAGCACCACGCGGCCGGTCCGGCCTGCAGTGGGGCGTGGCCGCTACCCTGGCCGCGCTGGTGGCCGGCCTACTCGTGGGTCTGCTGGTGCTGTGGCGGGCAGGCGCCGACGCCATCGGTCCCGAAACCTCTCCGGGCGCGGCCATCGCCGCATCGACCCCTGCCCCCGAAGACGGCGTGTCGATCACGCTGGCGGGGCTGCCCCGGGATGCAACCGTCTTCTACGACGGCGCGCCGGTCGCCATGAATCCCTTCCGCGTCGAGGTGCGAAGCACCATCGTTCCGATCCGCGTCGAAGCCCCCGGCCGTCAGGCGTTCGTGACCACGGTGGTTCCAACGACCGACCAGGTGGTGGAAGTGAACCTCGTCCCGCCCGTGGCTCGCACGCTGCCCGAGGCGAGACCTGAGTCCGACGAGGCCGAAGCGCCGCGGGCGCCCGAAAAACGACCGGGAAAACGTGGCGCTACGCGTCACTCCGGCGAGATCGGAAAGAGCGGTCGCGACACGCTCTTTTCCAGGGAGTTCGAGTAGCGCCCCGTACTCCGGCTGGCAGGAGAAGGGCCCAGCCGGTACTATCTCGGCTTGCGCGGGGGCCTGAGCTACCTCCACCTGGCTTCCTCGACTCGCTGAGCTTCATGCGCCCTCATCGCCTGGCAACCGCTGTCGCCGTCGCCGTCGCCCTGTCGGTTCCGGTCGCGTGGGCCGATGACAAGGCGGAAGCGGAGAAGCATTTCGAGGCCGGAGTCTCGTTGCAGAAGGTGGAAGACTTCGAGGCCGCCGTGTCGGCGTTTGAAGCGTCGCTCCGCCTCTACCCGACCAAGAGTACGCTCTTCAACCTGGCCAACTGCCTGCGCGCGACCCACCGCTATGCCGAAGCGCTGGCAGCCCTCGAGCGACTGGTGCGCGAATACGGGGAAGAGCTCGAAGAGCCGATGCGAAGTGCCGTCGAAGACCAGCTGGCAGAGCTCGTCAATCTCACTGCCCAGCTGGTGATCGAAGTCGACCAGGACGGCGCCACCGTACGGGTCGACGAACAGCTCGTCGGTCACACGCCGCTCGGTCAGCCCCTTCGCCTCAGTCCCGGACCGCACGTGGTCGAGGTGACCCTGAGCGGGTTCCAGCCGGCACGCGCCAATTTGGACCTGGTCTCTCGCGAGAAGCTGACGCACAAGCTCACGCTGGAAAAGGTCCGCCCGCCCGAAGCCGCCCAGCCGCCACCGGTGCCGACTGCCCCGACGCCGGTGGCCACACCGCCGCCACCGGCCGTGCCGAAAGACTCCGGGCCGAGCGCACTCGGGACCGCAGGTTGGGTCACGACCGGGTTGGGCGCAGCACTGTTCGCCGGCGGAGCGGCGACTGGTATCTGGGCGCTGTCCGTCGACCGGGAGCTCGGCGAAGCGTGCACCAACGGGCATTGCCCGACCCGGAGAGAGTCCGAGATCGATCGACTCGAAACCCTCGCCATCACCACCAACGTGTTGCTCGGCGTCGGCTTGGCTGCGACGGCCGCTGGCATCACGATGCTCGTCTTCGACTCCCCGCCGAACGAGCCCGCGCCGGACTCGCCCGGGGTGGCGGTTTCGCTGGGTCCTGGCTATTTCGGGGCAGCGGTGCGCCAGAGGTTCTGATGGATTCAGAACAGAAAACCTGCGTGCTGCTCCTCGGTTTGGCCTCCCTCGCGGGGTGCCAGTCATTCGTCGGCGACTACGACACCGACGTCGGACCCGAAGCCGCCGGCATGCAACCTGTCGGTTCGTCGCACCTGTGCGCCATCGAACGCGAGCATTTCACCTTCGAGCTCGATCTGGAGTCCGAAGAGGCCCAACCCGACCTGGAGAGCTACTACGCGCTGGCCAACCCGGACCTGGAGGCCCACTTCGACGCGCTGGCGCAAAGCTACGGCGATGGAGCAGCGGAGCTAGGCGTGACCTACCTCACGGGGGCAGCGGGGGTCGGCAAGTCTTTTGCGATTGGCAACGTGCTCGATGGCTTTGGCGACACCGAAATGTGCACGGCGAGTCTGGGCGACCTGTTCGGAGAAGACGTCGAGTCGCTCGACTTCTCCGTCACGACGGCCCCAGACCTGACCACCCTGGACGGCGAGCTCGTGTTCAACGAGCTCCCTGCGATTGCCGATCCCGCAGCCTTCGAGCTCGACAGCCTGCTCACGGCCGCGGGCTGCACTGTCGACTCCGACCTGGTACCGCTGGTGGTGATCGATGATCTCGATGAGCTGCAGGATGCGTCGTCCACGGCCATCCTGGAGGCCATCGACAACTACCTCTTGGATGGAGCGCCAGGGGCCGGCCCGTTCCTCCACTTCATCGTGGTGGGCCGCTCCAGCGCTTTCGCCTCCTGGCTGACGGCTCCCGAGCGAACTCGTGAGAACACCCAGAGCCTGGACCGCTTCGACCTCGCAGCCCCCACGTACCGGACGGCAGGGGATCTCGAGTTCCGCGTTCGAGGGTACCTCGACTTCATCGGCGAGCTCGAGACCATCGAGTCCGGTGGCGAGCTGGACGCGTACGTTGCCAACTTCACCGACGCGGTCGCGGCGCACCCCTTTCTCACCTACTCCACGGGCAACCTGGCCGTAGGGAACGTGGTGATCGAGCACACCGCTCCGGGCCGAAGTGAGTCCGAGCAGGAGCTCAAGGTGGGCCTGTTCGACGACATCCTGCTGCGCAACGCGCAGAGCCACGGACGCCCCGGTGGGGGCGGCGCGTATGACGCCGCGTACCTCCGGGTGCTCGAGGAGATCGCCGTTCGCTACGTCGACGTGGACGAAGGGGGTGACTTCGCCGTCCGCTCCGAGGACACCGTGGAGGTGACGGACGAGGACGGCGCTGCGTTGGGCGAAGTGCGCGTGCGCAACGTGCTCGACCGAGGTGGGATCGCGTTCCTCACCTCGGCAGTGGCGTCCACCACCCGCTACCGCTTCGAACCGTTCTGGCTGCACGCCCATCTCATCGAGCGGTACAACCAACGCCTCGATCCCGATTACGTTTATCGCCCCTGCGAGTAGCCTCGCGTCGGTGCGCCGGCCGGCACCGCACGCGCTGGCGCGCTACTCGAAGACGCGCTCCGGGTCCCCGAGAAACTCGAAATGCATGGTGTCTTCGAGCTCGTCGTGCCCCAACCAGTGGAAGCCATACCGCTCGAAAACCTCTACCCAGCAGCGCGGCATGGCCATGCGCTCGTAGGGCGAGTCCACTCGTTTCCGGCAGGCTTTGGCTTCGCGCCACTTGCCCACGCAACCGCAGCACGGGTTCTTGTCCGAGTCGATGTCCAGGGCGATCCCGTACACGTGGTTGGAGACCTCGTAGTCCTGGTAGGTGTTGTGGTCGCGCATGCCGCTGACCCGCTCGGGCTGATAGGGATGGTCGGCACAGTCGCGGCGCAGAGCCTGCTCCACGCAGGCGAGCGCAGGGACCACCTTTGCGTGCATCACCACCAGCTGACCCATGAACGTGGTGCGCCGAGCGAATGCGCGCGGGGGACGAGGATTGTCCTGCCGCCGCCCAAACCCGGGGAAATAGCCATACTGCCGAGTCCGATACTCCGCCGCTCGGCGCAGGGCAGAGCGCCGGCGCTGGCGCTCGGCCGCCGACGCCTTGGGGTCGATGATGTAGCCGCGCCGCAAGAGGAATTGCTGGGGCCGCTGCTCGCGGCACCGGCGAGCGACTCCGTCGGGTCCCACGGCGCTGACGGCCGGGAGTGGCGCAGGCGAGCCAACGGTCGTCTGCGGGGGCACCGCGCTGGCCTGCTCGGGCGAGTGGGTGGATGGCGTCGCAGCGGCGGTATCTCGCGGACCGCGTGAGCTCGGCACCGGGGCAGGTGCGGCGGATCCCCAATCGCATCCACCGGCTGCGGCAGCGAGCGCCACGGTTGCGACTAGGACCCTCCAGCGCATGGGGTGAGCGGTTCTGATCACTCGGCGAGGGTCTCGTCGTCGAGCAACTCCGGATGGCGCTCGCGAACGCAGGTCGGACAGATACCATGCGATGGGGCACGATTGAGATCGCGCCGCAGCAGAGCCTCGATCCGTATCCACTCGCCGTTTTCGTCGCAGACGCTCTTGCAGTACTGGCAGATGGGGATGATGGTCTGAATCGCTCGAAGCTGCTGGTCGATCTCCTGGAGTTGCCGCTGCTGGTGGATGACGGCCAGGTGGCTCTCGACCAGGAGTCGAAACTTGTCGAGCAGCGCCAGCGCTTGGGGAGAATGCGCATTCTCCTTGGTATCGAGCACGCAGATAGTCCCGAAGATGTGCCCGTCGGGTCGGCGGATCGGCAGTCCCAGGTATGAGATCATGCCCAGCTTGATGTGTCGATCGTGTCCCGGTCGAAAGGATTGGGGCACGTGTCGTGCATGGCAGATGATGGCTGTTCCGCAGCCGAGAAGGCAACGCAGCACGAAGGCTATCTCTCCGCGGCGCGCACGTCCACTGACGTCGCCGCGGCCGGGCGGGAGGTGCCCGAGGTCCGCTCGCTCCTGCTTGCGCCCGGCGTAGCAGAAGCTCAGGATCCTGCGCATGAAGCCTGGCCTGGTCGCGCGCACAGGTGCCGTCACGGTCGCGGTCGCGCTGCTCAGCAGCCTGCCCGCAGCCAAGTCCAGGCCGCGATACGTGCCCCGGCCCGCCTACAGCGGGGCCCAGCCGGCCCTTCCCGCGGTGCCGCGACTGCCAAAACGCGCCCTTCGCCAGGGTAGCGCCTTCACGGTCTGGGGCGCCAGTAGCTCGCTGCGACATCCAGTGCGGCGCCAGGAGGTCGAGAGGCAGACAATCCTGGTTCGGGGGGTCATCCAGCAGACGAATCTGCCGGACGCGCCCAGGTGCGCGGTGCACCCGCCAGGAAAGGCAGACCCCGCAGACTGCATGCCCCCGCTCCCCACCTTCTGGCTCTGCGATCGCGCGAGTGACGAACTCGGAGACTGCATCCAGGTCGTGGGCTGGGCCAGCAACTTCGCCCAGATCTACGGCGCACTCCGCCAGTACGCGAAGAGAAACTCGGAGCCCTACATCGACTCGTACTGGGGCGTAGTGATTCCGGACCCGCTCCCGGCTGCAGGTGCCGAAGTCACGGTCGAGGGGCAGTACGCGTTCAGCTGGCCCGGAGCGAGCACCGGCACGGTGAGTGTCCCCATCATGGGTGTCCTGGGCTACCGCAGCATCGAGGTGCACCAGCGGGCCCCGGTCGCGGCGAGGCTGCCGTGACGGGATGGGCAAGCGTCGTGCGCGTCGGACTGTGGGTGGCCGCAGTGAGCATCGCTGGGTGCACCGGTTCGCGTCCGCCCGAGGCACGGTCCGCCAAGGTGGACGTCCCCGCCACGGACTCGGGGCAAGAGAATGCGAATGCGTCCGCGCTGATTGCCGAAGGCGACCGCCTGCTTCACACCGACGTCGCGGCCGCCGTCGAGAGTTACGAAGAGGCGCGCAAGCTCACACCGCACGACCACGCGCTGCTCTACAAGCTCGCCCTGGCCTACGAGAAGCAGGAGAAGTGGGCCTCCATGATCGAGGTGCTGGCCGAGGCGACCGAGTTCGCACCGGAGTTTGCCAACTACCACTTCCGGCATGGATACGCCCTCTATCAGGACGAGCAGTACAGTGAGGCGCGCGCACCGTTGGAAGCCTGCCTGGAGGCGGATCCGAACTTCGCTGCGTGCGAGTACTACCGGGGCAAGGTGTGCCTGCAGCTGGAGGACGATCAGTGCGCGCTAGAGCGATTCACCGCAGCCATCCGCCTCGATCCGACCCGAGGCGAGTACTATTCGCCACTCGCCGAAGTGTATCTAGTGCACAAGCTGTACGAAGCCGCAGAGCAGGTGCTCGTCGCTGCTACGCGGTTCCTGCCTGCGGTGGAGAAGAACCGCGAGAGCCTGTATGCCGTGTACGTTCAGCTCTATCAGGTCGCCCAAGCGCGTGACGACACCGAGGGCATGATCGCGGCAGCCGAACGAGCACTGGAGCACGGCGGTGACGCCCATCCCGAGTTGGGCTTCGTGCTGGGCGCCACCCACGCCATGGCCAAGCCGCCACGCACCGAGAAGGCCACTCGACTGCTCAACACCTTCATCCACCGCGCGTGCCGAGGCCGCGAAGCCAAGAAGTTCCGCGAGCAGTGTTCGATCGCTCAGAACCTCCTGGAGATCCTGGGGCAAGCGGTGCCCTGAGTCGACGGCCTCGGTTGCCGTAGCCGGGGCACGACGTCGGCGTCGGGGCGGGTCCTGGAGCATCCGGTCGGTCGGCGCGGGGAGGAGGGCGAAATGCGCTGCTTTCTGGCGGCCATTCACAGACTTCTGGCGGCAGCTCCTGCTCGCTGGGTGCGCTTTATATGTTGGTATGTTATACATATCTTATGGCGCAGAGGACGACGATCCTCCTGGACGACGAGACGCGGCTGGCGGCACGGCAGCTCGCCCTGCGCTACGGCTGCTCGACGTCCGAGGCGATGCGGCGCGCAATCGTCCGACATAGGGATGCCGTGTTCGGGGTGCCTTCGACCACGCGCCAGCAGCGCCGAGAAGTCCTTGAGCGACTCGTCGGTCTGTTCGAGGGTCACGACGCCGAGCAAGAGCTCAGAGCACTCAAGGCGGTGGATGACGAGCTCTGATGCTGGTGCATCTCGACACTGACTTCCTGGTGCTCGCACTGTCGCGCGCCGGCGCACAGCGACGGCGGCTCTTCGAGCTCGCCGAGTCGGAATGTGACATCCAGATCAGTGCCATCGCCTGGTACGAGTTCTGTCGAGGCCCGCGGACTCCGGAGCAGCTGGCAGTAGCCAGGTCATTCTTCTTCGAAGATGGCATCCTCCCATTCTCCGAAGATCTCGCACGAGCCGCAGCCGATGCATTTCGTTCACTCGGCTCACCGCGGCGACGCGCCGCAGACATCGCCATCGGGGTCACGGCAGCATCCCTGGGTGCACTCCTGCTCACTCACAATGCACGCGACTTCGCCGGCATAGCAGGCCTTGAGGTCGAGTCCGTCGATTCATCGGGAGGATAGCAGATCTGGGTCCCGAGCTCCGGCGCGCCTGGCTCAAGCCCCAGATCTGCTACCCTTCGGCCATGAGCGAGGTCGGATCGGGGTGGCGGGCATTGCCGCGAGCGACGCTGGCGGCTGCCGCGACGTGTGGGTTGGGATGGTCGCCGGCCGCGTGGGCGCAGCCGGTGGAGGTCCCGGAGGGACACCCGCGCGTCTACGTGCGGCCAGGCGACTTGCCCGAGGTGCAGGCCAAGCTCCAGAGCCCCGCGTTCGCGCAAGCGTGGAGCGATGTGCAGGAGTGCACCGAACCGATTTGCCAGGCGTTCGTGTATTTGGTGACGGGCGACGTCGCCGCGGGGGAAGCGGCCGCCACCGCCGGGCTCACCGCGCTTCAGGCCGCGATCCCGGACGACATTCGCGTGTTCGATCAGCCCATGCACTGGGGCGCGTGCATCTACGACTGGTGCTACCCGCTGCTCACCGACGCCGATCGCCAAGCGTACCTGGCGGAATTCGAGCGGCTGGCAACCGGTCACGATCCGGGCTACCCGGCAGATCCCGCAAGCGCGGCCGTGGTGGGCCACGTCACCGAAGGGTACGTGCTCACCGACCAGCTACCGGCGGGGCTGGCCATCTACGACGAGTCGCCCGTCATGTTCGACGCCGCGGCGGCGCTCTTCCTCGATCGATTCGTGGCCGTGCGCGACTTCTACTACCTGGCTCACATGCACCATCAAGGCGACTCGTACCTCTCGCGCTTCATGCATGACCAGGCCGCGAGCTGGCTGTTCCGGCGCATCGGTGCTGGCGACGTGCTGTCGAGGGAGCAGCAGTACGCGCCCTACCAAATGCTCTACCACTTGCGGCCGGATGGGCAGCAGCTGCGCTCGGGAGACACCTAGGACGACCGTGGCCGGTCCAGCTCCAAGCGGCTGATCCTGATGCTCACGGCCAGCTACTACGAGGACGCCGTGCTGCTGGGCGCCGCCGACTCGGACCTGTACTGGAGCCCACCCGCGTATCATCGCGTGCTCGAGCTCCTATTCCGACCTGCAGAGGTCGAGACCGAGCCTCTCGACGGACTGTCACTCACCAAGTACTTCGCCCCGCCCATGGGAGAGATGGTGGCCCGAACCGGATGGGCGCTGGGCATCGAAAGCCCGGACGCCGTGGTGCACATGCGCATCGGCGGTACGTTCTTCGGCAACCACCAGCTCAAGGACTGGGGCACGTTCCAGATCTACCGACGCGGTGCCCTGGCCATTCCCAGCGGCGTGTACGAAGGCGATGCCAGTGAGTACGGATCGGACCACTCAGGAGCCCACGATCGACGGACGGCGTGTCTCGGTGCTGCGCGACGGGGCCGCGTTCGAGGACGGAGGACAGTACGGGGGCGCCCTTACCGTGGACACGCTGCTCCCCGAAGCAGCCGAGCTCACTCTGGTGGGAAGCGCTGGTCGCGAGTTCTGGATCGAGGCGACGCAGACGAGCTACGCCACCACCAAGGCAGACCCGGCCGAGGCGGGTGCGTGGAGGGTCGAAGCATCTCCTGCGGTCCCAGTCGAGAGTGATCGCTTCCTGCACGTGCTGGTCACCGGTGATGCGGGTGGCGCGTCGCCCCCCGCTGGCGAACGGATTTCGGGTGAGGGCATGGTAGGCGCGAGGGTATTGGACCACACGGTGCTGTTCGCTGACCAGGCAGAGCTCGTGAGCACCGTCGATGTCGACGTCACCGGGAACGGCGAGCAACGCATCCTCATAGCGGACGCCGAGCCCGGTATCTGGAACGCCGAGCGGGATGGGCAGGCCGCGGGTACGGCGCGCGTGGAAGCCGAGGGTGAGCTGCTCTATTTCGTTGGCGAGCCCGGTCACTACCATTTCGCCTGGGGCGAGCCTCTGCCCGACTCAGGCGAAGGCGGCGCGGGTGGGACCAGCTCCAGCACGAACGATGCCGACAGCGACTCCAGTTGCGGCTGTCGCGCAGCAGGTTCGGGCCGGTCCGCGCCGCTCGGCCCATTCTGCTTGCTCGCAGCCGTACTGTTCGGACGAAGGGCGCGACGGCGCGCAGACGCAGTCCAGCCAGGCGTCGGCGACGTTTCAGGCGTGCCGAGCGCCGACCGACGGCGCCGCGGCCGCCACCGGTGCGCCCAGTAGCTCCTGCACCAGCCGCCAGTCATCCTGCAGGCGGGTGAGCCAAGCGTTCATGCGCTCGGCATTGGTGCGGTCGGTCCAGTGGGAGAACAGATCCTCGTGTCGGCCCAGCTGCTCCTGGCCGGGCTGGGGGTGAATCTCCACCTCGAAGCTCAGCATTTCGCCGGATGGGGAGGCGAGGGCGGTCGTGACGATCCGTGCCAATCCGTCTCGGCCATAGAGCGGTGGCACGCTGTTCTGTCCCTCATACGCGAACGGCAAGGCGATGCGTTGGCCAAGGCTCAGGTGGTCTCGCACTCCGTACTCACTCAGTTGAGACAGGGGGTGGCCGTCGTGCACGTGCAGGTGCACGGGCTTGCCCCAGGAGGTGACGGAGTCGATGACCTCCAGCACGGTCGGCAGTCCGAGAGCCACGACGTCCTGCACGTCCGCGATCAGCTCGGGCAGCTCAGGAGAATCAGGGCGCAGGCTCATCAGCTCCTCGCCGGGATGGGTGGCGTCGAACACTCGGCGGGCGTTGAAGATCCCCACGTGGCCAATGTCGATGCAGGCGCTGACGTGCGCACAGTCCGCCACCTCGGCCAGGATCCGGGTGTACGACTCCAGCGGTTCGCCGGCGGCATACTCGACGAAGACTTCGGGCGCCCGCTCGATCCGGTCGAGCTCGGCATCGAGCCGCTGCAATGCGTCCACCACGGCTCGTCGGTCTCGCCCCCAGCCCCGCTTGTCGTGGACCGTCAGTCCCAGCAGACGCCCGGCAAACGCCCGGGCGAATCCGAGGACTCCCTCTCTGTCCTCCGGCGAGCGCAGATCCCAGTTGCGGGGCAGGTGGGCCACGTGCCCGACCGCGCGCTGCGGGCGGAACTCCCACTCCCATTCGAGATGCTCGACGCTCTCTGGGTAGAGCTCCGCGCCCATGCCCACTTCATCGAAGCGTCGTTGGGCCAACCGGAGCAGGGCGTCGTCCCCGTCAATGAGGCGCTGAAAGAGTCCGAGGACGTGGGCAGTAGGCATACCGTTCAAAGGGTCTGGGCCCGGGGGCGGGCTTTGGCGGGTAGTCAAACTCTTCCTCACGGGGCGTGCAAGGAACACGCGTCTCGTCGGTTGGGGTTCGTGAGGAGGCCGTGGCACCGATGCTATAGTGCACAGGCTGTGTTCTGCCGCTGGGTCGCCACTGGGTCTGTTCTCGTCTCCCTGTCGTGGCTCGTGCCGGCCTGCAAGCGCGAGCAGCCGGCCCCGGTTCCGGCCCCACCTTCCGCGAGTGCGCCCGCGTCGAATCCGGCGGCGTCTGCTCCACCGGCGCCGCGTCCCCGTTTGGTGCACTACCCGAAGGAGTTCCAGGTCGTCTCGCTCCGCGGCAGCGCGGTCAACCCGTTCCTATCGGGCAACTCCCTCGAGTCGCTCCAACTGGCGGCACAGGAGGGCGTCCAGTTCGTCGAGGTCGACTTCCAGCTCACGGCCGACGATGTCTTGGTCTCCTCGCACGAGAAAGACATCGAGAAATGCGGAACGGTCATGACGCTTCCCACCGAGGTCGTTCGCAAGTGCGTGTTGCCCGGCGGGCGTCACGTGGCCACGCTCGAGGAGCTGCTGAAGCTGCCCTTCGAGGCGATCTACCTCGACCTCAAAGACGGCCGCTACCGAGACGTGGCTCGCGCCCAGCGCGCCGCCACGGTGGCCGCCGAGGCCGTCGCCACCGCCGGGCGTCAGAAGGACGTGGTGCTGATGATGTATCACTTCCCCGAGCAGACGCTCGCGCTGCTCCGCAGGCTGGGGCTTCGCGGTGGCGGCAAGGGCTATCCCAAAAGCCCCGAAGAGACAGAGCAGCTGGTCGAGAAGGCAGCGCGTGCCGGTCTGGAGATGGTGTGCGTGAATGCGGAGTTCGTCTCGCCAGCACTCGTCAGTCGCTCGGCTGAGCTCGGCGTGTGGCATCTGCCCTGGAGCACGGACGCCGAAAGCATCGAGCACTGGAAGGCCCTGGCTTCGGCGGGCGCAGGGGGGTTGGTCGTGCTCGGCTACGAGCTGACCAAAGAACAGGTGGCCCCGCGGTGGTCCGCGCTCGGCCAGAGCGAGTAGCGGAGATCCGACGCGTACCCGTGGGGTGAGTCGTGTGGGATTGGTTTTCGTGTCGCGCAGACCATGTCGGAAGGCGAGTTCCTGTTTGGCCGCTTCTCGATCGCCGATGCGATGTACGCCCCCGTCGTCAGCCGGTTCGAGAGCTACGGGGTCAATCTCACGGGACCCAGCGCTGAATACGCCGCGACCATTCGCGGCCTGCCCGCGTACGAGGAGTGGTGCGCCGCTGGGCGGGAGGAACCCTGGACCGTACCGGGGGCGGAGGTGTAGCGGGCGCGCTCTTCCCGATGGGGTCACGTCGGCCCGGGGCCCGGGCTTCCCCCTCGGGGGTGTCGCCACCGTGAATGCCCTCCGACCGGCGTCGTCATACATTCCACGGGTGCCAAGGTTCGAGGACGGCGCCGGTTCTGAGGGAGCATGTGCTGGGAGATGAGCAAAGGACGACTCGCGCTCGCCCTGTTGGTCCTCACCGCTGGCTGTGGCCCGACCCCACCTGCCCAGTCCGCCCCACCCGCCGAGCCGTTCACCACCGTCGTCGTCGAGGACGAAGGCGAGCCAGAGTCGGACGAGAAGCAGCCCACGCTAGAGGAGGAGGGCGCGGCACTGGTCCAGGCCGAGCCGGGGGAAGAGACCCAGGACGAAGCCGTCGTCCTCGCGCCGCCGGGTGCGACGCAGCAGGCGAGCTCGAACCTTCCCGCGGTCACGCTCGGCCGCGTCGGCACGCCCCCACCAAGTAGCCGGTCCGGTTTCGGGAGCCAAGTTCGCGACGACCGCAACAGTCACCACAGACCCCGGGTCCTGAGGCTGCTCCAGGTGGAGGCGACTGGCCTGGAGCGCCTGTTCCAACGGACCCCGGTCGGATCTCCCGATCGACCCCCGCTCATGCGCCGTCTGGCCGAGGCGTACGTGGAGTTGGCCGCCGCATCGACGATCGCCAGCCCGAGGCGGGAGCAGGCCGCACGCCAGCGCGCCATCCAGTACTACACCGCGGTCAAGGCCCAGTACCCGAACACCACGTCGCTCGACGACGTCTTGTACTACCTGGCCATGGCCTATGAGCGTGCGGGCGCACTCGACGAGGCGCGCAAGGCCTACTACGAGCTCATCATGAAAGCGCCGAAGTCGCCGAAGATCCCGCTCGCCTACCTGGCGTTCGGCGAGCTCTTCTTCGAGGAGGCGAAGAACGATCCCAGCAAGTGGTCGCTGGCCGAGGCGGCCCTCAAAGAGGTGCTCAAGTACCCGGCTCCCGCGAACCGCGCTGCCTGCTTTGCGCGGGCGCGGTTGGGTCAAGTGTTCCAGCAGACGGGGTACCAGTCGCAGGCGCTCGCCGAATTTCAGAAGGCGCAGCAGTGCGCGCAGAGCTACGCGACTTTGCCGGAGTCCGCCGGAGTCATTCGAGCTGCGCGCGGAGCGCGTAGCCAGCCTTGAAGGCGGGAGCCAGTCGCCTACGTGTACCATCGGAAAAAGGCGACCCGCTGCTTCCAATCGTCCTCGGACCGCACTGAATGAAGGCACTGCGTTCGACCGCCCTCAGGGTCTCGTACCCGCGCTCGGCCGCGCCTGCGCCACGTTTGGCGGCGCCAGTTCCGCCACGCGCGGTCACACCGCCGGATACTCCTCCGCGACCGTAGCGATCAGCCGAAGACGCCTGCGTCCTTCAGGAGCTACCGCTCCCAGAACTACCGGCACTCCCGGCCGTTCCGACGCTCCCGGAGCTCCCAGTGCTTCCGGCTCTCCCAGCGCTGCTAGCTCCCCCGTCTCCCACGCTTTCTCCAGCGCCGCCAGCACCCCCGCCGCCACAGATGTTGCCGGCACGTACCCCAGAGGGAAGCTCGAAGCAGGCCTCGGGCATCACCCCCGCGTACCTCCGGGCCACGTTGCAGGGGAACCTCTCGATGTCATCGTACTGCCAAGCGCCGACGAGCGCGCCGGTGTCTTCCTCGAAGATGTAGCCCTCACCGTACATTCCGTGCAGGCCAACGTGCTGGTAGCCGCAGCCGGTAACCAGATCCACGGGCCACCACGGTCTGCAATGTGGGGTCAGAAGATCTATGGCTGCTTGCAGCGTGGCGGGACAGCCATCCTGGCAGTAGATGTCCAGCGATTGCTGCGTGTAGCCCCACTCATGATACGGGTCAGTCTCGTCGTCCCAGAACACCTGACAGCCGTCGCCCCCGGCACCACCACGTCCACCTCGGGCAACGTTGCCCGCTGAGCCGTCCAGTCTCCCTGCAACTCCACCGCCGGTCGGTGAAGTGCCAGCTGCACCGCCTGCGCCGCCAGCGATCGGCGGGCCGCCAGCATTGCCTGCTGCTCCTGCCATGGTTGGCGGGCGGCCCGCTCCCCCGCCCGGAGTGCCGTGAGTGGCACCGGCGCGGCCGGCCACAGACTCGCCGCCCGCGGCGCCACTACCGGTTGGTTCGGAGGTTTCATCGACACACGCTCCCAGCAGCCCGGCAACGAGCACGAATTCGATCTTCAGGTGTCTCATCTCTCCCTGTCCCTGGCTTTCGGTGATGAAGCATACGCAAACGCCATGCCACAGGAGGATTCAAACCAGCCGAGAGGCACTCGGTCGCGCCACCGCTGGCTTGGCCGGGTCTCTGCCGGATGGTGTCCCGTCGTTCACGGACACATCCCTCGCACCTGCGCTGGCACACACTGGCACAGTCGGGCGGGCGCTCGCCGGATGGGCACCTCACTGCACGCAACGGTCGTGTGCGGCGCGTGGCATGCCCCTCGTCCACGAGTCGTGGGCTCCGCCTCGGAGTGGCGCGCGCTGCCTGCGCGTCGGCTCGATTGCATTGCGCGCAGCAGTCAGCCTTGAAGCTGGCCCCGGCGAAGCCCTCAATCCAGCAGCCCGAGCTCGACCAGGGAGTCGGTGGTGTCACGCAACATTGCATCGACCGATCGGTACTCGATCCCCAGCTCCCTCTGGGCGCGGTCGCTGCGCAGGATGAATCTCCGGCCGAGGTTGTGGCGCAAGAAGCTGAAGCTCACTCGCGGGTCGAAGAGCGCGGCACCGTAGAGCAGCCAGTTGGGGAGCTCGCGCGTCTTGATCCGCCGCTGCGGATACTCTCGGGCGAGCAACTGCGCCAGCTCTTGCCAGGATTGCATCGACTGCGAAACGATGAAGCGACCTTCGAGCGCAACGTTCTCCAACGCGGTGACGTGTGCCTGCGCCACGTCACGCACGTCTACGACGTTGAAGATCATGCGTGGGCAACCTGGAAAGGTGCCCGTCAGCATGTCGAACGCGATGTTCGGTGAAGTCCGGAGGTGCGCTCGCGCGAGCAGCGGGCCAAAGGCCACGCTGGGGTTGATGCTCACCAGGCTGAAGCGGCTCGCAGCGGGCAGGCTGGCCTGAAAGTCCCACGCTGCTCGTTCTGCTGACGCCTTGCTCAGGCCATAGGGGTTGCCCTCGACCGTGGCATCCTCACACCAGTCCGCTTCGGTGAACTCGTACTCGGGCGCGCGATCGTAGCCCATGATCGCGGCAACGCTCGACGTGAGCACGACGCGCTCTACGCTGCCTGCGTCGGCTGCTGCGGCCAGCGCATTCCGCGTCCCGTTGATCGCGGGATCGATGATTTCTCGCTGGGGATCCCTGGCAGTAAAACGCGCGGGCGAGGCAGTGTGCAACAGGGCCGTGCAGTGCTGCAAAGCCCGCTGAAGTCCCTCCGGCTCCCCGAGTTCGGCTCGCACCAACTCGAGCCGCTCGCCAGCACCGGGCAAACGCTTCAAGTGGTCCGTCTTCTCCGGGTCGGCCGGATCTCGAACGGTTCCGCGAACGCGGTAGCCGCGCGCGAGCAACTCGCGCACGACGTGACTGGCCAGGTAGCCGCTGGCGCCGGTGACGCAGACGAGCTGCTCACCAGCGGGAGGGGGAGTCGACATGGGGGCGGGACGGTGCCGCCCCCCTCGCGGGGTGTCAAGCGAGTGACGCAGCCCTCACGGCCGAACGGCGAAGCAGTACCAGCCTCCGTAGCCGCCAGCCGAGCCAACCCGTCGCGTTCCATCGGGGCCACCCATGGGGTCCCCGGCGGTACTGAACGTCAGCACGCCGCCCGGTGCGCAGCCACCTTCGTTCCATACGGAGATCCAGTTCTCGCCACTCTGCGCCGGCCAGGAATGGCCCACTCGGGGGCACCCTTCGGGTTGACTGTTGGTCCAGTTCCAACAAGTCGCCTTGTCGGCGCTCCACTGCTCGTTGTCGCCGCAGGCGTTGAACATGCTGCCGCCTCCGAGCTCTTCGTACAGCCTGCCATCGGTGCCGGACCCAGTCAGGATTTCATGATTGTCCACGTCCCCGGTACCGTCGGGGTTCAGATTCGGGACGCCAAACTCGTTCGGAAGATCGTCGATGATGATCGGATCGGCGTTGATGGGGCGATCGTTGAGCAGCTCCGAGATGTTGTTGGCGAACAGGCGCCCTTGGCGATCATGCCAGGGGCCCTGCCCGATGCGATCGATGGCGTCCACGGTGGATGTGCTGAGGAAGGCCACCCAGGTCTTGTTTACCTGGCAGGCCGACACGCTTTCTGCCACTCGCTGACAGATCGCGTCGGCCCCACTGAGCCCACCCAGGTCGCCGCCGAATCCGTCCGGGTTGCCCGACTCCCGCTGCACGGCAGCGTGGCTGATCAGGAAGAAGCTGAATAGGTCCTCGTCCGTGGTGGGACAGGTGGTGCCGGACGACCCGCCGCCGGTGCCACCCACGCAGGTGCCCCCCGAGCAGGCCGCACCACCCGGGCACACGTTGCCGCAGGAACCGCAGTTGGAGGCGTCGGCCTGGGGATCCACACAGCTACCCGAGCACAGCAACTGCCCGGCAGCGCAGCCGCAGGTGCCCCCCGAACACGCCTGACCGCCCGGGCAGGCAAGGTTGCATCCGCCGCAGTGCAGAGGACTCGTGTTGAGGTCCACGCAGCTACTGCCGCACTGGGTCGTACTCGCTGGGCAGGTCGCCATGCACGTGCCGCCCGCACAGACCTGGCCCGCCAGACACGCCTGGTTGCAGCCGCCGCAGTGAGCGCCATCGCTCTGAAAGTCCACGCAGGTCAGGCCGCAGTTGGAGAGCCCCGTCTGACACACGCACTGGGAGCTGAAGCAACTGCTAGCGGTGGGGCATGCGGCCCCGCAACTGCCGCAGTGCAGGCTGTTGCTCTGGAGATCCACGCAAACCGAGTCACACGAGGTCTGCCCCGGGGGGCAGTCAGCATCACCATCTCCCGCCGAATCCTCACCGCACCCAATCATCGCAACCGCGATTGCGGCCAGCACCGCCGTGATCCCAATCCGCTCCTGCATGCCTCTGTCTCCGACCCCCTGACTTCGCCCAAACCCTGCGATTGTAGAATTGTGCTCCTGCGGCAGCGACTGCCCTCGCTGGTGCCTCATGGACAGTCAACCGAGCGCCACAAGTCAGGCACACAATGACGTTCTGGTGACGCCCGCACACCGCCCAGTTCCGTCCGGCCCGACACTCAGGGGAGGCGGAATGCAGGGCGGAACGACCCGGAAACCGCAGGAGGCCATCTCCCGGTGGTCCGGAAGGCGCTGATCAGCGAAGGTGCCGGGGTGGCGACCGTTACGGTGCCGTGTGACTCGTGCTCGGCCAGCGTGGGAATCGGGGACGACTTCTGTCCCTCGTGTGGCGTCGAAGTCTCCGCTGACCTGAAGCGCGCACTTCAGGAGCGCTGGGAAGCCACGGACAGCTCGGCAGCGGAGCGCGCCAAGCACATTCGCTCGGCGTCGCACATGATCGCCATCCTCGCCGCGCTGTTCGTGCTGGGTGGCCTGCTGATGTTCCACGCGTCCTGGAAGGAGGCCACCGAGGCGCTGCAGCAGCTGCAGGGGCTCCCGGACCACGAGGTGTTTTCCGAGCCGGTCATGGGCGAGATGCTCACGGTGGCCGAGCTTCGCCAGACCGTCGAGCGTGAGCCGTATCTGGTTCTGGGCCTCAACTTGCTGTTGGCCGTCATCATGGCCGGACTGTTCGTGTGGTCTCGACGCTCGCCGTTTCCGGCGGTGATCGCGGCGCTGGCGGTCTTCGTGGTGGTGCACGTGGCCAACGCGGTGGTGGACCCCATCACGATCGTCAAGGGGATCATCATCAAAGTGATTGCCATCATCGCCCTGGTCAAAGGGGTGAAGGCGGGCTTCGCCGTTCGCGCGCTCGAGCGCGGGCGCTCTGCGGATTGAGCAGCATGGCCTCGGGCGAAGCCAGCCCCGGTTGCCCGGCGTGTGGAGCCGCCAACCGACGCACTTCGCGCTTCTGCCGCAAGTGCGGCACTCCCCTGGAGCCGCGAGAGCCCGATGCCGCCGCGTCCGCGTCCGCCCCTCCGAGTGTGCCTGCGCCGGGGTCACGCCGCAGTCTGAGACGCGTCGAGCGACTCTGGCGGGAGTTCGCTTCGATCGCGTGGCTCTTCGGACTGCTGCTCGGGAGCTTTGTCATTGCCGTCGTGGCGAATGCGCTGGTCGACGACCAGTCCGTTCTGATCGACGCCGTCCTCTCCGCAGTGGACGCCGTCATCGTGGTGGTCTTCGTGGTACGCGGAGCCGCTCTCGTGAAGCCGTACCTGGTCCGTCTTGGACTGGGCCCGCGTCAGACAGTCGAGACGTTGATTGGTTTCGCGGTGATGGCGGGAATCATCACTGGCTACTTCGAGTTGGCAGCGGCACTGGGCATCCCCGAAGTGCAATTCTTGCCGGACTATTTTGCCCAGGGCTGGCCCCTGTGGAGCGCGTACGTTCTGATCGCATTGATGCCGGCCATCTTCGAGGAGCTGGCATTTCGCGGCTACATTCTCGCACAGCTCGACCGCTGGCTACGTCCCGGCGAAGCGCTCCTCGTCCAGGCAGCTCTGTTTTCGGTGCTACACGTGAGCGTGGCGGTATTCTTGAGCCACTTCATCATGGGGCTGGCACTGGGGCTGCTGCGGAGAAGAACCAACAGCCTCTACCCCGGCATGCTCGCCCACGGCGGCTGGAATGCCTGGGTCGTGACCGCTGAGCTGTTGGGCTGAGCGGTTCACTACAGCACCGATCGGTAGACCACCGTGTCGACGTAGAACGGGGAACGACGCACGTGCAGATGCTCGGCCCCCCGAGTTCGTAGAACCGACATTCGCCGAGCTGTTCGCCAGCGCCGGATGGACAAAGCCGTACGACTTCCCGACGGGCGGCGCGAAGAGCCGTCGTCCGCACTGGATTGCCTCCCGCTCAGAACTGTGACCGAGCGACGCTGACGGTGAGTCGAGGTTGGGCCGGCGGTGCCATGTCCCACCCGGGCTAGTGGCGGTTGCTACTTCCTGGGGCGATCGCGATCAAAGCGTTGATTCATGCCGCCACGCCCCCGGGCGCTCCGGCTGCGATGTCTGACTGACCAGACTCCTCACAACGCAGCGTGCGGCGCCTCAGTTGACGAGCACTCGTCGCTTTGCGGCCAGGGCGCGCTGGTTGACAGCTCCCCTGATCCGCAGGCACCGGCCGTCAGTACCACCGCACCCACCAGTAGCAGCCGGGTCGGGTTTCTCAGCATACCGTCCGGAGCTCCATTTCGCGCCAGGGCATTCTTGCCCACTATCGCAGAGAGCTCGTGCCGTGGCAAACCCAGGCGGAAGCCCGGATGGCGTCACCGAGGACGCATGCTAGTGGACAGACCAGGAGCATGACTCGAGACGACAACCTCCGTCCCGGCACCCGCCTCGCCAACCCGCTCGCCGGCAATCCCCTGGTGACACGTGCAGACCTGCAACGCGCTCTGCACCGGATATTCGAGCCGCTGCTTCCCCACTTCAGCCCGAGCGGCGCACGCGTTCGACTGGGTAGCTCAGCCGTGCTCTACGGTGCCGAGAGCGAAGAGCTCGAGGGCTTCGCGCGTCCGCTGTACGGAATCGTTCCCCTGCACGTCGGTGGCGGTCGTTTCGACCACTGGGCGATCTATCGCCGCGGGCTCGTGCACGGGACGGACCCGGAGCATCCAGACTTCTGGGGAGTCCCGCGCACCGATCAGCGTCTGGTCGAGATGGCCGCCCTCGGGTTCGCCCTCGCTTACGCGGCCGATGAGGTCTGGCAGCCACTCTCCGGGAGCCAGAGGAGGCGAGTCGTTCAATGGCTGGCCCACATCAACGAACATCCGCTGCCCAACTGCAACTGGCATTTCTTCAGGGTGTTGGTCAACCTGGGCCTGCGCAGCGTCGACGCGCCTCACGACCCCGAGCAGAACCAGCAATCCCTCGATGCGCTGGAGAGTCACTACGATTCGGCCGGCGTCTATCACGACGGTCAGCCCGAACGCATCGACTACTACGTGCCCTGGGCCTACCACACCTACGGTCTCATCTATGCGGCCTCTCCCCACGCTGCTCCGGACGTCGCCGCACGGTACCGCGAACGCGCGCGCCAGTTCGCGGATGCGTACCAGTACCGGTTCGACTCGGCCGGACGTGCCATACCTTTCGGACGCAGCCTGACCTATCGGTTTGCGCAGGCCGCATTCTGGAGTGCGTTGGCGTTCGCGGACGAGCCAGCGCTGCCTTGGGGCCGCCTCAAGGGTCTCCTCCTGAGAAACCTGCGTTACTGGAGCACGTTGCCTATTGCCGACCGCGACGGCGTGCTGACTCAGGGCTACGCCTACTCCCAGACGAAACTGTGCGAGCCCTATACGTCGACCTGTTCGCCGTACTGGTGCACCAAGGCGTTCCTGGCGCTCGCCGCTCCGCCCGAGCATCCGTTCTGGCTCGCCGCGGAAGAGCCGGCGGACGTCTGGGAGGGCGAGCTCGCGCCAGTGCGGGCAGAACCAGTATCCGGAGCCGTATTCCAGCGCGACGCGTCGCAGGCCGTGATGCTCAGTGCCGGCCAGCACGACATGCAGTGGCCCGATACTTCCGCCAAGTACGGAAAGTTCGCTTACAGCTCGGCCTTCGGATTCAGCGTCAGCCCCGATGAGACCGCGCCCGCGCATGGTGTGCACGACAGCATGCTGGCGCTGCGCGAAGACGAGGGCCGCTGGCGCGTCCGCGTCCAGAGCACCGAGCGCCGCCAGGCAGGCGCTTGGCTGGCGTGTCGATGGCAGCCCTGGCCCGACGTGGAGATCCGCACCCTGCTCGTGGCGACCGGCATGCCCTGGCACCTGAGGCTGCACCGCATCCAGACCGGTCGTGCGCTGCACGTTTCGGAGCGGGGTTTCGCACTGGGCCGGGGGCCTTCGGACCACTCCGAGGTCGAGTGTGCCGTCACCGCGGACGGTGGTGCAGTCCTCGGCCGCACGGAGTTGGGGGCCAGTGGGATGTTCGATCTGACGCTGGATGGCCTCCCGGATGATGCAGAACGCTGCGCACGTCGTGCCGAGTTGCTGACGCCTCTGCCCGGGACCAACGTCGTCTGGCCGCGCACGGTCCTGCCGTGCTTGACCACTCACATCGAGCCAGGTGCGAGCTGGCTCGGTTGCGCGGTGCTGGCCACCGAAGCGCGGCTCGCCGAGAGCGTGGAGGCACTCAGGGGAATGGCGCCCCGCATCCCCGCCGATGCCGTGTCGTGGTGGATCCGATGACGCTGCTGCTGACGGGGTTCGACGCTTTCGGGGGGGCTTCGGTCAATCCCTCTGCGAGCATCGTGGAGGCGATTGCCGCAAAGGCCCATGACACCGTGGTCGGGAAGGTGCTGCCCACGTCGTTCGTCCGGGCAGCAACTGCCATTGAGCAGCTACTGCTCGATCACCGTCCGTGCGTCACTCTGATGCTCGGGGTGCACGCGAAAGCACGGCAACTGGTGTTCGAGCGGAGGGCCCGGAACCGGGATCATTCCCTGGCCCTGGACAACGACGGCGAACGGCACCTGGACCAGCTCGTGGTCCCCAGGGGTCCAGAGCAGTACCTGGGCACACTGCCCTGGCAGGCGCTGCACGACCGGGCACGTCTCGTGGGAATCGCCGCCGTCGATTCGGACGATGCCGGTGGCTTCGTCTGCAATCACGTCTACTACCGCGCAGCACACTGTGTCGCGACGCGTGGACTGTCGACCCGAGTGGGCTTCGTCCACCTCCCCGAATGCGCTAGCCGTGTGGAGCTCGATCGCGTCGAGCGGGGCATTCGAAGCTTCGTCGACTGGCTGGCCACTGCAAGTCCGGACCCGCTTCGCCCCTGAACGCGGCTCAGCGGGTTCCGCTCGCCGGGGTCTCGGCCTGGCATAGACAGACACGGGCTGTGCCGCAATGCGCGCGCAGCGGAATGTCGCGCGCGCATTGAAACTCTACCGGTACCAATGGCCGGACGCCAAGGGATCAGCGTTCAACGCGTCGCGACTTCCTGCTAAGGAGGAGGATGCCGCGTAGCGGGCAGCTGGCGGCGCCCATTTCACACCAGCCACGAGGTGGAGAATGCTCCAGGGTCGCACCATCAAAGTACTTTGGCCGTTGGCGTTGCTGGGGGTGGGGCTGCTGTCCGGGTGCGAGAACCCCGACGCCTGTAAGGACGTCCCCGAGTGCAAGAAGCTCGGAAAATGCACCGTCGGTCAGAATGACGTTTGCGTGGTGGGATCCAGCGACGACTGCAAGGGCTCCGAGGCCTGCAAGGTGGAAGGCAAGTGCAGCTCGAAGGCAGACGCCTGCGTCGCCCTGTCCGACGCGGACTGCAAGCCGTCGGAAAACTGCCAGAAGCTGGGCATGTGCAACGTCGACCGAGACGCCTGCGTCAACTTGGGCACCATCGTCCATCCCGAGTGCGCGGACACCTGCGGGAGCGAGGGCCTGTGCGTGAAGGTGGGCGGCAAGTGCGTGGCCATGTCCCGCCAGCACTGCGCCGGGACCAGCGATGACAAGCCGGAGCGGGAGAGCATGTGCGCGCAGCGCGGCCTGTGCGAAGCCAAGGACGGCAAGTGCGTGGCGGCCAAAACCGAGGACTGTGCCAAGAGCAAGGCGTGCGCGGAGGCAGGGGAGTGTGTGGCCCAAGGCGACCGCTGCGTGGGAACCCCGGAGAAGTGCAAGGAGAGCAAGGTCTGCGCTCAGGACGGTCGGTGTAGCGTGAAGGACGGCAAGTGTGTCGCGCTCGGGAACGCTGACTGCCGCGCGTCCTCGCGCTGCAAGCTGGAGGGTCTGTGCACCCTCAAGGATGACAAGTGCATCGCCGCGAGCGGCGCCGATTGCCAGAGCTCCAACGTGTGCAAGCACGCCAAGCGCTGCAACGCGGACAATGGCCAGTGCGTGGCGGGCGGGGGCGGCGGCGGCGTGGACAGCTCCGCACCGCCGGACGCATACACCCCGCGACCCAAGCGGGTTGGGATCTTCTAGCGATCGCCCCGGAACGCAGTTCCGGGGTCAGCCGCCGAGCACGCGCTCGGCGGCTTCCTCAACCAGCTCCGTCCACCCCTGCTGCTGCCCCACCAGAAGCGCCACAGCAGGTTCGCCGGGCGACTCGCCCAGACCCGTTCCTGAGCGTTCTCCTCCGAAGCTCGGTGGCACGCTTCTCGGGGTCTGGACGGACGCCGCTCCGTGAATCCCTCTGTGCCGCTTCTGGTTGGGCAGCAGAAAAGGGCTACGGCAGTGGCTGAGGAGGCCCGGGAGCTACGCTCCCGGGCGTCAGCTCCCGGGCGTCAGCTCCCGGGCGATCGCCATGGCGGCCACGGTGCCGTCCCCGACGGCCGTGGTCATCTGCCGGTAGCGCTTGCCGCGCACGTCCCCCGCGCCATACACGTGGGGCAGGTTCGTGCGGAGCTCTTCGTCCACTTGCAGGTAGCCCCACTGGTCGCGTGACAGAGCGCCCTCGAACAGGCCGAGATTCGGGTTCATGCCGACGAAGACGAAGACGCCATCGCAGTCAATCCGACGCTGCGTCCCAGTCTTCAGGTCCTCGACCACGACGCCCGTGATGCCGCCGCTGTCGGCCACGAACTCACGTGGCTCGTGCGACCAGAGGAACTCGATGCGGTCATTCGCGAACGCTGCCTGCTGAGCCTGCTGGTTGGCCTGCAGGTGGTCGAACTGGTGGACGACGGTAACCCGCGCAGCGAACTTGGCGATCAGCAGGGATTCCTCCACAGCCGAGTTGCCACCGCCGATCACCACCACGTGCTTGCCACCGTAGTACTTCGCGTCGCAGGTGGCGCAGTAGCTCACGCCGCGCCCGAGATACTCGCGCTCGCCCTTGATGCCCAGCGGCCGCGGGGAGGAGCCCGTGGCCAGGACGATGCGTCGAGCGTGTAGGGTCTCGAGCTCGTCCAGCTCCACCTCGCTCGCGTCGAGATCGACGCCCGTGATGTCGGCTGCCTCGCGCAGCTCCGCTCCAGCGGCAAGGGCATGCGCGCGCATCAGGTCCGCCAACTGGTAGCCGGGTTGCGGCTGGGGAAACCCCGGATAGTTGGAGATTTGGTGCGTGAGCCAGAGGTTTCCGCCCGCCAGACCGCGGTCGACGATGATGGTTCGAAGCTTGGCCTGGGCCGCATAGATGCCCGCGGTGATTCCCGCGGGTCCGCCGCCGATGATCAGCACGTCGCACTCGGTACGGGTCAGCTGCAGACTCCCGCGAATTGCCTGGGCCCGGTCGGGTCCCACCATTCGGTCCAGCTGCGCCATCAGGTCCGCTCGCTTGATGCTGCCCGTCAGGCGACTGCCCACTTCCTGCCCGCGGTCGAAGAAGACAACCGTGGGGGAAGCGCGCACGCCGAGCTGCTCGGCAAGCTCGCGATTCTCCTGGCGAAAGATCTTGATGAACTTCACGTCCTGCCCAAACAGCTCGCTGGCGGACTGGTACTTGGCAGCCAAAGCCTCGCAGGGTGCACACTCCGTGGAGTAGAAGTCGACCACCACGGGGCCGTCGTGGTCGAGAACTTCACGGCGGTAGGCGTCGGCATCAATGGTCTGAATCGTGTTGGACATGGTCGTCGATTTGGTCTCCAAGGTAGAGGCGGGCGCCCAGCCCCACCAGCTCGATCACCGGACGGCAGTCGGGCGCCTGCAAGGTTCCATGGCGATGTTTGGCCACCGCCGCACAGCCGCCACCACACAGCAGCTGCGCCGAGCAGTTCCGGCACGCTTCGATGCTCAGCACGTCGCGGTCCGACCATTCCTCCACCGCCTCGGTGTCGAGGTTCACCTCCGGGTAGAAGGTGCCGAGCTCCTCTCCCGATTTGCCCACCGTGGCCGTGCAAGCGTAGATGCGTCCGCTGGCGTCGAAGGCCCACTCGGTCTTGGTGCCGGGGCACGAGTCGAAGAGCGGGGGGGGGAGCTCGCCCTGGTCGGCCAGAGCACGGCTCACGCTCAGCGCAGGACGGTGCAGGTCCAGTAGCTCCGGGTGCGTCTCCGCCAGCGCGACGTAGTCGCGATACAGGGTCGAGCGATCGTACAGGCGATCGCGGCGGGCGGCACACTCGTGAAGCTCGTAGTTGCGGCCCAGCTGGGTCTTGAATCGAGGGTGACGGGTCCAGCCGCGATCGCGAGCGAACCGAGCCAACTCGGGCAGGTGTCCGAGGTTGTCGCGGTCGACCACCATGCGGAGGTTGATCGCGAAGCCACGCTGAAGCGCAGCGTCGATCCCTGCAGTGATGCGATCGAACGTCGCCCCTCCACCCCGCAATGGCCGACGCGAATCGTGCACGGCGCCGACCCCATCGAGGGTCACCTGAATCTCCCGCACCGAGCACTCGCTCAGAAGGTCGAGGTAGTCGGTGAGATGGTACCCGTTGGTGACCACCGCCAGGTCGAGCTTCCGCTCCGCCAGACTCCGGACGAACCGCTCCAACCGGGCACGCCGCCTCACCCCGGGGAGCAGGGGCTCCCCACCGAACAGCGTCACGTAGCAGCGGCGTCCGGCGAATTGCTGGTCGACGTACTGGAAAAATGCCTCGATGACCTGGTGGTCGTCCTGCGCCGGGGGGCTGTCGTACTTCGACTGGTAGCAGTAGTCGCAACCAAAGTTGCATTCGTAGCCGGGAACGAAGAACAGCTGGACCTCGTCCGTCTCCCGCTGGTCGATGAACTCGGCGAAGGCTTCGCGGTAGCGTCGCGTTTCCTCTTGGGGCTCCACGAGGTAGCCCCGGGCCTCGAGCAGATCCGAGTTCGGGTGACGGCCAGCGCGCACCGCTGCCGCCTCCTCGTCACTGAACATATCAGCGCTACCCGCGAGCGGGTTGACGATGATCGAAGTCCCCGTACCGGGGATCGGACAGATCGCGTTGTGGCGAGAAGGCGACAGCGGCACAGCCAGGTTCCGTCAGTCGTGGCAACCAGCAACGCTACGCGAGGTCTTCGCGCAACACTGTGCCTGCCGCACCGGGTGTGATTTTCGCTGCGGGCGAGGGCGGAGCTTGCGCTCCACCCGCACCGAGCTACGGACCAAGGATTTCATGCTTCTCCTCTCTTCAATCAGGGGGCTCACCGCCCGCAACAGCAACGGCGGGAGCGTTTTCGACCCAACAGGGTGAAGCTCACACACTCGATCTCACGCTTGGGGTAGGGAACGCTTTCCTCCAGGACGGTCACTCCCTCGAAGCCGGCACGCCCCAGTGTCGCGAAGTAGGTGCCACGCGTGTCAGCGCCTGCCCAGCATTCGGCGATAGCTGCCGGGTCGCTGCGATACTCGCTCGGCACCGGTGCAGTAGCGTAGATGTCGCTCACGACGAATCGTCCCCCGGGCTTCAGCACGCGGTGCACTTCTCGCCAGACTCGCAGCTTGTCGCGCGCGTGGTTGATGGCGCAGTTGGACACCACCAGGTCCACGCTTTCCGTTGCCAAGGGCAGCGCCTCGAGCTCGGCGCGGTGAAACTCGACGTTGGTCAACCCGAGCTTGGCCGCGTCCTTGCGCGCGCGACGGAGCATGCCTTCGGCTACGTCGATACCGTAGACGAAGCCGGGCTCCCCCACGGCCTCTGCCAACCGGATCACGTCCTGTCCGCGTCCGCTACCGAGGTCGACACACACCTCTCCCCGGACCGCGTCGGCGTGAACGACGGCACTGCCGCAGGAGAGGCAACAGGGCTGTTCGGCCAGCCCGCTGTAGCGAACGTTGATCGGATCGATGGACTGCACCAAGGTCATGCTTCTTCCAGTGCCTCCAGCATCAAGGCGAGCCCGCTCTGGGCCGTGCGGTGTTCGGATTCGTTCAGGCGACGGTGGAGCGCAGCTTCGCAAGCGTCGACACATTCACTGACTTGGCGCTGCACGATTTGCCCAGCGGGAGTGACCGCCACCCGACTGACGCGGCGATCGTTGCCGACGGCCGAACGCTCGAGCAGCCCGCGCTGCACCAGTCGGTCGACCACCCTTCCTCCGCGAGACTTGCTCAGACCCATGCGCTCGCAGAGGGCGCCGACGGTCAGTTGCTCTTCCGCGGCAATGGCGTTCAGGCAGACGTATTCCGCTTCTGTCAGCCCTGACTCTCGGCGAATGCCAAGCTCTCGTTGCTGACAGCACCGGCGGAGCCGCGTCAGGAGGTCCATCAGCCGAGGGCTCTCGGGCCGTTCTATTTCATTGCTGCCAGCAATCATTGCTACCCGCAACTATTAGGTCGTTTGCGTCGCTCGCGCAAGAGGAAACTGGGTCGCAAGTTAGAACTCTCCGTAGATTCGATATGTTACGAAACAAGGGCAGGCGGCTCGCCGATTGTCCGGCGGGGTGTTCCCGCGATCGGACGGCTTGGGGCGCTTTGCTCACCGGAACCCGCTCTGGCGCGGATCGGGGTGGAGCAGAAGCGGTGTACGGCGTTGGTTCCGAGGAAGCCTGCCGGGCCGCTTCTGGCTGGACAGCAGCAGAGGGCCACGGCGTTGGTCGCGGAGGCCCGGGAGCTTCGCTCCCGGGCTTCACGACCCCGGCACGCGCGCGATCTCGGCTGCGAGTCGGTCGCCCATGGCCTGGTGCCTGACCAGGTCGGGGTGACCGTCCACCCTTGCTCGGAGTTCGGGCCGGCCGGGGTGAAGAAGATGGAGCAAGGT
>CAZSVU010000007.1:50299-62632 GCA_964610275.1 uncultured Polyangiaceae bacterium | reverse complement strand
AGGGTGCGTGGTCCGCCTTGCGTCGCTCGAGCAGCATCGCGAACGAGGCTTCCGCACCCTCATAGGAGAAGCCGCTGGCCTCGCTCTCCTTCAGCGCTTGCAGCGCGGCTACCTCGTCGAGCCCGTCGACGTTCACTCCGAGCTCTTCAGCCTTGCTCAGTACGTTGCCGCGGCCCGAAAGCTCGCTCACGAGCACGCGCATCGTATTGCCGACGAGCTCGGGATCGATGTGCTGGTAGGACGCGCCGTGGCGTCGCATGGCCGCCACGTGCACACCACCCTTGTGGGCAAAAGCACTGCGTCCCACGTAGGGCATGCTCTCGTCGGGGGTCATGTTCGCGATTTCGGCCACGTATCGGGACACTTCGCCGAGCTCTTTGAGGCGGCCTGAGGGCAGGCAGCGCAGGTCGAGCTTGATCTCCAGGTTCGGTATGGCGACGGTGAGATTGGCGTTGCCACAGCGCTCGCCGTAGCCGTTGACGGTTCCCTGGATGTGCCGGGCGCCGGCCCGTACCGCGGCCAGACTGTTGGCCACGGCGCATCCCGTGTCGTCGTGGGCGTGGATCCCGACCGGGTGGTTCACCCGATCCACCACCTCCTGGACCACCTTGAGCACGCGCCAGGGCACTCCGCCACCATTGGTGTCGCAGAGGACCAGAACCTCCGCACCGCCACGAATGGCCGCCTGCAGACACTCGCACGCGTAGCCGGCGTCGGCCGCATACCCATCGAAGAAATGCTCGGCGTCGAAAATGACGCGTCGCCCCTGAGACTTGAGGAATGCGCAGCTGTCCTCGATCAGCGTCAGGTTGTTCTCCAGTGTGGTTCTGAGCACGTCGGTGACGTGTAGAGTCCAGCTCTTGCCGAACACCGTGCAGACCGGAGTGCCGGCATCGATCAGCATCTTCAGGTTGGCGTCGTCCTCGGGAGCCACCTTGGCTCGCCGGGTCGAACCGAAGGCTGCGATCTTCGCGCTCTTCCACTCCATATCTCGCGCGCGCGCGAAGAACTCTGCGTCCTTTGGATTCGACCCCGGCCAACCCCCTTCGATGAAGGCCACCCCGAACTGGTCGAGGCGGCGGGCAATCCTCAGCTTGTCCGCGACGGTCAGAGAGATCCCCTCTCCCTGAGTGCCGTCGCGGAGCGTGGTGTCATAGACGCGGACTACCCCCGAATCGGGGCCTTCGGGACTACTGTTCTTCATGATTCGGTGCTTGGTATCGGACGGCTTGAATCCAGGTCGGCCGGGCTTACTCTGCAGACTCCTCACCCGCGGGTGGCGGAAGGGTCTGCCGGCGCGGGCGGTCGGGGTCGATGGCGGCCAGGAGCCGGTTGAGCGCAGCCAAGTACGCTTTTGCGCTGGCCGCGATGATGTCGGTGTCCGCACCGTGCCCGTGGAAGATCCGTCCCCCGGATGACGAACCCTGTTGCGCGTTCTCTCGCGCAGCGGCGGAGTCCGCGCTGACTCGCACACTGACCTGACCCAGCGCGTCGATGCCTTCGGTGACGGCGTGCACGTTGTACTCGAGCAGCTGGCTCGGGGCTTGCACGATGTCGTCAATGGCCTTGAAAGTCGCGTCGACCGGTCCGGTTCCGGTGGCGTCGCGACTGGCCTTGCCATCCGGACACTTGAGTCTCACCTGAGCTCGAGCGTCTCCGCCAAACTCACAGGTGACGTTCAGCGCGTCCAGCGCGAAAAAGTCCTGCGGTCGCTCGAATTCCGACTCGGCCAGAGCCTCCAGATCCGCGTCCGTGACGGTCTTCTTCTTGTCCGCCAGGGTCTTGAAGCGCTGGAACGCCTTCAGCAGGGCCTCCCCATCCAAGGGATGTCCGAGTTCCTTGAGACGGACGGCGAAAGCATGGCGTCCGGAGTGCTTGCCCAAGACCAACTGGGTCTTGTTGGCACCCACCGTTTCCGGTCGCATGATTTCGTAGGTTTCTTGATGCTTCAGCATTCCGTCCTGGTGGATGCCCGACTCGTGAGCAAAGGCGTTGGCGCCCACGATGGCCTTGTTGGGCTGCACGTGAATCCCGGTTCGCGTGCTGACCAGCTTGCTCGTCCGCACCAACTGCGTCGTGTCGATGCCAAACGTCAGCCCCAGCATGTTGCGTCGGGTGTGCAGGGCCATGACCACCTCTTCCAACGCGGAGTTGCCGGCGCGCTCCCCGATTCCGTTAATGGTCACTTCCGCCTGACGGGCACCATTACGAATGCCGGCCAGCGCGTTGGCCGTCGCCAGCCCCAGATCGTTGTGGCAATGGACGGAGACGATGGCCTGCTCGATCCCGAGTACGTTCTGCATGATTCCGTCGATCAGGCGGCCGAACTCGTCGGGCAGAGTGTAGCCGACGGTGTCTGGAATGTTCAGCGTGGTGGCACCCGCCTTGATGGCCACCGCGAGTACCTCGTACAGAAACTCCGGCTCGGTTCGGCCTGCGTCCTCCGGGCTGAATTCGATGTCGGCACATAGGCTCTTCGCGAAGCCAACCATGGCTTGGGTGCGTTCCAACACCTTCTCTTTGCTCATTCGCAGCTTGTGCTCGCGATGAATCGGTGAGGTGGCGATGAAAGTATGGATGCGAGGGTACTTCGCCGGCCGGGTGGCCTCCGCGACGCGCTGAATGTCACTTTCGATGGCACGCGCCAAGCCGCAGATAATGGGTGGCTCCGAGTTGGGGCGTCCGGGAACTCCTGCCGCCCCGACCTTCTCGGCAATGGCCTGCACGGCCCCGAAGTCGTCGTCAGACGCAGCCGGGAACCCGGCCTCGATCACATCCACACCGAGCCGTCCCAGCGCCAAGGCGACTTCCAGCTTCTCAGCCGAAGTGAGCGTGGCGCCTGGAGATTGCTCACCGTCTCGCAGGGTCGTGTCGAACATGCGTACGTAGTTTTGGGGGGGGCGTGGTGCGATCTGTTGGGTCATGGCTGATCTCCCTGACGGCGTCGTGCGCCGTACGTAAGTTCTCTTCGATCGATTGTGCCTTCGCAGACCGGGCGGCTCAGGCCGCCGTCGCGTTGGGCTTGTGGTTGCGGGCTACCTCGGACGCATAGCCTTCGCCTCCGCGCGTCATGCTGACGGTGCCGGTCTGCACCATCTCCACGACTTGGTACGGCTTCAACTCGCCGGCGAATTCCATGATCTTCTCTTGGGTGCCGGTGATTTCGAACATCATCGTTTCTGCGCTCACGTCCGTCACACGGGCGCGGAAACGCTCGGCGAGGTCGATGGCATCAGCCCGCTGCTGGGGGGTGACGCGCGCCTTGATGAGTGCGAGGTCGATGGTGATCGCCGGCGTGCCCGTGATGTCCTCGACGCTCAGGACGTTGACCAGCTTGTAGAGGTTGGCCTCCATGATCCGGGCGGTGTCGTCGTCGGCCTCCACGACCATGGTCAGGCGGGAGACGCCCACCTCGTGGGTGCGGCCGACGTTGAGAGAGATGATGTTGTATCCGCGGCGGCGGAACAGCGATGCGACGCGGTTCAGAACACCGGGGCGATCTTCGACGTAGACGACGAAAGTCCTGCGCTTGGTTTCCATGGGACGTCCTCACACGCTGGTGGTCTATGACTGGGACTGACCCCCGGTCGGGGGGCGGCGAATCATTTCTTCGAGGTTGGCGCCAGCGGGCACCATGGGGTAGACGCTGTCCTCCCCTTCGACACAAAACTCGATGACGGCGGTGCATGGGGCCTCGCGAGCGCGCGCCACGGCTGGGGCGATCTCCTCGCGTCGAGTCACTCGCTGGCCGTGCAGGCCGTGCGCTTCCGCAATTTTCACGTAGTCGGGGCTCGAGATGGGCGTGGCCACGTAGCGCCGGTCGAAGAAGAACTCCTGCCACTGGCGGACCATGCCGAGGAAGCCATTGTTGATGATGGCAACGTTGACCTTCAGGTTCTCCTGCCTGGCCGTCTGCAACTCTGCCTGGGTCATCTGAATGCCGCCGTCACCAACGATCACCCACACCTCGTCGTCGGGACAAGCGACCTTGGCACCCAGCGCGGCGGGTAGCCCGAAGCCCATCGTGCCGAGGCCCCCGGACGTCAGCAGCTTCTTGGGGTACTCGTGCTTGTAGTACTGGGCCTCCCACATCTGGTGCTGGCCCACGTCACTGACGACCAGAGCCTGCCCCTTGGTGAGTTGCCACAGGTCGTGGATCACGTGTGCCGGGTGTAGCTTGCCGGCGTCTGGGAGTTGGATGATGTCGTGTGCGCTGGCTTCGGATCGCATCGCGTCGATGGATGCGTTCCAGGCCTTGCGGACGCGCTTCTCGAGTTGCGGTGTCAGAGCTTCGAGGATGTCGCGGACGTTGCCGATGATGGGGAGGTCCACCTTGACGTTCTTGTTGATCTCAGCTGGGTCCAACTCCACGTGGATCTTCTTCGCGCCCCGCGCGTAGGTTGCCAGGTTGCCCGTGACACGGTCGTCAAAACGCATGCCCAGAGCGACGATGAGATCCGCCTGTTGGATGGCGGAGTTGACCCAACTCTCACCGTGCATTCCCATCATCCCGAGGGCACGCGGGTGAGATGCCGGGAAGCCTCCCAGCCCCAGCAGCGTCGATGCCACGGGCGCGTCCGTCTTCTCGACGAACTCCGATAGTTGGCGGCTCGCGTTGGCCCGGATGATGCCGTGACCGCAGAAGATGATGGGTCGCTCTGCTTCCTCGATCAGCTTCACCGCTCGCGCGAAGTCCGGGCTCTGCGGTCTGTGCTCGGGGCGGTAGCCGGGCAGCTTGACCGGGGAGTCGCTCCACTGGAATGGCGCCTTCGCGAACTGGGCATCCTTGGTGATGTCCACCACGACCGGGCCTGGTCGTCCAGACCCGGCAATGTAGAAGGCTTTGCACAGCGTCGGCATGATGTCCTCGACGCGTCGCACGAGGAAGTTGTGCTTGGTGATCGGCAACGTGACGCCGGTGATGTCGACCTCTTGAAAGGCGTCGCTGCCGACGAGCGGAGAGGCAACCTGCCCGGTGATGCACACGATCGGGATGGAGTCGAGCATCGCGTTGGCGATTCCCGTCACCAGATTCGTGGCCCCGGGCCCCGACGTCGCCATGGCGACTCCGACCTTGCCAGATGCTCTTGCGTACCCATCAGCCATGTGAGCTGCGCCTTGCTCATGACGAACGCGGATGTGCCGCACCGGGTACTGCACCATGGCGTCGTGAGTGGGCATGATCGCTCCGCCCGGGTAGCCAAACACGACGTCCACACCGAGGCGCACCAGGGTTTCCCACACGGTCTGAGCACCGGTTCGTTCGGACGTCGTCTCGGCCGTTGGCGAAGCACTGACTGGGTTGGTTATGGTGCTCACTGCTTGTCTCCTGCTGTACGCGTTGGATGTGGCGCCGAACGGCGCGATGACCAGAGGGCGGTGGGCGCCGCGATATCATCTGTTGGCATGGTGGAACCCGAAAAAAAAACCCCGCACCAGCTTCTGGGTGCGGGGCCGAAGAACTTGGACTACCTAGTTGCTACACGGCCGCCGCACCCGGGCTAATGACCACAAGGAGCCCGAGCAGTGCCAGAAGGCTGCCGATTACCAGGCCCGACCGACCCTGCGTAGACCCCTTCGGCAGGGCCGCGTCAGCCGCCGTGGTGCCGTGCTGAAAAGGGTCAATTGGTCGCATGAGCGCGTGAAGCATGGGAGGTGCCGACCAGTTCGTCAAGTTTCAAATCGTCCCGGTCACGCGTGCTGACTGGATGCCGCCTCGCGGCACCGATCCCCGACCGTGACACTCCATCGCTGCCTTGGATCGAGACAAAACCCGAGTGAGAATCGGCCAGACTTGATCGTCCCGGCCCGCGGGGCGGGACGTCGCAGTCCGTCGCAGCAAGTGATTGCACTGAGGCAGTCTATGGGGCAGCATTCACCCTCTCTCCGTCGGGGCGGGCATTCACAACCTCGACAACTGAACCATCGGATAGTGCTGAGCTTTTCTGGCAATAGGTGGCCGATTTGTGCCGCTGCTGCTCTGGCAAAACACTCGCTGAGTGTCCTGGCCTTGCGGCTCGAGCCCTGCACACGGAGGCTGGTGTCGCGGATATGAATGGCACCGAGCGGCGCGAACAACTCGAGCGGGTGCTGGCGGATGCCACCGACAAGCCGCTCGTGATTCTTCTGAACGGGCACCCGGACCCGGATGCCATCGGCAGCGCCATGGCGCACAAGCGGATCTGTGAGCGACTGGGGATCTCAACCACCATTGCTCATGTCCACCCGATTTCCCGATCCGAGAACCGTGCTTTGGTCAAGCTGCTCGATGTCCCGTTGACCCGCGTCACCGGCCCAGCAGATCTCGAGAGTTTCGGATATCTCTCGCTCGTGGATGCCAGCTCCAGCGAATCGGCCATCGAGCTCCCCGAGGGGCTGCGCATGCTGACGGTGGTGGACCACCACCGCCCGGCCAAACCACCGGAGGCTCCATTCGTCGATGTCCGCCATGACGTGGGGGCGACCTGCTCCATCTACGCCGAGTACCTGGAGGAAGGGCTGACACCTCTGAGCAGCGACGAGAAGGAGTCCGGCGGTGTCGCCACCGCGATGTTCTTCGGGATCCAGACGGACACCGACGACTTCGCCCTGGCGAGCTCGGCTGATTTTCGCGCTGCGTCGTACTTGAAGCCCTTCACGGATTCCGAAACCCTCAGCCGGTTGGGTCGGCGTTCCCTGGCTGCCGAGTCCATGGATGCGGTCGGGCGAGCGCTGACCAACCTGGAAGTGATTCGGGACTTCGCGCTCGCCGGAGTGGGCCGGGTTTCGGCGCTCAATCGCGATGCCATCGCGACCGCGGCGGATTTCATCCTGCGCCGTGAGGACATCGACACCGTGCTCGTCTACGGCTTGGTCGAAGATCGCATCGACGGATCGCTTCGTACCAATCGTCCCAGCGTTGATCCGGCCGCGTTCATGGCCAGTGCCTTCGGCGAAGACGCAAACGGCAAGCCCTACGGCGGTGGCAGGAGCGACAAGGGAGGGTTCCAAATCCCACTTGGGCTGATTGCCGAGTGCAACGACGATGAGAGTCTGTGGACGCTCGTCCAGCAACTGGTGCGTCACCGGCTGGCCCGCGTCATCCCCGATCTCAGCAAGGCCAAGCGCGCCAAGGCAAAGGTCGAGTAGGTCGAGCGGCGTGGTTCACTTTGCCGCAAGGCATCACTGATGTGACCTACCTGATCCCGGTTGCCGTAGTCATTCTCTCGGTGGCGCTCGGTGGCGCCCTCGCGCTGGCCCCCGGCAGCGGCTCGCGTGCGATCGTGCCGATCCGGTTCTTCGCACTGTCGGCGTCGCTGGCGGTGATCCTGGCGCACCTGTTGCCAGAAGCGTTCGAGAAAGTTGGCCTGTGGGCGGGGGCCTTCTTTGCGGCGGGGCTTCTCCTGCCGGCCGCGCTGAATCGGTTTGTGGTCCGAGCCACCGAGCCCACCCCGGCCCAGGAGGGATGCCACTTCTGCCCAGCCGGACTCGAGGCGGGCTATCTCGGCCTGCTGGTCCATCGGTTCGCGGACGGGATGGCTCTCGCCGCGTTGACGGAAACCCAGCCCATGGGTCCAGCTCTGGCGTTGGTGCTGGCCGCACTGGCGGCTCACACGGTGCCGGTCGTCGCCGTGGTGACCCTGGCCTACGTGGCGCAGAGGGGGCGCCGGGCGGCGTTCTGGCGCGCCGCGGTTCTGGCGCTCGTCGCCATTCTGGGGGTGCTGGCAGCGGGCGTCATTCCGCTCGGCGCATTCGAGGCGGCCGATGGCGCAGTGGCTGCGGCGGTGGCGGGCCTGCTCCTGCACGTGGTGGGGCATGACCGCCGTTCGCTGCTGCCCGCCAAACGCGCGGGGTGGGCGGCGAACGTGGCAGCAGCCGCACTCGGCATCTCGCTCGGGGTGCTGGCGGCGCTGATTCACTGACCGCCGGATGGTCCGGCCGCGCGGGGATTTCGGCGCGGGAAGGCGGGCCCGTGGTCTCTCATTGGCGTAACTTTGCGCGCTGCGCGATTGCCGCCTCAACTGGCGCAGCCTATGCTCGGCTCTTGACGAATGCCTGAGGAAGTGGGTGACTCGCAGATTCGCAGGGTTTGGTATGGGGTTTGAGCTGCAGTTCTGGGGCGTGCGTGGAAGCATTGCCTGCCCGTCGCCGCAGCATGTTGCGTACGGAGGAAACACCAGCTGTATCGAAGTCGTCGCAGCCGACCACCGCATCGTGCTCGATGCCGGTACTGGTTTGCGTCAACTGGGTAACCAGTTCCTCATCGAAGACGTGACAGCAGCTGACATTCTCCTCACCCACACCCACTGGGATCACATCAGCGGGTTTCCGTTCTTCGCTCCGGGGTTCCAGCCCGGCCGACGCTTTCGGATCATGTCCGGGCACTTGGCCCCGGGCGAATCAGCGCGAGACGTCTTCGCGGGGCAGATGGCCCAGCCGACGTTTCCGGTCCCGCTGGAGGCCATGCGAGCCAAGCTGGAATTCGAGGACTTTCAGGCCGGAGACCAGTTCCATCTGGCTACAGACGTGAAGGTGATCACCGCCGCACTCAATCACCCGAACGGAGCCACTGGCTACCGCATCGAGCACGCCGGGAAGGCCCTCTGCTACGTGACCGACACCGAGCACGTGGCGGGCAAGCCGGATCAGAGGATACTCGGGCTGATCGAAGGTGCCGACCTCGTCATCTACGACAGCACCTACACGGACGAGGAATTCGAGGATCACATCGGCTGGGGGCACTCGACGTGGCAGGAGGCTGTGCGATTGTGCCGTGCAGCCGACGCGAAAGAGCTCATGATATTCCACCACGATCCGAATCACGAAGACGACTTCATGCAACGGGTGGAGGAGCAGGCACGGGAGCAGTGGGAGCATGCTGGCGTCGCGCGTGAGCGCACCCGGTTGAAGCTCGCGTAGGTCGGCGAATCCCAGAGCACCGACAGGCCGAGGCACGACCTCCTCGTCGCGGCGCCGCGACGCAGCGACGCTGGTGGCGACGATCGAACGCGAAACGTGATCCGTTTCGAATGGCTGCGCGCCGGCCGTCCGGCTGGGTATTGGTTTCAGCACCGCGAGTGCCAGATCCAGTGCGTTGACCCGCACGGCTCGGTGGACCTGGGTCGCGTGCACCGGGTCGGCGTCAGCTTGACAGGAGGATCCGAGGATTGTAGCGGAGCCGGACCCTTCACCCCAAGTCATGGCCGACACGAAGTCGCTCGTCATCGTCGAGTCCCCGGCCAAAGCGCGCACCATCGCAGGCTACTTGGGGGATGGCTTCGTGGTCGAATCATCGGTGGGGCACATCCGTGATCTACCGAAGCGCGCGGGTGACGTCCCCGCCGCACACAAGAAGAAGCCGTGGGCTCGACTGGGAGTGGACGTCGACAACGGGTTCCGACCGCTATACGTCGTCGACCCCGGCAAGAAGCCCATCATCCAGAAGCTGAAGGCTCGGCTAGCGGAAGCCGACTGCCTCTACCTCGCGACGGATGAGGATCGTGAGGGGGAAAGCATCGCGTGGCATCTGCTGCAGGTACTCAAGCCCACGGTGCCGGTCAAACGGATGGTCTTCCACGAGATCACCCGACGCGCCATCGAGCAGGCCATCAAGCGTCCGCGTGAGCTCGATCGTAGACTGGTCGATGCACAGGAGGCGCGGCGCATCCTCGACCGTCTCTATGGCTACGAAGTATCGCCTGTGCTCTGGAAGAAGGTGATGCCGCGGCTATCCGCTGGCCGCGTCCAGAGTGTGGCCACTCGCATCATCGTCGAGCGTGAGCGTGAGCGTCTGAGCTTCACGGCTGCCGGCTACTGGGATGTGGAAGGCGTGTTCGCAACCGACCACGGCACGAAAGCAGAGTTCAACGCGACGCTGGTGAGTGTGGACGACGTGCGTGTCGCCTCCGGCAAGGACTTCGGTCCGGATGGCAAGCTCCAGAAGCCGGACTTGGCCGTGCTCGATGAGCATCGTGCGGCAGAGCTCGTCGACACCCTGGGTCGCGCGAGCTTCTCGGTGCAGGCGGTGGAGCGCAAGCCGCACAAGAAATCACCGTCGGCTCCTTTCATGACGTCGACTCTGCAGCAGGAGGCGGGCAGAAAGCTCAAGTTCTCCGCCGCGCGGGCCATGCGCGCAGCGCAGACGCTCTACGAGAGCGGCTATATCACCTACATGCGCACCGACAGCACGACGCTTTCCGCGGCTGCGTTGCGTTCCGCTCGTGAGCAGATACAAGAGCTCTACGGCGACGCCTACTTGCCCGAGAAACCGCGCGCATATCGCAAGAAGGTCAAGAACGCCCAGGAAGCGCACGAAGCCATACGTCCGGCCGGCGAAGTCTTCCGGATGCCGGAGCGAGTGACCCGGGAAGTCGGCCGGGACGAAGCCCGTCTCTACGAGTTGATCTGGAAGCGGACGATCGCTTCTCAAATGAGTGACGCCCGAGGGGAGAGCGTCCAGGTGAGGATTGTCGCCACCGCGCAGGATGGGACCCAGAGCGAGTTTTCGGCCACCGGGAACACCATCGTGTTCCCTGGATTCCTTCGTGCCTACGTGGAAGGCAGTGACGACCCCGGGGCGGAGCTGGAAACCAGGGACCGCCACTTGCCACCGGTCAGAGCAGGCGAGTCTCTCGTTGGCAAAGCCTTCAAGCCGCTCGGCCACCAGACCCAGCCTCCGGCACGTTTCACCGAGGCTTCGTTGGTTCGACGTTTGGAGGAGCTCGGCGTTGGTCGCCCTTCCACCTACGCTTCCATCATCAGCACCATCCTCGACCGGGGATACGTTTGGCGGAAGGGCCCCGCGCTGGTCCCGTCGCTGACGGCGTTCGTGGTGGTTGCCCTGCTAGAACAGCACTTCACCGATTTAGTGGACTACGCCTTCACGGCCCGCATGGAAGACGAGTTGGATGCGATCGCCCGTGGTGCCGAGGAGTTGGTGCCATGGCTCACTCGCTTCTACTTCGGCGCTGAGGCGGACACGCGGCAGCCGCAGGAAATCCGCCCCAATGGCATGCCGCTGGGCAAGGGCTTGCGGTCACTGGTTGCGGCCCGGCTCTCGGAGATCGATGCCCGCGCCATCAACTCTCTACCCATCGGCACGGACTCTGCGGGGCGCGAAGTGGTGGCCCGAGTGGGCAAGTACGGTGCCTATCTGCAGCGGGGAGACGACACCGCACGACTGCCCGACGACATACCTCCCGACGAGCTCACCTTGGACCGAGCATTGGAGTTGCTCGAGGCGCCCAACGGCGATCGGGAGCTGGGTGTGGATCCAGCAACCGGGCTGCCGGTCTTCGTTCGCGCGGGCAGGTTTGGTGCCTACGTGCAGCTGGGGAAGGCCGGTACGGGCAAGGACAAGCCCAGGACGAGCTCCATCCTCAGCAGCATGTCTCCCGAGACGCTGACCCTGCAGGACGCATTGCGGCTGCTGGCTCTGCCTCGGCAAGTGGGCGTCGATCCCGCGAGCGGAGAGCCCATCACGGCGCAACTGGGACGGTACGGTCCGTATGTGGCGCAAGGCAGCGAAAGCCGGACTCTGGCGAGCGAGGAGGATGCCTTCACCATCACCCTCGAGCAGGCGCTGGGCTTGTTCGCACAGCCGCGCCAGCGCAGGGCGCGGCCCGCGTCCGCGCCCTTGGCCGAGTTCGGCGAGGACCCCGCCTCCAAAAAGCCGATCACGTTGCGGGAAGGGCGGTTTGGATTCTACGTGACGGACGGCGAGGTCAATGCCTCGCTGCGGCGAGGTGAGACGCCGGACACACTGACGGCGGAGCGCGCGCGCGAGCTGCTTCGACTTCGACGCGAGCGCGGGCCGGCCAAGCGCTCGCGCAAGACCTCGAAGTCGACCCCGCGCAAGCCATCCAGCGGCAAGAAGACCGCCAAGAAGTCGGTGGCGCGAAAGACCTCGGCCAAGAAGCCCACGGCGCGCAAGGTGACCGCGAAGAAGAAGCCTGCCAACCAGAAAGCGCCCAGCAAGAAGGTCGCAGGAAAGGCGACTGGGGGAGCCACTGGGGCTGCGTCGCGTCAGCGGACTAGCAAGAGTGCGGGGAAGACAGCCGATTCCATCAAGCGGACGAACAGACCCTCCGGAGCCAGTTTGGACGGCTGAGTGGCGGCATCATTGCCCGCGGCGAGCTCGCCGCGCGATGAGCCACACCAGCGCCGGGGCACCCAACGCCGCGGTGAGGACTCCGACCGGCAGCTCCCGCCCCGGGATCAAGCAGCGCGCGAACGTGTCGCAAACCACCAGAAACGCCCCTCCGCCCAGCAGGGACAGGGGTAGCAGCAATCGAACGCGGGGGCCGAACCCGAGCCGAACGAGCCCGAGCCGACCATTCCGGCCAAGCCGCAGCC
>CAZSVU010000007.1:0-50289 GCA_964610275.1 uncultured Polyangiaceae bacterium | reverse complement strand
CGATGAGGCCCACAAAGGCGATGGGGCCGCACCACGCCACGCATGCCGCCACCCCCAGTGCGCCCGCACCGAGGGCCAGGGAACGCAGGCGCCGGACGTCGACTCCTTGACCGTGTGCGAGATCTTCGCCGCCCGCCAAAGACTCGAGCTCTCGCGTCTGCCCGAGCAGAATCACACCGCTCACCAGCACGAACGGCAGCACGACGATCACTCCCCGGTAGCCCACCTGTGGGAGGTGCCCGAGTGACCATTGGGTGGCGGCGAAAAGCGTGTGGAGGTCGGCGGCGAATTGAAGTCCGGCAGCGATCGCGCTGGCTCCCAGGGAGGCGGCGATACCGGCGAGGAGCACGTCATTCACCTGGGCGCGGCGTGCGGCCGCCACCCCGGCCACCAAGAGACTCACGCCCAATGCACCGGCAAACGCGGCCAGGACGACCAGCGGGAGTCCGCCCGCCGCCCCCGTGGCACCCAGCACGAGGGCTGCGAGTGCTCCCAGCGTGGCCCCAGCCGTGGTGCCCACCGTGCTGGGAGTGGCCAGCGGGTTGACGAACACCAGCTGGAACACGGCTCCGGTGAGACCGAGCGTTGCGCCGACCAGTCCTCCCATGACGACGCGAGGAACGCGTAGCTGCCAGAACACGAACCCGTCCGTCGGACCCACCAGCGTCGGACCGACCGCCGGCGCAAGCGCAGTCAGCACGACGACCGCTAGAACGAAGAGTATGACGCGCGCAGCCATGGCGGGATATCTATTCGACTCCTGCTGGGGGAGTATTCGAGGCTCGTCCTGGCCAAGGCAGGATGGCTCTCGCCCCGTCCTCTTCGAGGACGCGCATCCGAACCGCGAACAACTCTGAGAGCGCATCCGGCAGTTCGGCGCTGCCCAGCTCGAGCTGGAAACGGCAACGGCCACGGGCCAGACCCATCACGCGCGCGCTGCCGGCATCCGGCAGCGCCGCGAGACCGTTGACGTCGTGGGTCACGCACAAGATCCCCACACCTTCGCGCCAAAGCGATCCCAGCAGGCGATAGATGTCCAACTGCTGTGCCGGGTCGAGGTGGTTCGCTGGCTCGTCCAGCAGTAGGAGCGGTGCCTCCTGGGCGAGCAGCGCAGCGATGGCGATGCGTTGTCGTTCCCCTCCGGAGAGCGCAGTGATGGGACGGTCTTCCAGCTGAGCCGCACCCACCCGCGCTAGTGCGCGCCGGGCCGCTGCGCGGGAATGGGCGTGGGATTCATCAAAGCGGTACCGAGCTGCCGCGACCAACTCCAGCGCGGGATAGGGCTCGCTGGACACCGGCAGTTGAGGCAGCCACGCCACCTGTGCTGCACGTTTGCGGTGTGGGATTCGTGAAACGTCTCGTCCGTCCAGCCGCAACGTTCCACGCGTGGGCGGAACCAGGCCGACCGCGGCGCGAATCAAGGTGGTCTTGCCAGCGCCGTTGGGCCCCACCAAGACCAGCAGGTCTCCCGTGTCGAGCGTCAGGCTCACTTCCGACAGGACGGCCCGGCCGTCCCATTCGATGCGAACGTTTTCTGCGACGAGCGCTGTCAATGATGCCCTCGCAGTCTGCTGATTTCCGCGGACAATGGCTCGATCAGCGCCAGGATTCGGGGCCCGACCGCGAAGACGCCCGGTCCCACCACTGCGCCGATATGATGCTCGCGGGCGGCACGCAAGGGTCGCAGTTGCACGAAGCGCTGGATGGCGCGCTCCCTCGCCCCGCGGTCCATCGGTTCGGCTCCGACCAGCACGATGATGAGCTCAGGATCGAGACGAATGACTTCCTCCAAGCTCAGTCGAGCAGCACCCGGCACGTCTCGCTCGACCGCATTTCGTCCCCCTGCGGCGCGCAGCACGGCGCCGTGCATCGAATTGCGTTGGATCAGCCAGACGTCTGCCAAGGTTCCAGCGGCGACGCCATGCACCAGCAGCACCCGCGGAGCGTCTGTGGCCGCAGGGACCGCGAGTCGAGTTCGCAGGCGCGCGGCAAGTCGGTTGGCGGCGGCCCGACGGTCAACCCACGCGCCCAGTGCCGTGATGGACTGAATGGCTTCGTCCACCGACAGCCAGGCCAGCGCGCGGGTGGGAGCGATCTGTTCCAGCCCGAGCTTCGATGCGCCGCTGCCGCGGTCGGTCAGAATCAGGTCTGGGCGCTGTCGGGCAATGTTTTCGTAGTTGGGAGTGAACCCCGAGCCGAGCCTTGGGAGCGAGGCCACCTCCGCAGGGTGGTCGCAGAAGTCGCTCACCCCCACGACCCGGTTTCCCGCGTCGAGCTCGAACAGAGTCTCGGTGAGCGCCGGTGCGAGCGAGACGATTCGTGTCGGCACCGAGGTTGGCGTCGTCGCGGCAGCTGGACGGCCCACTCCGCGGTCGAGCGCCCAGGTGCTCAGCGTCGTCAACACTGCCAGGGCTACCACCAGAAGCAGGGGAGACCGGCTGACGCTCGGCAACGCGGACATGGTTGCCGACTAGCAGTAGTTGGGTCGAGTCTGAAGCGCGAAAACCAATTTACAGCGGCAGCCGGAGCGTTGCGCTGGCACCGAGCATCCAGCCCTGGCTGCGAAAGCCCGGGTATCCTGGGTTGTTGGTCTGTAGCCCGTCGGCGTCACGCATTCGTTCCCGCGACACCACGTCTACGGCAGTGTCGTCGAATTCGTCGATCACCGGATTCGGCGCGTCGTCACGCTTGACGGTTTCTCGCGGCAGCAGGATTTGCCCGTGGAGCGTCGTGCCGACTTCCAGTCGCGTGCCGACCAGCCAGACTGGAATCTCGAATCCCAACCCGGCCGCGAGCCGAGAGTTGTCCACGAAGTTGGTGCGACCGGTCTGATCCGGCACCGGCGAAGGAAAGTAGGCGAGATCGGCGGAATAGCGTCCTGCTTCCCCCCAAGTCCGCGCGGCACCCAGGTTGAGCGAGACGGTGTTCTGCCAGCGATCCAGGGGCACCTCCCCGTGCCGATCGCGGTACTTGGACCAGCGCTGCAGTACCGCGCCAACCCCGAGCTCCCACTTCCTCGAGCTGCCCACTCGCACGGGAGAGAGCCACGCAGCGCCTACCCCGAATCGAAGTGGCAGGTAGCTTTGCGACAGGTCGAACGACTGCTGCACGTAGGTCGCGTCCTCCTCGTACAGATCGTTCGTCCAGAAGCGAACCCGGTTTTCACCGTGGGTGTCCGTCGACGAGGGGAAGTGCAACGTCGTGGTCAGTCGGAGTTCATGACTCGGGTGGGTCGCCACTCCTAGGTACGGCGTGTACTGCGTCTGCACCTTGACGTCGGGATTGATCAGGATCTCGCGCTGATCGCCCGCATCCGGGACGTAGACCCAAGTACGCGTCACGGTGCGGGTGGTGATGTTCACTCCCGCCCCCAAGGCCAACCAGTCCCATGGCCTGCTGCCCAGTGCGACCGAGAACGAGCTGACCAGGCCGCGATCGCCCAGCAGCTCGAAATGTAGCCGGTTGTCAAAGTACTGCTCGCGTTCGTCCGAGAAGAAAGTCTCCTGGCGCTGGATCCCGTGTACCGGCAGGACGCCGTAGAAGCCGAAGCAGAGTCGGTCGTCGAGGAGCCGACGCACGACGCCCACCACCGCGTAGGAGGTTGTTTCTCGCAGCCGCGTGTCACTGCGCGGACTGGGCAGCGCAACGGTTGGCAGCGGACGGAGCGCGAGCCCTCGCGTCGTTCCGTCGGGGTTGGGCAGCCGCGCCTCGTAGATGGACTCCGGCACATCGACGCCGTCCGGACGCGCGTGCAGCCGGATGTCCCCGTGGGTGTGGAGCACGAAGTAGCTCAGCTCGGTCGAATCTTCGGCGGAGGGCAACAGCGCGGGGTTGAAGAACGCGGCCTCGGCATGTCGGGCGAGCACTCGGGCGGACAGACCGTTGGCACTCGCTGGTGCACCGACGGTCTCCAGGGTCCCCGTGGCACGCGCAGGAGCCGGGCAGCACAGCAGTCCGACCGCTATCGCAGCTTTGCGCAACGTGGGGTGGGGCACGAGGGCATAGTAGAGAAAGTCCCGGGCTACTTGAAGCGTTGCCTCCTCGAGGGTCGGACCGGGGGCTCCGGCGGCTGGCGCCAGCGTGGATCGGCAGCGACCAGCCACTCGAACGCTGCGGCCACCAGCGGTTCGACCGGACCCCGGTAGGTGTGCCCGGCACCCGGCGCGTAGGCCCGCCGAGCGGCTAGACCCGCCCGATCCAGATACTGAACCGCGCGGCGCGCCCCGGCGTCGCAGGCCGAAACCCCGCAGACGAACGCTACGCGGCGGCCGCCCCCCTCCAGGTACTTGGCGGCAATCGGGACGTTCCATTCGGCGCCGCCCCCCTCGACGAAGACCGCCAGCGGAAAGCGGGTCGGCTCCGGTGCCACGATCAGCGCCCCCATGATCGCGCCTTGAGAGTAGCCGGCGTAGACGGCGTCGGAGGGATCGACCTGATTGGCGAAGCGAAAGCCCAGGGTGGTCATGGCCGCGTGGACGACGCGTCCGAGCCAGAAGTGGTCCGGAAAGTAGTAGGAGCTCTGGTCGTGCGGCACGCCGCGGTGGATGCGACGACCCCGGGGGCACAGCACGAATCCGCGGTCCTCGACGATGCGACTCCAGAAGTCGCAGTGCCACTCTGGTCTTCCTCCCGCACCGTGCGCCGCGACCAGCAGCGGCTGGGGTCGTTGCCCTGGAGGCGGCACCCACACTACGGCCGGAGAGTGATCCGGAACGTCGAGCAGCTCCAGGTGGCCCGACTCGCGGTGCGAGACTGGGGCTGAGCCGTCCGACGTCGAGTCTGAGGCAGCGGACTCGGCCACTCGGGGTTTCCCAGGGGGGTGTCGGGGTGGTGTGCCCCCGTCGGCACAGCCCGCGGCCACCATGAGCAGGGGCAACCAGTGGCCACGCCGCCCAGGACCGCTACTCGCGGTCGGTTTGGCGCGTGTGGTCTCGCGCTGGCTCATCGTAGTGCTCATCCTCGTCTGGTTCTTCGTCGACGACCCGTACTCGGGGTACTCTGGGTCTCGGTGGCGGCTCTGCAGCAGCGTGCGACGTCCTGGCACGCCTCCGCGCTGCGTGTCGACCGGCCGCCGCTTCGTCTGCCTGCTCGCGGACCAGGCGAGCGGCCCGCCGAAGGCTTCTCTGGCCACGGACGCCCAGCTCGTCGCAGGCTCGCGCGGCGCGCCGCAGGCGGCTCCCCAAGACGACGGACAGCAATGTGAGCGCTACCGGCAACAGGAGCCGGAACAAGCCAAACGTGGCCAATCGGGCGACCATCAGGCCGAGCAGCGCCGCGACCACGAGGAACGGGGGTCCGACGAATGCTGGCCCCACTCGTCGTCGAGGTGGTGTCCCCCAGCGTCGGTTCCGTCCGCGCGCGCGGTGCCGCCGCGACCGGCGTCCAGCCCCTGCCGCCGCGTCCCCGGCCTCGGAGCTCGCACCGACCGGCTCCGCACGACGCGGCCCCGCCCTCGCGGTCGGAGGCGGCATCCGCGACGTGAGTCCTGCCAAGACCACGCGGAGGTCACTCGCGCGCTGGTCGGGATCGGGTGCCAGCATGGCAGATAGAGCGCGCACCAGATCCACGTCGACCGTTCCGGCCAGGGATGCACTCACGTCGACGGCGAGTCCCCGGTGCGGCAAGTCTTCTGGCTCACGTCCGGTCAGCATGGCCAGCGCCGTGGCTCCAACTGCGTAGACGTCGGTGGCCGGAAGGGCCCTGCCCTGCAGCTGCTCCGGTGCCATGTACCCGAACGTGCCGACCACCGTAGAGCCGCCTTCGGGGCGCAGCGAGTCCCGAACGGCCCCGAAGTCGACGAGGGCGAAGGAGCCGTCGGTGCGACGAATGACGTTCCCGGGCTTGATGTCGCGATGGATCACCGGCGGTGCCCGACCGTGGAGGTAGGCGAGTGCATCCGCGGCGTCGTGCAGGAATCGCATGACGTCGGTCTGCGACAACGCGCTTCCCCGCTGGCGGAGCTCCGAAACCTTCACCCCCTCGATCTTGTCCATCACCAGATACAGGCAGCCATTTTCCTCGAAGTGCTCGACGTACGTGGGCAAGGCCGGATGGCAAATGGAAGACAGGACGCGGGCTTCTCGTTCAGCGAGCTCCACGTCCTTCCAGCTCCTGGCACCGCGGATCCGGAAGCGTTTGATGGCAACGATCCGACCGACCGCCTTGTCCACTGCCTCCAGCGTGGAGCCCTGGCTCCCTTCACCCAGCACGCCCGTGACGACGTACCGTTCTTGGTGGAGCGATTCTGGGGGTGCATCGGGCATCAGCGAGCCTCAGGGAGCAGGGGCAGAAAAATGACGGACTTTCGCCACCAATTCGGCGAGCACGGCTGGTTGGTCCTCGAGATCGGCAAAGGGAGTCATGTCCTCGCTCAGCCCCACTGCTTTTCCCCCTTCGAGAATGACTCGCCGCAGGTGTGCGTCCGTGACGGACTGTTGCCACGCCGGGTCCGCGAACGCGCGTGGTTTCACCGCCAGCGCGCCGGCGCCAGGTCCGTCGCCCTGGCCGCGGCTTCCATGGCACGTCAGACACCTCGACTCGTAGTACGAGTCTGCCTCGAGCTTGGCCTGGGCTCGAGCGGTGCCGGAACCGGCGGGAACCGAAGGGATCGGCGGCCACGGTTCGTGGCGCTCGCAGCCGCTCGTGAGCGCGGCGAGCACATGCAGGGCGGTCAGCACGAATCCCCCGTGAGGTAGTGAAGGGCACCGCATGCCAGCGTATCCAGAACCGTTTCGCGCTTTAGCACACCCCCGCGTGGAGCGCTCTGACAGGGGCTCGCGTGAGCGGTGGTCGACGAATACGCTTGCCTGTCTGCTCCGCTTCCCTGTCTGCACCTCGCTGAGAAGTGCTATGGTGCCTGCCCCGGTGAGTTCCGAGCCGGAGCGAACCCGGGCCGCCCCCCCCCACCTGCGTAGCGAGGAAGCAACATGGATCAGGACCGGATCAAGTACGAACTGAGCGAAGCGGACATGCCCAAGAGCTGGTACAACATCCAGGCGGATTTGCCTGTGCCGCTCCCGCCCGTGTTGAATCCTGGCACCGGTCAGCCCATTGGTCCCGACGACCTCGCGCCGCTGTTCCCCATGGCGCTCATCATGCAAGAGGTGTCGCAGGAACGGGAGATCGAGATTCCGAAGCCGGTGCGCGACATCTACCGTCAGTGGCGGCCGACGCCGCTGTACCGTGCGCGCCGCTTGGAGCGTGCTCTCGATACCCCGGCGAAGATCTACTACAAGTATGAGGGCGTCTCGCCGACGGGGAGCCACAAGCCCAATTCGGCCGTGGCGCAGATCTTCTACAACCGTGAGGAGGGCATCAAGAAGGTGACCACCGAGACCGGCGCCGGGCAGTGGGGGTCGTCCCTGGCGTTCGCAGCTCAGATCTTCGACGTCGATCTGTTGGTCTACATGGTGAAGATCAGCTACCAGCAAAAGCCGTACCGAGCTGCCATGATGAAAACCTATGGCGCCCGGGTGATCGCGAGCCCCAGCGACACCACCGACGCCGGCAGGGCCATCCTGGCGGATGACCCCGACTGCAACGGGAGCCTCGGCATCGCAATCAGCGAGGCCATCGAGGTGGCCGTGAAGGACGAGGCGACAAAGTACTCGCTCGGCAGCGTGCTCAACCACGTGCTCATGCACCAGACCATCAATGGGCTCGAGGCGATCAAGCAACTCGAGATCGCAGGTGACGACCCAGACGTGATCGTGGGCTGTGTGGGGGGTGGCAGCAACTACGCGGGGATCGCCTTCCCGTTTCTCGGGATGCAACTGCGGGGCGGACGAAAGCGGCGGTTCGTGGCCGTCGAACCCGCTGCCTGCCCGTCCGTCACGCGCGGCAAGTACGCCTACGATTTCGGTGATACCGCCAACATGACTCCGTTGATCAAGATGCACACCCTCGGCTCGAAGTTCATTCCTCCGGGGGTTCACGCGGGCGGCCTGCGCTACCACGGCATGGCGCCACTGATCAGTCACTTGGTCCGACTTGACCTGATGGAGCCGGTGTCGTATCATCAAATCGGTTGTTTCGAAGCCGGAGTTCTGGCCGCCAAGGCGGAGGGAATCATGCCGGCTCCCGAGGCCAATCACGTGATCAAGGGTGCGGTGGAAGAGGCCCTACGCTGCAAGCGTGAAGGCAAGAGCGAGACCATCCTGTTCAACTACTGCGGGCACGGCCACTTCGACATGGCCGCATACATCGACTACCTTGCCGGCAAGATTCAGGACTACCACTACGGTGACGAAGAGATCGCGATGGCGTTGGCCGGCCTGCCGTCGGTGAAGTAGCGAGGGCGCTGGGCAATTCGAGCGCCGATCAGTACGGATTCGCCGTGAACAGCGCGCCCGAATTGCAGGTCTCGGTCATTCTGCCCACGTTCTGCGAAGCGGAGAGCTTGCCGCTCGTCGTTCCGCGAATCTGCGAGGCACTCGAGGCCGCGGGGCTTCGGGGTGAGGTGATCGTCGTCGACGATGACTCACCGGACGGCACGGGTGAGGTCGCTCGTCGACTTGGCGAAGCGCATCCCGTCCGGGTGCTGGTGCGGCGGGGCGAGCGCGGGCTCGCGACCGCCGTGCTCGCGGGTTTCGCCAGGTCGGAAGCTCCGGTCGTGGTGGTGATGGACGCCGACGGCAGTCACCCGGTGCAGCAGTTGGATGACCTCATTCGCCCCGTGCTGGACGACGCGGCGGACGTCGTGGTCGGGAGTCGACGCATTCCCGGTGGCGCCGCCGAGAACTGGCCCCGGCACCGCCGCCTGGTATCCCGCGTGGCCGGGCTGCTGAGTCGGGGCCTCACCGACCTGACCGATCCGACGAGCGGGTTCATGGCTGTGCGCCGTACGCTTCTGGCCGAGCTGGACCTCGATCCTGTGGGTTGGAAGATAGTGCTGGAAGTCGTCTTCAAAGCTCGCGGCGCACGACTGCGCGAGGTCCCCATCCATTTCGCGGATCGTCGACTCGGAAAGAGCAAGCTCGACTGGTCGGTGCAGGCCGACTTCTTTCGCCACCTGGTCCGACTGCACCGCTCCCGCGCTCGCCAACGACGCGCTGGATAGCACGCTCGCGGTCCACCTCAGATCTCGGGCAACTCCCGAGGTCGCAGGGCATCTCGGGCTTCGGCGTGCAGTATGCTCACCGTGCGATCGTACAATTTCCGCGCAGCGGCTCTGGAATCCTCTACGGCAGTGAGCCCGGCTCTCCCGACAGCGGCACGAGCCGACGCTGCAGCCGGTCGAAGCGCGCTTGCACCTCCTCGGGAGGTAGATCGAGGTGGGGGATATCCAGTGTTTCCGTCAAGCGTTGGCCCCTGCTGCGCATGGTAACAGCCGCACGGCGGCACCGAGGCGGACGCCGGAGAGCGATTCCGGCGGAGATGCTAACGGTATGAAATTACAGAGCAAAGTGGAAGAGCCGTGGGATCGGGCGGCAGCTCGAGGTCGGGTCCCCTTCTCATCGACAGCCAGAAGCCGGTAGGGTGCAGGTCAAGGAGAGGAAATGGCAGACCAGGTTCGCGCTTCTCACATCCTGCTGATGTACGCCGGTTCCGCCCGGTCGACGGCGACGCGCTCCAAGGCCGAAGCCGAAAGCGAGATCGCCCAGATCAAATCTCAGGTTGACGGCGGCGCGGACTTCGCCGATGTGGCGTGGCAGCACTCGGATTGCCCGTCGGGCAAGAGCGGCGGTGATCTCGGTCCGTTCGGCCGTGGTCAAATGGTGGGAGCCTTCGAGGATGCGGCATTCTCCCTCCCAGTGGGAGGAACCAGTGGCGTAGTGGAAACCGACTTCGGCTATCATCTCATTCGGCGCACCGGTTGAGCTCTTTCGCCAATCGATCGCCCTGCGGAGTCTTCGGGCAATGCGAAATCACCAGAAGTTCACCCGTCTTTGGACAACCCGTCACCAGATGCGCGGTGGGGTGCTGGCCGTTCTGGGCGGCGCACTGCTGCTATCCGCCGGCTGCAGCCAGAAGGATGCCGCCAAGTGCCAACAGGGCCAGGAAGGGGTTCGCAAGAGCGTGCAGGCAGGGGACGACGCCCTGATTCAGCAGTGGCGCGAGTACGCTTACAAGTACTGCGAAGACCCGGCTCTGCTCTCCTCACTCGACCGAGAAACTTCCGAGAAGCGGGCAGCAGAAGCCAAGCGCAAGGCCGAAGAGGCCAAGCAGAAGGCCGCAAACGACCAACTCGTCGCGCTGTTCCTGCAGTGGGCCGGCCAGAACAAGGCAGCCCCCGAACGCGCTGCGTCCAACGCCGCCTGCGAAGGCGGCGAGGCCGAGGAGAAGTCCCAAGAACGGTGGTGCAACGGTACCCGAACGGCTGGGCCCCACACGCTCTCCGTGCGCTATTGGGAGAAGGAAAGTGCGGCCGCCAAGTTCGAGGTCAAGATCCCGCAGCCGATCACCTGTGAAGCCCTCGGGGCACATCGGGTCATCCGCGCCTGGACGATACCGAACCAACCCATCAAGAGGTTCCACTGCGAGATCACCGGCGGTCCGGCAGCGGGTTTGCAGGCTATGGTGTCTCAGGCCGTGAATGCACCGCTCCACGTCTTCTCTGCCAAGTACGTGGAGATGGATGCGGGGCTGAAGACGAAGCTCACGAGTGAAGGGCTCTAGGCCCCGCGGGCAGCCGCGGTCGACATGCGCATCGTCGTCGTCGGTGGTGTGGCGGGGGGAGCGTCGGCGGCGATGCGTGCACGTCGTTTGAGCGAGTCGGCGCGCATCACGATGTTCGAGCGGGGTGATTTCGTTTCATTCGCCAACTGCGGGTTGCCCTACCACGTCGGTGGAGAAATCGAGAGGCGGGGCAGCTTGCTGTTGGTCTCACCGTCCCGATTCGAGCACCGATTTCGCATCCAGGTGCGTGTGCGCCACGAGGTCACCGCAATCGATTGACTGAACGTGACCTTGGTGGAGTTCGCCCCGCAGGTGCTGCCCGCCTGTGACCCGGAATTCGGCGCGCTGCTCGAACAGGAGCTGTGGTCCCAACGTGCAGAAGTGGTGGTGGGCGATGGGGTCGCCGGACTGATCAGCCGGGAAGGACGGGTGCGGCAAGTGGAGCTCGAGAGCGGGAAACGCCTGGACGCCGATCTGGTCATTCTCGCGCTGGGCGTTCGGCCCAACGGTGTCCTGGCCGCGGAGGCCGGTCTACCGCTGGGTGCCGGTGGCGGAGTGCCGGTCGACGAGTTCTAGCGCACCGCGGATGAGAACATTTACGCGGTGGGTGACGCGGTCGAGTATGCGTTCGGCCCCACCGGGTTTCCACGCCCGGTCGCGCTTGCCGGCCCGGCCAATCGCTCTGGACGGGTCGCGGGTGAGCACGCGGTCACCGGTGCCTGCACGGTGCCGATGGCGCCGGTGTGCGCCACGGCGATAGTGCGAGTGTTCGGGGTGATCCTGGCCATGACCGGAGTTAGCGAGAGCGAGGCGGCGCGACTCGAACAGCCGGCGGCCAGCATCACCATCGTCGCCAATGACCATGCCGGGTACTTCCCGAGCGCGCAGGAGATATTTCTGAAGCTGGTGTACGCCCCCGAGGACGGGAAGCTACTGGGCGCTCAGGCGGCCGGTCCCGCGGGCGTCGACAAGCGCATCGACGTGCTCGCCACGGCGCTGCGCCTGGGGGGCAGCGTTCGCCGCGTGCAACCAGCTGGACGGATTGGTGCAGTTCGTGCCGGTCGGCATCAATCTCTGCGGCGTCCAGGTGGTCGACGTGCGGGCCGCTCAGGAGGTGCAGTCGGAACCGATACCTGCCGCGCGTCACGCCGTGCACATCCCACTGGAACTGCTTCGCGAGCGGCTCGGGGAATTGGACGCCTCACGGCGGACGGTGGTGGTCTGTCGTACCGGACAACGGAGCTACGTGGCCGCTCGGTTGATGAGTCAACGAGGATTCGCGGACGTCGCCAGCCTCTCTGGTGGCGTGGTACTGAGAGCAGTTGCGCTGGCTGGGTAGTTGGTTCAGCGGCGCTGGCGGCTGTTGGGACTGGAGTTGGATGACCGACGACTGCTGCTCGGCACTGGCGGTTCATCGCGCAGATTGACGGAACGGTCGTACGGCACGCTGTATCGGCGCAGCAGCGAAGGCCCCCGCTTGATCGCCATCTCGCGGTCGAGCACCAGTTGCCTCCCGTCGGCCAACTTGAACTGCACGTAGGCGTCGCGGCAGCCTTCGACCGTCTCGATGATCGCGCCCAGGTTCTGCAGGGGGCCCCCGTTGACTTCGCTGACCACCAGATTCTCCAGGTCGTGGTAGCCTTGGTTGACAGCGTGTGCGAGCACCTTCTGCAGCACCACCACCTCGTCGCGCGCGGGGCTCTTCAGGCCGCTCTCGTACAGTGTCATCAGCTCGTCCGGCGCGTTGCGCCACCATTCCCCCCCCCACGACTTGAGAAAATCGCGCGACAGTGGCACGAACAGCAGACCTCCGAAGATATAGTAGGTGGGGCGCACGTCGTACCGTGGCCCCGGCACCAATCGCTGCGGAGTGGTCAGCGGGACGCCACATTCCTTGCGCTTGCCCCGACGCCACACCAGTGCGGGGAGGCTCTCGCCCACGAGGTGGGTCGTGACCAGGTGGCTGTGGTCGACGAGTCCGCCTCCGCGCAGCGGAATCGTGCCGTCCGCCGCGATCGGTTCTCCACCGAGCTCCAGCAACACGTCACCCTCCTGCAGCACTCCCGCGGAAGAGCCCTGATAGTCGACCCGGGTTACCAGTACGCCTCCGTCTTTGGAACGCAATCCCAGGTACTTGCGGTGTGAGCTCGACTCGAGCCGCTGCCACTTGATTCCCAGATCGGGAAACCCGTCCGGGTTGCCCCCAGCAGCATCTCGCAGGAAGTGCTCGATCACCTGAGTGGGGATGGCGTACGCGATGGCCTCGGCGTCTTCCAGAGACTGGAAAGCGACGCCAATCATGACGTCGCCCTTGAAGACCGGGCCGCCACTGTTTCCGGAGTTGATTGCGGCGTCGAGCTGAATGGCCAAGAGCGGCCGCTGGCTCTGGGCGTAGGGGTACATCTCGATGCGCGAGACCACCCCCTCGGTGACCGAAAGCCGGTCGCCGCCGATTGGGTAGCCGCATACACTGACTCGATCCGTTAGGCTGGGTAGTGGACCGAGGCGCAGGGGTTGCGTGCCCTCGAAGAACTCCGGTTCACTGGTGGACAGCAGCGCCAGGTCGCAGTCGTGTCCGGCAGCTTCCACTTCGGCGACCACCTTCTGAGAGCGCCCGTACCGCCGCACTTCCACGTAGGTCTGGTTCTCGACCACATGAGCGTTGGTGATGATCCGCGGTCCAGCCGCGGTCGCGACGATCGCTCCAGATCCCGTGCAGCTTGTCGCACCGCGCGTCTGCCACGGCTGCTCATAGTCGGGGGGATCCGCCACAGTGTGAACCTTGACGACCGACCGCAACGTTGGATGCGCTCGGGGTCTCACACTGGGAGGAACCGCCAGGGAGCTCATGGTCTCCCCGAAGTATAGGCAAACGGGACGTCGGCGGCGCAGAGAGCCTACGTTGGCGGGTGAACGCTTCTGGAATCAGTCGCTCGGCTGACCCTCCGCCGGCGGGTCGGATGGTACCCGGGACACGCGGTTTCTGCCGCTCTCCTTCGCCCCGTACATCCGCTTGTCGGCTCGCTCGATCAACTGCTCGCTCGTGGAGAGGCCTGCCTCCTGGGAGGTGGCGATGCCGATGGAGACGGTGACCGGCAGTCTTTCGCCCTTCCAGTCGAAGACGTGGGACTCCACCCGCTGGCGCAGCCGTTCCGCCAAGATGGCGGCGTCCCGGGCGGACGTGGCTCGGCAGAGCACGGCGAATTCCTCTCCGCCCAGCCGCCCGAACAGGTCTTCCTGCCGCAGTTCGGCATGCACGAGTTGGACGACCTGGCGCAGCACTTCGTCACCGGCCAGGTGCCCCCACTCGTCGTTGATGCGCTTGAAGTGATCCAGGTCGAGCATCAGTAGGGTGCAGGCTCGCTCGTGGCGGCGAGCCCACGGCCACTCGGAATCGAGACGGTCCGTGAAGTAGCGACGGTTGCGGGCGCTGGTGAGGGGATCTCGTGTCGCGCGCTCGTAGAGCTCCGTCCCCATCTTCTCTTCCAGGGCGTCGTGAAAAGCGAAGCGGAGCATCACGCTGGCGCCCAGACGAATGGTGTCCCGGTCCTTGAGCGGCATCGGCTCCTTCAGTCGATCCCCTCGGCAGTACGTTCCGTTGGTCGAATTCAAGTCTTCGAGCGTGAACGTGCCGTCCTCTTCGCAGATCGCCGCGTGGGCGCGGGACACTCCCGGCATGCTGAGCTGGACGTCGGCGCTTTCGGCACGGCCCAACACCGTTCGCGGCTGGGTGAGGCGATAGACCCATCCGAGTCGCGGCTGGGTGAGGCACGTGAGGGTGGCGCCCTGTCGGTCGTTCGCTTCCCCCGGCCCGGGCTTGAGCTGCTGCAGCGGGACACGCGCAGTCGCGTCGTGGTCGTCCTCAGGCCGGCTTACCATGGGCGCTCAAATTACCACTGCTATCGAGCCGAGTGAGGTTCTTAGTACAGCCGCATTGGCCATGCAGTCAGCTGGCCGACCCGGTCGCCTTCTCCCGGGCTCGCTCGTCGTCCTGCACCCAGCTGACATCTTGCAGCTCGCGCAGGTCGCGCATGTCGCGAAGTGTCTGGAGCCGGCTGAGTGCCTTGACTTCCAGCTGTCTGATGCGTTCCCGCGTGAGGTTCATGATGTCTCCAACGGTTTCCAGTGTGCACCCGCCGGCATCGGCAATGTCCAATGCGCAGGAGATCGGCATCTCCCACACCTCGAGATCGGGGAAGTTCAGTTTGATGCTCCCGGTACGCGGCGAGACGTCGAGGTAGAGGTGATGGGTGCAGGAAATGAACGGACACGGACGCGGGCCGTTGATGCAGTCACCGCGCGTGGCAGGCTTGGGAAGCTGCTCATTCGTGTAGCGCTTCCGGCTCGCCTCCAGCTCCCGATGGGTCATGCGTTTGACGCTGATGGTGCGCGCGCGCACCGGCCTCTTTCGACGGGATCGACGCTGCTCGCGAGTCGTACCGTCCGGGTCCTCACCTGGGTCCACGGACTGATGCTCATTCCCCGGATCGATCGCATGTCGGTCAGACTTCACGAGCCACCCCTTTCCCGGGCGACTTCCGCCCGGTCGCGCTGCGGGTGGCGGGGGCACCGGCGACTCGCACGCAGCAATGTCTCCCGTCCTCGCATAGCGCCATACTGAATGCCTGAACACTGGCCAGATGGAAAGACCGGAATGGGGTTCGAGCGCAGATTGGCAAGACAACGTGCGATATGGAGCACATGGTCACACACGCGCCGGGGTTCGCGGTTGGGGTGGCCCACAGGAAGGTCTCAGATCCGCTCGCGCCGGGTCCGCACGATTGAAGTGGTACTCGCGCTATCGGTGGCTAACCCTGCGAAACGGTTCCGCCGTCTTGGTACGGACTGGCGCTTCGGTCTCGGCTCGGTCCGGTGCTCCCCCAGCGGAAAAATGCCATGATGAACTCACTACTTCTTCATGGGACATAGCGCTGGTCGGAAAGGACACAGCGCCGAACTTCGAGTGGACGAAACATGGACCGCTATCTCGCGATCGCGTTGTGCTCGTCAGCAATTTTGGCCTGCGTCGCGTTGACCGCCACTGCCTGCAGCGGAAGTGGTGCCTCTTCGGGCCCTGCTGGCGGCGGCGCCACCGGCACCGGCGGCAACGGTGACGGCACCGGAGGCAGTGACATCCTCGACGTGGACGCAGGCGACACCGATCCCTGCGCAGTGCCGGATCCCCCACCAGAGTGTGCGCTGGTGGCCTCGCGCTCCGCCTGCGGTGACGGCACGCTCGACGACGGTGCTTGCGAGGACGGTGCTGCACCAGGCAATGGGTGCCTGGAGGGCTGCGACGACGGAAACAGTCTGCCCGGTGATGGCTGCACCGGCGCCTGTGCCGTCGAGCCGTATTGGGAGTGTCCTACCCCGGGGGAACCCTGCGTCTCACTCATCGTGTGTGGTGACGGTGAGCGTGGCCCCGGCGAAATGTGCGACGACGGCAACGTGCAGGATGGTGATGGCTGTTCGGCCGCCTGCCATGCGGTGGAGCCGGGTTGGTCGTGCCCCACTCCGGGTCAGCCCTGTGACTTGCTAGAGTTGTGCGGCGACGGTCGTGTGACCGGAAACGAGTTCTGCGACGATGGCAATCTGGCATCGCAGGACGGCTGCACGCCATCCTGTCAGTGGGAGGCGGGCTTCGTTTGCGAAGGCAGCCCTCCCAACTATCAATGCGCCATCACGGAGTGTGGCGACGGAGTCAGAGGCAATGCCGAGGGCTGCGACGACGGCAACCAGGAGCCCGGCGACGGCTGCTCTGCAACCTGCGAAAACGAGCCGGATTGTACCTTGGCGGGCTGCACCACCACCTGCGGCGATGGTCTGCTCCTCCCCAATGGCACCGAGGCTTGTGACGACGGCAACCGGCGCGAGGGCGACGGTTGCTCACCGGACTGCGTGCCGGAGGACGGCTTCACCTGCCAGCAAGGCCAGATGGGGGCCAACATGGATGTGCCCATCGTCTACCGGGACTTCACCAGCTCCCATCCGGACTTCGAGCGCTCGCCACCCGATGGTTCTGACGGGATCATCGCCGGTATCGTGGCTACGGATCTGGACCAGGACGGCAAGCCGGTGCTGGGCTCGACCGTTCCGGTGAATGCTCAGATCACCAGCGCGGCGACGTTTGCCGAGTGGTTCCGCAACGGCACGTCGACGATCATGTATGCGACCACGCTGCGGCTCGCTGCGCAGGGCGACGTCTACATGTTCGAAAGCGGCACGTTCTTCCCCATGGACCAACGAGGTTGGGTGGCGTTGGGGCAGGAGTCGCCGCTGGCAGCGCTTCGGCCCCCTCCCTACGGCAACTGGGAACCCGCGGGGACGCACAACTTCTACTTCACCAGCGAGGTGCGATTCTGGTTCCAGTACACAGGAAACCACGCCCTTTCGTTCCTCGGGGACGACGACGTTTGGGTCTTCGTCAACCGCAGATTGGCCGTCGACGTGGGAGGTGTTCACAGTCCCATGGAAGGGAGTGTGACCATCGACGCGACCACGGCATCCCAGTTCGGTCTCGTCGAAGGCACCGTGTACGAGATCGTCGTGTTCCACGCTGAACGGCACACCACGGCGTCCAGCTATCACCTCGAGCTCTCCGGCTTCAACACAGCTCCGAGCGACTGCGTGAGCGATTGCGGCGACGGTATCGTGGCCGCGAACGAGATTTGCGACAATGGGCCCGCGAACGACGACACCGCCTATGGTGGCTGCCGACGCGACTGCACTCCTGGGCCGTATTGTGGTGACGGTGTCACGACGCCGGGGATCGAGCAATGCGATGATGGCGAGAACTTCGGCGCCTATGGCGGCTGTGCCCCTGGCTGCGTGTTTGGACCTCACTGTGGGGATGGGCTCACCGAGCCCGGTGTCGAACAGTGTGACGACGGGATCTTCAGTGGTTTGTACGGGCAATGCGCACCGGGGTGCGTACTCGGCCCCTACTGTGGCGACGGCGTGAAAAACGAGCCGTACGAGGATTGCGACGACGGCAACAACCTGGACCACGATGGCTGCAGCGCCGCGTGTGCGAGTGAGGTGTATGTAGAATAGCGCTCGAGCAAAGCTCGAGCGCTTCCTTGCCAAACCCCGTCCACCTCTTCTGCTCCAAAACGACCAGCGCCCCCACGCGCTTCAGCGGCTAACCTCTCTAACCCCGTCCACCTCTTCTGCTTCAGAACGAGAAGCGCTCCAACGCGTTGCAGTGCGGGGCTTGTCGAGCATCGTCCCCCCCCTGCTGCTTCCCAACCAGAAGCCCCCGACCGGGTTCGCCCGCGCCATTTGATCGAAGCGCGACGCGCCAAGCGCCGAAAGTGCTTGCGGCCCTCGAGTCTCCACTCGACGGAGTTCATCCGCCCTGCTTCCGCTGGGCTGCCTCGAGGAGCGCGGATGCATGGGCTAGCTGCCGCTGCTGGTTGGGAGTGGGCGCCACGATGGCTTGCGGCAACGATGCCACGTATCGCCGGAGCCGAGCCAGATCCACCGGGCCGACCTGGTCAAGCGTCGCGTACAGGGACTCCATGTACTCGTCCGGTGGCGGGAGGCGCCGTGCGTAGAGCAACTCGATGACGTAGTCGAACCAGGCCCCATTTCTGGTCGCCCAGGCCAACTTGAGCCCGCATCGCATCGCGTTGACCACGGTCTCGTTGAGGACGGACTTACTCTGCAGGGCGCTGTTGAGCACGTCGGTGAGATAGCTCGACAGCATTTGTTCGGCTTGGGCGACGTTGCCCTCGGCCAGCGCTCGGTCCGCAGCGTCTCCGATGATCGACAGGGCGTCGACCTTGCACGTTTGCTCTGCGGCACCGAAATCTGGCCGGTGCTCGGGGTCCGCGTCGGCGTCGGCACCGCCGGCGGGGACCACCGGGTCCAGGCCACTCATCGTGGCCGTGGCCCGTGCGGTACTCTCGGCACTGCGGGTGCCGGTGCCGAACACCAATTCCTCGCTGCCGACTTGGATGCGGTCGTTCGGGCGCAAGACCAGCGGCCTGCCCACCAGGCGCTCGCCGTTGACGTAGACTCCGTTGATGCTGTTCAGATCCTCGATGGTCACGTGCCGGGTGGTGACCGTCATCTGGGCATGGCGCCGGGAGACCATTGGATCGTCGATGACGATGTGGCAGGCGACGCTGCGACCGAGGTAGAGCTGCCCCGGGGGCAACCACACCGTGTTCCCGCGATAGGCCAGATTGAACTGCTGTGGTCCTGCGCTCATCTTCTACTGGGCCGGACCGCGTCGTGGGCTTCGAACTCGGACATGGAACCGAATGGGACGTGGGTAGGACCCACGGGGCGCATCAGAGGTTTCCGTATTCTTAGCGAGGGCGTCAAGGCACGGGCGCACCGGCTACAGACGAACGCTCGGCCCCGACGTCCTCCGCGGCGTTTCCTCGCGCGGGGACTCGGCGGTCGAGCTGCGAGCGGACTCAGTAGCCGAAGTCTGGCGAGCCGCTGCTGGTGTCTCCTGTGGACCGAGGGGTGCTCGTCGGCCGGGCGCGCGGACGGGGCGTCCGGGTCGGGGTCGGGCTCCGGGGGGAAGTGGCCGTGCGCGTGGGCTTGTCGGCCTGGTCTGCCGTCCCCTTGGCAGCGTCGGCACCGGCGTCAGCCTCGTCCGCATCCCCGGGCTTCTCCTGGGTGGCCGCCGTTGCAGCGGACGTCTCTGTCGCCGGGTTGACCTCGGGTTCGGCCTGGTCCGTCTGGGGCGGCGTGGCCTCTTGCGCGGCGGACGCGCCTTCGGCTGCGGCTTCGGTCGTCTCGGATGCGTCGTTTCCAGAGCCAAGGACCTTGTAGAGCCCGAATGCACCCCCGACGACGACCAACAATGCGACCACTCCGAGGGCCGCGAGCAAGCCGACCGCAGAGTTCCGCGGCACGTCGATTCCGCTCTGTTGCGCCCAACTGCCTGGAGTCTGGCCGGGGATCTGCACCCCCGGGGGGACTCCGGCGAGATTCGCCCCGGAGTCACTCGGCGCGAAAGCGCCACTTCCGGTGTCGACAGCGGGATAGGAAGCCTGCGCCGCCCGCGGATCGGGCGCGACGCCGGCAAGCACGGCAGGGTCGTTCGTGTGGGGAGGGGGGGGGAGGGTGACGGAGGCACCACTTCGGGCCCAGTTGTCCAGCGCGGCAATCAAGGCGTCGCAGCTCGCAAAGCGATGGTCCGGGTCTTTGGCCATCGCCTTCGAGATGATGCTGTCGAACGCCTCATCCAGCTCCGGCACGAGTTGGCGCGCCGGTACCAGATCCGCCAAGACGATCTTGAACAGAAGCTCGTTGAAGGTTTCGGCGCTGAACGGCTCGTCTCCCGTGATGGCTTTGTAGAGAATGACTCCCACCGCGTAGACGTCGCTGCGCGGGTCGGCCCCCTTCGACCCCTTCGCTTGCTCCGGAGCCATGTAGTACGGCGTGCCCATGACCGCGCCGGTGGCGGTCATCTGCATGTTCCCGTCCAGCACGTTGAACTTGGAGATGCCGAAATCGATGATCTTTACGTAGTCTTTCTTCCCCGCCTTCTCCTTCAAGAGGAAGACGTTTTCCGGCTTGAGGTCGCGGTGGATGATGCCGGCATCGTGTGCCGCCTTCAGGCCTTCGAGCAGCTGGCGTGCCAGGGGGTAGAGCTCAGCTGGCGTCAGTCGCCCTTGGCGGTCGATGCGATCGGCCAGGTTCTCCCCGTCCAGGTACTCCATGACCATGAACAGGTCGCCGTCGGCGAGCGTGCCCAGATCGAGGATGTCCAGAATGTGGTCGTTTCCGATGCGCCCTGCCGCCTGAGCCTCGCGCTGGAAGCGTTGGACGATGTCCGGGTTCACCGCGGCTGAGTTGTGCAGCACCTTGATGGCGACCCGCCGCGCGATGAGCGAGTTCTCACCCTCGTAGACGGCCCCCATCCCGCCCTCGCCGATCAATTTGATGATGCGGTACTTGTCCTGGATGATGTCGCCGATATTGAGACCCATGGCACTTTTTCCCGAGTAAAGGAGTGTACGGCCGTGAGCCTGAAATGGCCCCCTTTTTTTGTGCTTCCGGGCGTACCCCCAGGGGTGAAACATGGGGGCTGGTGTCGACCGGACAAGCCTGTGATAGGCTCGCGCACCATGTCCGATAACACTGGAATACCCCCCCTTCGGGGTTTTTGGGTGGGCGCCGCGCTAGCGGCCGCCGTGGTACTGCAGCAACTTCCGGCCGGAGCGGTCACGGACGAGGAGCGGTCGGGTGCACGCGCCGCGGCGACCGAGGGAGCCAAGGCCATCAAGGAGCGCCGCTGGTCCGACGCGGTGGACTTCTTCACTCGGGCCGAATCGCTGGTTCACTCGCCGGTTCACCTGCTTTTCATCGCTCGGGCGCGCGCGAATTTGGGGCAGCTGGTCGAAGCGCGCGAGTACTACCTGAAGGTCACTCGCGAGCAGATTGCTCCCGACTCGCCGGCGGCATTTTTGCAGGCCAAGCAGGACGCCAAGACCGACCTCGACGCACTCGAGCCGCGGTTGGCGTACATCACCGTGTCCGTGCAGGGCAGAAGCCCGAACGAGGTGACGGTGAAGATGGACGGAAGGGTGGTCCCCCCCGCGCTCGTGGGCGTTCCTCGACCCGTCAACCCGGGTGAGCACGGTTTCCAGGCCTGGGCCGTTGGGCAGGAAAGCTCGGTGAGCAAGGTGTCGCTCAAGGAAGGCGGCCGCGAGACCGTGGTGCTCACGCTCGAGACGAAGCCAGCGGCGACCGCTCCGGCAGGTGCTGGGGCCGCTCAGCCGGCAGACCAGCCGCCCGGCGCTGGCCAGGACCCGGGAGCGGAAGCTGCTGCCGGCGCTTCGGCGCAGCCGGGTGCGCCCGAAGCCGACACCGGTGGTGGCGATTGGAAACCCACGGCGGCCTACGCGAGTTTTGGTGTCGGCGCAGTGGGGTTGGGCGCGGGAATCATCTTTGCCCTGCAGCGAAGCTCCAAGCTGAGCGACGGCGATGACAAGTTTTCCGAGTGGAACGCCGAGTGCGGCGATTCGTCTACCTCTCGCAGCTGCCGGACCGACCTTCAGAGTCAAATCAGCGATCTCGACGACCAGGCAGCCAGTGCCGGGACATGGTCGGCCGTTGGATTTGTCCTTGGCGGCCTGGGTGTTGCCGCGGGCGTAACGTTGCTGGTGCTGAGTTCCACTGAGAGCGACAGCCCTGAGGCGGCAGGCTCGCAGCCCACGGTTACCCCGTGGATCGGCTACAAGTCGGTGGGGATCACCGGGACGTTCTGACCGCAAGGCGAGCACCCCCGGCGTGTCGAGACCGCCGCGCTGGGCCGCGACGGAGCCGTGCGCCGACGGCTCAGAGCAAGGGGCTCAGAAGGTTTGCGGCCGACTCCAGGAGTTTCTGCCCGGTGGATTGCTTGCGCACGGATGCCAGGGAAATCTCCCGGGAGTTGCTCACCAGGCCCTCGTGCCACAGCGCCAGCCCCTGATTTAGGTCATTGCACAGAAAGAGGCAGATCACCTCGAAGCTCAGGCGGAAGCTCCGGGAGTCGACGTTGGCCGTGCCGACGCTCGAAAGCATGTCGTCCACCAACCAGGCTTTGGCATGCAGCACTTCACCCTGGTACTCGAAGATCCGCGCTTCCGCCTCGAGCAGTTGCGGGTAGAACGAACGCGAAGCCCAGCTGACCAGCGGAACGTCGGCCGTTGCGGGGACGACGAGCCGGACGTCGACGCCGCGGTTGGACGCAGTGCGCAGCGCCATCAACAGTGAGGGGCTGGGGATGAAGTAGGGGGTGGCAATCCAGATGCGCTTTCGCGCCTGCACCAAGGCCGCGAAGTAGGCGTCGTGAATCCACGCCTCACTGTCGGGGCCACTCGCCACCACGGCACAAGCGGCGTCGTGGCTCACCCGCCCTTTCGGGGCGGGGGGCGGCAGTGACGTCCGCACGGGCCGCAGCGGCATCAGTTCGTCCACTAGTTCTCCGGTTGCGAAGTACCAGTCCTCCAGAAAGACATGCTGCAGTGCCTCGACGGCGCCGCCTTCGACTTGCACCATCATGTCCTGCCAGAGCAGGGCGTACTCATCGCCAATGTTCATTCCGCCCGTGAAGGCTACGGCACCGTCCACCACCAGTATCTTGCGGTGGTTGACGAAGTTGACGCGTGGCTTGGCGAGCTCGGCGAACTTGGAAGGCAAGAACCAGGCGACCTTGGCGCCTCCCTCCCGCAAGGGGCGGGCGAAGCGCGAGGTGAAGCCGCTGCTGCCGTGAGCGTCCACCAACACCCGCACCTCCACCCCGGCGCGTGCCCGCTCGATGAGCAACTCGCGCAGACGGCGGCCGGTCACGTCGGGCTTGAAGATGTAGAAGAGCAGGTTGATGCTGCGCTCAGCGGAGCGAATGGCCCGCTCCATGGCTGGGAACGCCTCTTCCCCGTTGACCAGCAGAGTGACGCGGTTTCCCATGCTGGTGAAGATCGAGCGGCCGAGAGCGCGGATCGGGACCAAATGATCGAATGACGTCCCCGTCTCCGTGCACGGCAGTTTGTCACACCGCTCCGCGTAGGCCCTTTCGCTGGCTGCACGACGTCGCCGCTTGCGCAGCAGGTGGGTTCTCCCGATGAGCCACCAGGCCAGCACGCCGACGCCCGGCACGGCAAAGAGAGCGAGCAGCCAACTCAGCTTCGCCATCGGGCGAGCGCGTCTCCGCAGCAGCACCGAGGGCACGCTCAGCAGAGCGAGCGCCTGCAGTACCAGAAACACCAAGCCCTCCACCCAGCGCGCGATCTCCCCCACGAGCTCCAAGGTCGACGTCATGACAAGGTCTGGTCCGGCGGGTGGCCAGCCAGCCAAGGAGGGCGCCCCGAGCCAGCTGTCCCCGGGCGCCGAGTCTCGTCCTCTGGCTTCGCTTCGACAAGAGTGCCGAGCTCGCCGAGCCTGTTGTCACGGTGCGGCGTTCGAGTAGGCTCCCCTCGGCCGAAGACGGCTGGGCCGGCCAGCCGCAGTGGGGGAAGGAAGGAACACTGACTATGTCCGCACTCACCGAATCTCCTGCCTGGAAGGCTCTCGAGCAGCACCGAAGCGAGCTGGGCTCGCAGCACCTGCGCGAGATGTTCGACCGAGATCCGGGTCGGTTCGAGCGGTTCTCGATCCAGCTGGACGATCTGCTGTTCGACTACTCCAAGAACCGAGTCAATCAGCGGACCCGCGAGCTTCTGGTTGCGCTGGCCGAGCAGGCGCACCTGCCAGCATGGATCGAGCGGATGTTTTCCGGCGAGAAGATCAACTTCACCGAGAACCGTTCCGTGCTGCACGTCGCGTTGCGCGGCAGCGGAAGCCTGGTCGTGGACGGAGTCGACGTCATGCCGGCGGTCGAGGCGGTGAAGGCCAAGATGGGGCGCCTGACGCAGAAGGTGCGCAGCGGTGAGTGGAAGGGGCACACAGGGAAGCGCGTCTCAGACATCGTCAACATCGGGATCGGCGGGTCCGATCTCGGCCCCGTGATGGTGAGCGAAGCGCTGCGCCCCTACTGGCAACCAGGCCTGCGAGTCCACTTCGTTTCCAATGTGGACGGCACTCATCTCAGCGAAACGCTCCGCGGCCTCGACCCGGCCACCACACTCTTCTCGGTGGCCTCCAAGACCTTCACCACCCAGGAAACGATGACCAATGCGCAATCCGCACGGGCCTGGTTGCTCGAAGCCCTGAAGGACTCGGGCGCGGTGGCGAAACATTTCATCGCGCTCTCCACCAACACCAAGGGCGTCAGCGAGTTCGGCATCGACCCCGAGAACATGTTCGAGTTCTGGGACTGGGTCGGTGGGCGATATTCCGTGTGGTCTGCCATCGGATTGCCGGTCGCGTGCGTCATCGGGATGGACAACTTCGAGGAATTCCTGTCCGGTGCCCGAGACGTCGACGAGCATTTTCGCACCGCCCCGCTGGACCAGAACATTCCGGTCATCATGGGACTACTGGGCGTCTGGTACGCGAACTTCTTTGGAGCCGCGGCCCACGCCATACTGCCGTACGATCAATACTTGCACCGCTTCGCGGCGTATTTCCAGCAAGGGGACATGGAGAGCAACGGCAAGAGCGTCGACCGAGAGGGCAAGCCGATCACCGACTACGGCACTGGTCCGATCATTTTTGGAGAACCCGGCACCAACGGCCAGCATGCCTTCTATCAGCTCATCCATCAGGGCACGCACTTGATCCCCGCCGACTTCATTGCACCGGCTCAGTCTCAGAACCCACTGGGTCAGCATCACGAGATTCTGCTCGCGAACTTCTTCGCGCAGACCGAGGCTCTGATGCGGGGCAAGACCCGGGCCGAAGTCACGTCGGAGCTGGAGAAGGGTGGCGCGGATGCGGCCCGCGTCGAGCTTCTGACCCCGCACAAACAATTCACCGGCAACCGTCCCACCAACTCGATACTGTTTCGACGGCTGACACCACGCACGCTCGGGCGACTCACGGCGCTGTATGAGCACAAGATCTTCGTGCAGGGCATGATCTGGAACATCAACAGCTACGACCAGTGGGGTGTGGAACTGGGCAAGCAGCTGGCCAAGGCCATCTTGCCAGAGCTCGGGTCAGCGGCGGATGTGACCAGTCATGACAGTTCGACCAACGGCCTGATCCGTCACTACAAGGAGCTTCGGTAGGTTCCCGGAGCACGCTCCGCAGCGCGGGGTGCGTGGTCAGGCAGGCTGATCGTTGCCGCCGGGACTCGAGTCTGCGCGCAGGCGCTCGGCGAACAGGCGGCAGACGTCGCTGCTGGTCAGAATGCCCGCCAGCTTCTCGTTGCGTAGCACCAACACGCAGCTGGCGCGACGTCGGGCCATCTCCATCACCACGTTGTCGAGTTGGTCGGACACCTGAACCACGTGCGGGGATGGCAGGCAAACCTTGCCGACGTCGAGGACCTCCTCCACCGGCGCTTCGTCGCCGGCGCGATGACTGGGGCGGAGCTGCTGCTCCAGAAGCACGCCGACGAGGCGACCATCCTGGGTCACCGGAAGGTGCCCGATCCCGTGGTGCTCCATCATCTGGCGCGCGGCTGCGAGGGTTTCCTCAGCCGCAATCGAGTGCGGAAATGGCGTCATCACGCTGACGATGCTGGGAATGACGGTCTTCACGGTTGGGCTCAGCCGAACTTGTAGTACTTGCGCACGGCACGTTGGATGTTCCACGTGCAGGACATGCCAGCGGGAAATGTCACCAAGTTGCCTTTGCCGACCTTGACGGGCTCGCCTCCGTCAGGGGTGACGACGACTTCGCCGTCGAGGAAGTAGCAGGTTTCCGGGGCGTCGTACGTCCAGGGAAACGTCGACTCTTCCTTGGTCCAGATGGGCCAACTCCGCACGCCGGCGGTCTCGAGAGCGGCCGGGTCCGGGTGGTGATCGACCTTGATCTTCATGCCGAACCTCCTCCAAGCCCGGAACATACGCGTTCGTGGGGAAGGAAGCAGCCCCAGACTGCGTCCGAGCCTCGCTCGGGCGCCGCTTTTCATCGCTGAGGTCCTTCGGTATGCCCCCCCGGCCGACGTCTGTCGGCCGGGCCTGCGCTTCGGACATCGGCTCGGTCTTTGCCCCACTTCGCACGGCCGGGCTTGGAGGCGGCGCCGCGGCGGCCTATACGAAGGCGCCAATGCAAGGACGCGTACTGATCGTGGCCGGATCCGACAGTGGGGGCGGCGCGGGGATCCAGGCCGACATCAAGACCGTGACCGCCCTCGGCGGCTACGCGGCGACGGCCGTGACCGCGCTGACAGCGCAGAACACGCAGGGTGTGTTCAACGTGGTGGCCGTGCAGCCGCATTTCGTTCGCGAGCAGATGGAGGTGGTGCTGCGCGACATCGGTGCCGATGCCATCAAGACCGGGATGCTCCATTCTGCTGAGGTCATCGAGACGGTTGCCGCCACCTACGAGAGACTCGGCGGCAAGGTGCCGCTGATCGTCGATCCGGTCATGGTCGCCAAGGGAGGTGCCCGGTTGCTGCAGGATGACGCGCGGCGGGCCCTGATCGAACGGTTGCTGCCCCTGGCCGCGCTGGTCACGCCGAACGCACCCGAGGCGACCGAGCTCACGGGGCTGTCCGTTCGGGCCGCTTCCGACCTGGCCGCGGCTGCAGATCACTTGCTGCTGCTGGGCCCTGGCGCCGTGCTGCTCAAAGGGGGGCACCTCGATGGGGACACCGTGGTGGATCTGTTGCGCACGGCGGATGGGGAACAAGAACGATGGGAAAGCCCACGGCTGCGTTCCACCTCCACGCATGGCACGGGCTGCACGCTGGCGTCGGCAGCGGCGACGGGCATTGCACAGGGATTGACTCTAGCTGCGGCCATCAGCCGGGCACGTGACTTTGTGATTCGAGCGATCGCCACCGCGCCGGGGTTCGGCACTGGCCACGGTCCGCTCAATCACGCCCACACCCTCGAGAGCGGAGTCGCCGGCGAGTAGCAGAGCGCGTGCGTCGCGTGACCGACGGACGGGGTCGTGGCATAACGTTGCTCACGATGCGGGTTGTCGCAGCTGGGACTCTGGTGTTGCTGCTCGGAGCGGGATGCCAGACCGACCACGACGCGCTGACGCAGCGAGACCCGGGTCGACCGGGTGCGGGTGACGGCAGTGCCGGGGAGGACGGGGGGAATGCGGGAACGAACCAGGCCGCTCGTGGAGGCGCGGCCAACGCGGGCGCAACCGGTGTCGCGGGGCCGACCGAACCCGAGGGGCCCAGGGTACTGACGCTGCTCCATGCAGTGGTCGACGGCGGTCGAATCTGGTTCTGCTTCTCTCGGGTAGACGGTGGGATGGTCAGGCCTGCTGCGGACTCCCCGCTGCCTGCCACCGGACTGAGCTACGGGGAGATCGTTTCGACCGGATCGCTGACAGACCTGGACCTGGCGGCCGATTCGATTCAGCCCTGGGTGATCGAAGGTGATCTGTCCGAGCTGGAAGGGCTGAACTGTCGCCAAGCGCTGGACTTGGCGGCCTCCTACGCGCGCGCCTGGCCCCCGCGAGCCGGAGGGGGAGCCGGAGGACTCGGCGGGGAGTCAGCATCCGCCACGGGTGCGGCGGGCGAAGCCGGTGTCGGTGGGGCCGAGGCGGGGGCGGGAAACGTCGGCGGTGGCGCTGGTGGAACGGACGGAGTAGCCGGCGCTGGCGGAACGGACGGAGCTGCCGGTGCTGCCGGAGCCGACGGAGCTGCCGGTGCTGCCGGTGCTGCTGGAACCGCCGGCGCGGCTGGAGCAGGTGTCGAACTCTATCCGCCGCCCCCTCTCCAGGCCCTTCCGCTCCCGGTCATTCCTGCCGGGACGCTGGTCGCCGAACGCAGTTTTCTGTTGGCGGCGCGAGGCTGCATGGGCGGGGGAACGCTTCATTCCGCGGATTGGGAGGAAGAAGTGTGCGGCGCGGGGTACTCGCCGACTTCACCCACATTGGCGCCCGTGCTGGTCATGCTGTCCCGGGTGACGGCGGACGATGCCGTGGGCGTGCAGGTGGTCAACGCCACCTCGGACCGGCGGTCTCTGGACGTTCGCTCGGTGGGCCCGAGCGCGAGCCAGAGCCTGGCTCGCGACGTGGCCCCAGGCGCCATCAAGCCCCGCTCGCCGAATCTGGACTGCGCAGCAGCCGAATACGGCGACCCCGTTGCTGATGCTGTGTTGGAGGTGGTCGAAAATGATGGCAGTACGGTTCGACACAGTCAGACGTGGGGTAGCGCCTTGGCGAGCTCGGACCTGACCGCGCTTTCCGATGGTCACACTTTTGCGGTGGTGGTTGCGGGGCCGAGCTTGGGCATTCAGCCAGGAACCTGGCACCACGGCTCGAACCTGACCGTGATCGAGACGGAGCGAACGGATCCGTAGGCTCGAACGGTTTCGCTCAGTGCCGCAGTTGCACGTCGGCCAGCTTGAGCCGGACTTCTCCGATGAGCGGGCTGTCGGGGAACCGTCGGATGAACGAGCGGAGCGTGGCCTTGGCATCGTTCCAAGCCTGGATGTCGAGTTGCGATTCCGCCAAGAGGAGCGTGGCTTCGTCCATCACCTCGCGGTCGGCGGACGCCTCGGAGAGTCGCATCAGCATGGGGATCGCTTCACGCTGCTGCCCCAGGGCACGCAACGCGCGCGCCAGATGGTAGGTCGCCTGCGGGCTGTGGGCCCCATTGCTTTGGTACTTTAGACACTCCCGAAACGAAGCCTGCGCCTCGTGCCATCGCCCGGTACGGATATGGTCCAGTCCAGTCTGGTAGGCGATCAGGGAGAGCTCGTTCTTGGCGCGCTCAACGGACACTTCGAAGAGAGCCTGCTCGGTGCGAGTGAGGGGGAGCTTCGATACCTCGGCGAAGCGCTCGACGATCTCGCGTCGCTTGTTTTGCATGATCAGGCTGTAGTACTCGGACGCCTTGCGACTGGCGCGGGTGCGCGAGTCTTCCCGGCTTTGGTACGCCTTGAGTTCTTCCTGCAACTCGGCGAGCTTCACCCGACTGTCCTTGGTTTCCGCGCGGACGGCGTCCACGCGGGCATCCCAAGCCAGCTTCAGGGCGATGAACACGACGGCCACCGTGACGACGTAGGCGGTGGCGCTATTGAAGAATATCCGCCGCTCGTAGCTCTGCTGCCGCTTGGCGATGCTCTTCAAGTCGGCGGCGAGCGCGTTGACCAGGTTGTTCGTCTTGATCGTGAGCGATCGACTTTCGACGATCTCGCGCTTGATCTCTTCCAGTTCGTATTCGTCCATCCCCGACACACTCCTGGAAGTATCCCTCCCAGCTCGAACGGGCAACCTCGTGACAGCCGACCTCGTCGCGGGGTCGAAGCTCGGGGCGGCCGTGGGTCCTGCGGGTGCCCGGCCGCCCCTGGCGCCGTGCGGTGGCCCGAAGTCCCCGGGGACGGGCGCGGCGGCCCACCCGTTCGGCTCGTTCGGAAAGCGAGCACGACGCACGTTTCGGGCCGCTTTTGTCGGTCAGATCGGGGTTCCGGCTTCCGGGAGCTTGAAGAATCCCCAAAGGCTCGCTACAGGGCGGGCCCAGACCGTTCGGGCCTGCCACGCCGCTGCGAGGGCCCTGACCACCAACTGCGAGCCACAAACGCCATGGAAACCAGCGACATCCGGAAGGGTTCCAAGATCATGATCGACGGCCAGCCCTACATCGTCGTCGACTTCCAGTTCGTCAAGCCGGGCAAGGGCCAGGCCTTCACCCGAACCAAGATGAAGAACCTGCTGACCGGTGGGGTGATCGAGAGGAACATCCGTTCCGGCGAGAAGCTCGAGGAAGCGGACGTCGAAGACCGGGCACTGCAGTACATCTACCCGGACGGGGACATGTTCTGCTTCATGAACTCCAACTCCGGAGACCAACTCAGCGTGCATCGCGACTTGGTGGGGGACGCCGCGGACTTCCTGACCGACGGTCTCGACGTCATCGTCACGCTGTACAAGGGCAATCCCGTGAGCGTGGCGCTGCCCCCGCACGTCATTGTGGAGATCACGGAGACGGAACCGGGAGTGAAGGGCGACACAGCCACCAACGTGACCAAACCGGCGGTGGTTTCGACCGGAGCCACGGTGGCGGTTCCATTGTTCATCAACGAGGGTGAGTGGATCAAAGTGGACACGCGGACCCGGAGCTACCTCGAGCGCGTCAAAGCGCCTGAATGAGCTACAGTTCTCCGGCGAGGTCCCTCACTCACGAAGCAACCAGACGCGTCCGTTGCGGATGCAGGCCACGGAGTGGCCTCCGCTGGCAACGACGCAGTCGCTGACCGCGGTCCAGGGGCTGAGCTCCGGAGCCTGCCAGAGACGTGGTGGCTCGTCGCCGGTCACCAAGAGGCCCAAGGGAGTGGCCCGGACCACGAGCTTGCCGTCCGGTGAGCGAGGAGAGCCTGGCGGTACCGTGCTGCCGACGGGCTGCGGGTCCTGACACCCGGCGCCGACCACTTCGGAGGCGACGACGGCGCACAGCTCTCCCAAGTGGTGCCCCAGCGGCGCAGGCGCCGCGATGCTTGGGGCGACGCCGCCGGCACAGGCCCCGGGCCGCGCGGCCAGTAGGTGCGTGGGCTGCTCGGGTCGCGGCGGAAGGAACGTGAGCAGTACCTCGGAGCGATTGCAGGCTTGCGCGATTCCGGTCCAACTCGATCCGTCTGGTGTGGACACCGGGAGTGGCCAGACCTGCACTCCAGCGTCGCCATCTAGTGGCTGTTCGACATCTCGATGGGCCGCAACCTCGACCACGCCGGAAGTGGTCTGGACCAACAGGCTTCCGTCCTCCGGTCTGAACCGCAGTGGGCTCCAGCGGGGTGTGCCGATACGCGGAATGGGGCGGGACTCTAGTGACAGGACCTCAGTAGGCTCCACCAACCTGACCGCTCCCATTACGGCCTTGGTGAGTCGCGCGTTGACCGGCGCTGACGTTCGCGCGTGGTGCCAGCCGTCCTGAGCCAAGACGCCGAATGCACGGGCCACGGCTCCACGGGTGAGCGCGGCCACCACTTCCGCCTCAGCCAAGCGGTCGATGACGCGCGGCAGGGGTCCACAACTGAAGGCGGCACCCTCAGCATCGAAAATTCGCGCAGTACCGCCTTCGCCACACGCGGTGGCCACGAGCCGTCGCAGGTTGCCCACGCCGTCGGGTACGGTCAGGCTGGTGTTCTTGCCCTTCGCCCGGAGCAGCTCCAGCCCAGCACGTCGGGCCAGCGTGGCTCGAGGCTCGTGGGGCTGGCGAGACGGGCCGGCCGCGCGGTCCAGCCAGAGCATGGGAAGTGTGGCTGGGCGCTGGCTGTCGCGTCGCTGCACGGTGATGCTGAGCGCCACGTCGTCGAGCCCATCGCCGTCCTGGTCGGTGGAATCGACGCGAAGCTCCAGAGCCTCCCCGGGCGCGGCGCGCGCGACGCGTACAGTCAACAAGGTGGGGCGCTCCTGTCCAGGGGTCACCACGGTGATGGCCCGAACCGCCGACCGCGTGATGAGGTTGGTCTCGCAGTGCGCCTCAGTGTCCACGGTCACGGAGCGAGGTCCCGATTGGACCAGCGTCGTGCTCGGCCTGCAGCCCGGTCCAGTCGGCACGAATGCAGGCTGCGCGGTCAACTTGCGTGGTGCCCCCTGCGCCGGAAACAGCCAAAGCTCACCACCGCTGGGTGTCGGCTCTGCACCGACGGGCAGGGTCCATGCGACGGCTTCCGGTCTCTCATCACCATTGAAGTCCGAGCTCACGCCGACCTCGAAGCGACGCCCCGGCGGTGCTCGAAGCTCCGCGCCACCGAGGATCCATCGGGTGGCACCATCGGGCGCGCGAGTCGCCGGACGGGGTTTGAACGAAGGCGGCGGAACGCTGGCGCTGGCACCGGTGGTCGCGCTGGGGCTGACCGAGCCCGCTGGGATCACCGACGCCATTCCAAAAGGCGTGAAGGGCTGCTCCTCAGCGCAGCCTCGACAGCCGCTGGCGGTGAATCCCAGCGCACAGACGCAACACACGGCAGCTCCAAAGCGCATGCAGTTGCGGAGCGTCGTCATCACTGGGATCCAGCGCAACCCCATTTGGCAGCATCTTCCCCTGTTGCGGCCGAGGGCCCTGACGGCGACGCGCCCTCCACCCCTATGGTTGACAGGCATACGTTATGGTATGTTAAATGAAACTTGAGGCCGCCCGCGCTCCGAGGTCCCTTTTGGGCGCTCCGAGGTCCCTTCTGGGCGCTCCGAGCTCCCTTCTGTGGCGAATCGTGAGCACTGCTCGGGTCACAGGGGCAGGTCCCGGCCTGCCCGGAAGTCTGACTCGGGCGCGAGGTTCGGACTGGCCGACTGTGGTGCGTAGTTGCTTCCCGCATCCGTTGGAGGTTTGCTCTCGGAAGAGGGCGACGAACGTCGCGCGTCATGCGGCTCGTGACCGAGGGTGGTGGCCTTCGTCGTGTCGTACCCATGCGTCGTGCCTCACGCTTTGAAGTCGTCCGATCGAGGCGCGCGATGAGTCCCTGAAGCAGCGCCACCTGTTGCCGTTCATCCGCACCGTTCGGAGGCTTGTCACCCTTCGAGGTGCGGCGTACGCTGCTTTCTCTTCTGGACCGTTACCTGCGTGATTCGCGCAGTTTTACACGTGGTGGAGAATGGATTCCCAGACGATCCGCGAAGCTCTCGGTTTGCTCCAAAACAACCCCGACGATCAGGACGGTTGGCAGATACTCGCTGAGGCGATTGCCGAAGCGGACGGTGACCTATCTGCCTCCGACCTGTTGCACCTGCTGGACGCTGCGCGACAGAAGCACGTCGAGCGCGGCGAGTGGGAGGCCGTGGCTCGACTGCTCGAGTTCGAAACCAGGCAGGCAGCGGGGACTGACCTCGAGGTCTCACTGCTCATCGAGCATGCCAGGGTCCTCGGTGAGGAGTTGCTCGAGGAGGCCGCTGCGGTCGGGGTGCTCAAGCGAGTTCAGGAGGCTCGTCCGGACAACACCGACGCTGTGGCAGCACTGGAGGCCAACGCCGAGAAGAGCGCCAACTGGAAGACACTGGCGGCCAACTACTCCAGCGAGGCCGAGGGCGCGCAGGACGACGTCTACCGCAGTTCGATGCTCATGCGAGCGAGCGAAGTCGAACTGCGCTACGGCGCCGGAGATGTCGACCAGGCCGCCTCCCTCGAGCGACTCGAGGATGCCCTCCGGTCCGACTCCAGCAATGAGCGTGCCGGCCGCATTCTGGAATGCTGCTACCGTCGCGACGAGCGCTGGGACGAAGCGGCGCGCGTACTGGAGCGTCTCGCGGATCACTCTGAGACCGACAACTTCCGCATTCAGGCGGGCGTGCGTCTGGCCAGGCTCTACCACCGCAAGCTCGACGACAAGGAACGCGCAGCGCGTGCCTACCTCCGCGTGCTCGACGATGCCCCCGAGCACGCCGAGGCGATGTCCTTCCTTTCGCAGCTCTACGAATCTGAGGAACGCTGGCAGGATCTCGTGGCGCTCTACGAGAAGCACCTAGCCAATGCGGATCTGGATTCTGCCGAGCGGCTCGGTGACGTGCTCCAGGTGGCGATGGTCTGTTGGCGCAAGCTGGAGGATTCCGGCGAGGCCGACCCCTGGTTCGAGCACGTGCGCAAGGTCGATCCCACCCATCCCGGCATGTTGAGCTTCTATCGGGAGTACTGTGCTGAGTTGGGTGATGAAGCACGGCTCATCAACGTGCTGCAGGGCGCGTACCGCGCCTTGGAGGACAGCGAGGAAAAGGCCGCTGTCGGAGCTGAGCTGGCCAAGCTGCAGGAGGGACAGAAGAACGCGCAGAAGTCCATCGAACAGTACAAGGGCGTGCTGCGCCACGATCCAGACAACGAAGAGGCGCGTGATGCTCTGAAGCGCCTCTACAAGCAGACTGAGGGCTACAACGCACTCGTCGAGTTGCTGCGCCAACAGCTCGAACGGACGGACTCGGGCGACATCCAGGCGCGGACCAGCATCCTGCGTGACGTCGCTTCGGTGTATCGCACCTACATCAAGAGTGAGACGGCCCTGGTGTCGGTGCTCAATCAAATCGTGCAGCTGGACGAGAAGATAGACGAGCAGGACGTCGAGGAGTTGCGCGAGTTGGTGCATCTGTACGAGAAGCTGGGACGGTGGCGCGACCTGCTCACCAATCAGCTCAAGCTCGCCGAGGTTACGCTGGACGTGGCCGAGAAGAAGGCGCTCTACCGCTCGGCGGCGGACCGGTGGCTCAAACAGTTCACCAACGTTCAGAACGCCACTGAAGCCTACGAGAAGTTGCTCTTGCTGTCGCCCGAGGACAAGGAAGCAAGGGAGAGGCTGGAGGAGCTCTATCGCAAGCGACGGGCCTGGCCGGCACTGTACAAGCTGTACGAGAGTCAGCTCTCCCAGCTCGAAGGCAGCGCTCGGATTGCCGCACTCAAGGAAATGGCTCGTCTGGCCGCCGAACGCCTGAACAAGGGCGTGGATGCGGTGCGCCTGTACAAGGAGATACTGGCGGAGGAACCCGGTCGCATCGAGGTGCTGGACGCCCTTGAGAAGCACGCCGAACGAGCCAGGGACTGGGACACACTGGCCGAAGCATTGGAGAAGCGTGTCGAGATCCTGGACGACGACCAGATGCGGCTCAGCGTGCTGCAGAAACTCGGCACCGTGTACGGCGACCACCTGAACGATCCAGCGTCCGCCGCCAAGGCCTGGCGTCGTGTGCTCGAGGTGCAGCCTGGCCACCACCGGGCACTCCGCGTCCTGCGCGACGCGTATCTCCAGAGTGCAGACTACGACGGGCTCGAGGAGCTGTACGCAGCGCAGGAGGACTGGGAGAGCCTGGCTGACGTCTACAGCAACGCAGCGGATCGCGCCAAGGATGCGGACAGCAAGGTGGAGCTGTCCTACCGGGCGGCGCGGGTGTACGAGGAGCACCTCGGCCAGCCGGATCGGGCATTTCGATCCTACGAGCGCATTCTCTCCACCAATCCCAACGACGCTCGTGCTGCCCAGGCGCTCATTCCCCTGTACGAGGAAGACGAGAAGTGGGCCCGCTTGCCGCCGTTGTATGACGTGCTGTACGAGCAGACCGAGAGCGAAGAGGACCGCTTCATCCTGCTGGAGCGATTGGTGGAGGTTACCGGCAGTCGACTGAGTGACCGCCGCGCCGCGGTTCGCTACGCGCGCAAAGCCTACGACCTCATGCCGCACTCGAGCCCTGCCCTGCAACTCTTGGAGCAGGCGTCGCAGGCCGCAGGCAATTGGGAGTCGTTCGTCGAGGCGATCGAGGCACGCCTGGCGTCCGGACCGGCGGCGCCAGCGTCGGAACCCCCGGCCGACGAAGGCAAGAAGAAGCGCAAGCGACGTCGGTCTTCGGCGCCGCCACCGGCGGGACCGGGCCCGGACCCGGCGGAACGTCGCGCCCTGGAGATCAAGTTGGCGCGCATCTACGCCGAGGAGTTGGGACGCGCGGACGAGGCCGTCTCCAGCTACAAGCGCCTCCTGGAGCAGGACCCCTCCGATGTCGAAGCGGCCAGCGCGCTGGAGGCCATTCTCCGGCGCGAGGACCGGCGAGACGAGCTCCGTTGGCTGCTCGATCTGCGGGTCACTCACACCGTGAGCGATGACGACCGGGTCCGCGTGCTGCGGGACTGGGCGGCGCTCGAAGAGGACGTGTTCGAGTCGGAGGAACAGGCCGCGGCCTTGTACCGGCGAGTCCTGGAGCTGGATCCAGTGGATGCGGTCGCGCTGGGTGCGTTGCCCCGCCTGTTGCTGTCGTTGGGGAACGCGGAAGCTGCGGCCGAGGTCATCGAACGTGATCGGGATCGGCTGGAGGGGGCGGAGCGGGCCGACCGAGAAGTGGCGTTGGCGGACCTGTGCCTGAACCGGCTCGATCGTCCCCAGGACGCCCTGGACGCTGCAGTGCGCGCCCTCGATCTCAACGGCATCGACATTCGCGCCATGCAGGTGCTCGAGAAGCTGGTGGAGGTTCCGGCGACGCGCGCGCAGGCCGCTCAGGTCCTGGCCACGGCGTACGGCACCAGTGGTGAAGCGCGCCGCGAGGCCGAGTCTCTCGCCGTGTTGTTGGAGACCACATCGGAAACAGGTGATCGTCTCGACCTGTTCGTTCGTCTGGCGGACGTTCATGAGAAGAAACTCGGGTCTGCGGGTGCTGCGCTGGACGTGGTGCTCAAGGCCGTGCTCGAGTACCCGGATCGACTCGATCTCTGGGATCGCGCCGAAGCCCTGGCCGTGGCCGCAGGGCGCCCCACGGACCTGTCGGAGACGTTCCGTGAGGTGCTTCGCGGCGAGCTCTCGTCGGACATCCAACGTGAGCTGTGCGAGCGAGCCGCTCGCCTCCACGAGGACAAGCTGGGTGACCCCATCGGGGCCACGCCCTATCTCGAGAAGGTACTCGAGCTCGACGCCGGCAACGAGGGAGCGTTCACCCGACTCAAGGACATTTTGACCAGCGCTGAGCGGTGGAGCGAGTTGGAGGCTCTCTATGGGCGTGCGGCCGGCGCCACGGAGGACGAGCAGCGGCGCGCGGACATGCTGATCGAAGTGGCCTTGATCTGCGAGGAGATCATCGATGCTCCTGACAAGGCCATCCGCTACTACGAGGACATCGCAGAGATCGACCCATCCCACGACGGCGCTGTGAGCGCGCTGGACCGATTGTACGCGGCGCGCGAGCGGTACGAGGATCTGGCCAATCTTCTGGAGCGGCGGCTCGACACCGCGACGGACGAGCAGTTGGCCGAGCTCCGCTTGCGACTAGCGAGAATCCAACTGCAACAGCTCCACCAGCCCGACAAGGCGTTGGTGCACGTGGAGGACGTATTGCGCGAACGTCCGAACGACTACGGCGCGCGAGAGTTGGCCGAGAGCCTGCTCGAGATTGGCAGCGTTCGTGCGCGGGCGGCAGTGATGTTGGAGGCGGTCTACGAGGCACGGGACGAAATCCGCGATCTGGTCCGCGTGTTGGTGATCCGCCTCGAGGAACTGCAGAGCAAGCTCGGAGAGGACGCCGACCCCGCCCTCGAAGACGAGTTGAAGCAACTGCTGAGGCGTGTCGCCACCCTGCAAGACGATCGACTCCACGCCGATGATGCCGCGCTGGAAACACTTGCTCAGCTCGTTCCCATCGATCCTCTGGACGTCGATGCGCGCGGCCGCTTGCTCGACATCGGCAAGCGTGTTGGGGCCCACGAGCGTCTGGTCGAGGTACTTTCTCAATCCGCTGATCGAGCCGACACCCCCGGCATCCAGGGCGAAATCCTGATGCGTGTGGCACAGGTGTGCGCAGACCAAGTCGGAGATGTCGAGCGCGCGGAAGCGACCTACCGACGCGTGCTGGGACTGGACGAGCACGACGCCGAATTGGTGTTGCCGGCCGCGCGGGCCCTGGAGCGCATCTACCTCTCGACGCAGCAGCACGAGAAGCTGGCAGAGATGCTGAAGACCCAGGTCCGCCTGGAACAGGACCCCGACACGCGCAGCGAGATTTTGGGAAGACTGGGTGAGTTGTCCCAGACCCTACTCGGCGACGACGATGCGGCCATTGAGGCGTGGCGAGCCCGAGTGGAGGAGAATCAAGAAGACCCGGTGGCGTTGGAAGCGCTCGACAGTCTGTACGAGCGGACCTCGCGCTGGCGTGACCTGGTCGAAGTACTGGGCAAACGTCGGGACGTGACCGGCGACGAGACGCTGCGCAGAAACCTGATGGTGCGAGCGGCGACCATCTTGTGGGAGAACCTCGAAAGTGCCGGCGAAGCCATCGACGCGTGGAGTGCCGTCGTGGACGAATTTGGCTCGAGCGTCGAAGCGCTCCAGTCGCTAGAGGCACTGTATGCGGCTGCTCAACGTTGGGACGAGTTGGCGGAAACCTACGCGACTCATCTCGACATGATCGACGATGACGCTCAGCGTCTCGACCTCCAGGCGAGGCTCGGAGACCTCAGACGCGAGCACCTATCGGACATGGTAGGCGCCCTGGAAGCCTATCGGAGTGCCCTGTCCATCGACACCAAGCACGGACCGAGTCGTGAAGCGCTGGAGAAGATGCTCGAGGTGGATGACCCGGTGGCACGACGTGAAGCGGCCGAGATACTGCACCCGATCTACGAGACCGATGCGGATCACTCGCGCTTGCTGCGCGTCCTCGAAATCGAGGTACAGACCGCTGACGATCCCGACACCCAGCTCGAAGGGCTCGAGAAGGCAATGGAAGTTGCCGACGTTGCCGTGGGCGATCAGGGGCGAGCGTTGGAGTACTCCATGCGGGCGCTGCGGATCGCGGCCGGGCATACGGATCTGCCGCCTTGGCTGCAGCATGTGGAGCGTCTTGCATCAGCCACGGGGCGCTACGTGGACCAGGTCAACCTGCTCTGCGAGATCGTTTCCGATATCTTCGACGGCGACGTACAGATGTCGGTGACCCTGCGGATTGCGGACCTGGCACGCCAGCAGCTGGGTGATCGCGATTTGGCCCGTGACTACTACACCCGCGCACTCGATCTGCACGCCGACGACCGCAGGGCGCTGACGGCGCTCGAGTCACTGTACGAAGAGACCGGCGATGCGCCACGACTTCTGGAAATTCTCGAGCGACGCGTCGATGCCGCGGAAGACGATGCCGAGAAGAAGCAGTTGCTCTTCCGCCGAGCCGGGCTGCTAGCCGAGGCGCTGAAGGAGAACGACCGCGCCATTGAGGTGTATGAGACCATCCTCGACATCCAGCTGGAACCGGCAGCCCTGGCGGCCCTGGAGACCCTCTATCAGGAGGAAGGGCGGTGGACCGACCTGGTGGCGATGTACGACCGCCAGCTCGACGCTGCGCCGGCAGATGCCGCACAGTTGCGGGTCAAAGTTGCCATGATCTCATCCCAGAAACTCAAGGATCTGGGTCGGGCGTTCGACGAATTGGAGCGCGCTCTCGAAGAATCACGGCAGCACGAGGGTGCAATTGGTGAGCTCGAGCGCCTACTGAACGACGCGCCCGAAGCCGAGTTTCGCGCCCGCGCGGCCTCGCTCCTGGAGCCGGTCTACCTGGTGCGGGCGGACTACGGACGGCTCATGCACACCATTCGTGCCCGTCTCGAGTACAGCGAGGATCCCGACGAACGTCGGGAGTTGCTCGCCCGCCTCGCGCAGTTGCACGAAGAGCAACAAGAGGACTACGGGGCCGCATTGGAAACCACGGCGATGTTGCTTCACGAGGACATCGCCGACGAGAGCACCATCGCCGAGTTGGAGCGCCTGGCCAAGGTCGCGGGCGCGGAGAAGCGCCTGGCGGAGATCTATGCGGCGGAGCTGGAAGACACGTTCACCGACGACGCATCCTCCGCAGCGCTGGCGCGGCGAACCGGTGAGCTGTTCGCCCAGTTGACCGAGGACGATCGAGCGCTCGTCTTCTACCGGCGGGCTCTGGCATTCGATCCGGAGAGTCAGGAGCTGTTCGCAGCCATCGATCAGATCCTGCAGCGGGGGCAACGACACCAGGAGCGAGTCGACCTGTATCGACAGGCGTTGGATCATCGATTCGATCCCCCGGATCGGTTGGCCATTTTCCACACCATCGCTGAACTGGAACGCAACCAGCTGGGGCGCGTCGATGAAGCCATCGAGACCTACCGCGCTGCGCTGGACATCGAGGAATCCGACGCTCGAGCACTCGACGCGCTGACCGAGCTCTACCGGCAGCGGGAACGCTGGGACGATTTGGCCGAGCTCTACACTCGACGAGCCGAATTGGAGGAAGACCCGCAGCGGTCGGCCGCCCACCGATTGAGCTTGGCGCGCCTCTTGCGCATGGAGCTCGGCGACGCGGACCGTTGTATCGACCAACTCGACGAAATTGTGCGCAGCCTGCCCTCACATTCCGAGGCCGTGGCGGATCTGGAAAGCCTGCTGCAGGAAAGCGAGCACAAGGAGCGCGTCGTCGAGATCCTTCGACCATTGTACGAGTCTCAGGACAACTGGCGGCACACCATCCGGTTGAACAACGATCGTTACGCCTTGGCCGAGGATCCCGTGGACAAGGTGGCGGTCCTGCGCGAAACCGCGACCTTGTGGGAACGCCGTGGTGGAGACCTGGAGCGAGCGCGGCGTGCGCTGCGCATTGCGTTCCAGCTGGAGCCGGACGATCCCGACGTGCGGATGGAGTACGAACGGTTGGCGCAGGAGACGTCGGCCTGGGAGGAAGTGGCTGCGGTCTACGAGGAAGCGCTCGAGCAGCATCCCGATCTGGCCAGCAAGCGCGACGTCCTGGCCAAGCTTGCCGAGGTGCACGACCGACACCGCGATGACCCACGTGCCGCACTGGACGCATACTCCCGCCTGCATGAGGTGGATCCGTCCGAGCTGGCGCCGCTCGAGAAGATGGAACAGTTGGGCATGCTGCTCAGCGACTGGCCCGCGGTCGTCAAGGCGCTCGTGGACAAGGTGGAGCTATTGCTCGATGACGATGAGCGCGCCATGGTGTGGTGCCAGGTGGGCGAGGCCAAGCGGGACATGCTGCGTGACGCAGAGGGCGCAGTGGAAGCCTACGAGCATGCCGTCGAGCTGCAGCCTGACAACGCCTTCATCGCCGACTGTCTGATCGACCTGTACGAGAAGCGTGAGGATCCAGAACGTCTGGTCGAGCTGTACCACCGCCGTGTCGAGTTGGCGGATGACGACGATGAGCTCAAGTACCAGCTGTTGATGAGTGCTGCCCAGGTGCTGGAACAGAAGCTCGATGATCGGGTGCGCGCCATCGAATCGCTGACGCAGGCCCTTGGGGTGCGCCCGGGTGACAAGGACGTGCTCGTCGGCCTCAACCGCCTCTATCGACTGGAAGAGATGTGGCCAGATCTGCTCGACAACCTGAGGCTGGAGGCGAGCACCGCGGAGACCGCCGAGGAACGCGCTCAGCTACGCCGCCAAATGGGCGAGATTTTGGCCGAGCAGATGACCGCCTACGATGATGCTCTCGAAGCGTACCGATTGGTGCTCGACGAGATGCCCAATGACGAGGTGACCGTGGCAGCGGTTCGGCAGATTGCCGAGGCCCACGAGGACCTGCGCGAGCACGTGGCCGGGATTCTCGTCCCGGTGCTGCGGGCGACGGGAAAGCATCAGGAGTTGGTGGAAGTCTTGGAAATGCGTCTCAGCGTCGAGACTGACCCGATGCAGCGCTCCGAAACGCTTCGCGCTATGGCGGAGGTGCACGAGCATCAGTTGGGTCAGCCTTCCGCTGCCGAGCGGGACTTCTTGCGGGCGCTGGCAGAGCGACCGGAGGCGGAAGAGATCCACTCCGACATCGAGAGGCTGGCTGCCGTCTGCGATGGGTGGGGCCGCTACGCGGACACGCTGGCCGAGCGCGCCGGCGCAACGTTTGATCCCGAGACCGCCACAGATCTGTATGTCCGGCTGGGGCGTGTCTGCGAGGAGCAACTCCGGGACGACGCCCGCGCCATCGACGCCTACGTCCGCGCAGTGGAACAAGCCGGCGATGCTCCCAATCTGCTGGAGGCGCTCGATCGGCTGTACTCACGAACCGGAGACGCTCCAGCGCTGGCCGAGATTCTGGAGCGACGTGCAGCCGTCGAAGAGTCCGAACACGGCCAAGCCGAGCTCAACTACCGGTTGGCTCTGGTCCAGATTCGACAGTTCGAGGAGCCGGCACGCGGCCTGTCGTCGCTACGCGCTACCTTGGAGCGAATGCCGGAACACGAGGCTGCGGCCGTAGAGTTGGAGAAGTTGACCGACCAGCGTGACTTGTTCGAGGAGGCGGCAGAGATCCTGGAAGAAGTGTACCGGGCGCGGGGGCAGACGGACCGGCTCGCGAGCTTGTACGAGAAGCGGGTAGGTTTTGCCGAGACACCGGCAGAGCGGCTCGACATGCGGCGAAGCCTGGCGCGCGTGTTGGAGGACGATTGTGGCGATCCGGCTGCCGCGCAGCGCGTGCTGCAACTCGGTCTGGTCGACGACCCGACGGATCAGGGCGTGCTGGACGAAATCGAGAGACTGGCGCCGATGACTGGGGATTGGCAGGGCGCGGCAGTCGCGCTCAGCAGCGCCATCGAGCAGAGTCCCGATTTGATGAGCGACACGGCGCGCGAGCTGTGTGTACGGGTTGCGATCTGGCAGCGAGACCGGGCGGACGATCTGGCGGCCGCAGAACGTGCCCTGGTCAAGGCGCTGGAGTTTGAACCGAGCAGTGACGACGTACTCGCGCTTCTCGAGCAACTCCAGCGTGCTCCGGAACGCGAGCGCGATCTCGTCGCCACGCTTCGGCGGCGAGCCAAATTACAGCTCGACGATGACCGTCGCCAGGATTTCTATCAACAGGCCAAGGAGTTGGCAGATACTCTCCAGGATGCCGAGCTCGCCGAGGCGATTCTGCGCGAGCTGTTGACGCACGATGACTCCAACCTCTGGGGACTGGCCGAGCTGTGCGCGCTCCGCGAGGCTGCGGAGGACTTCCAGGAGACCTTCGATCTGCTGGTGCGTCAGGCAGAGTTGGCCGGAAGCGGCAAGGCGATCCGTCAGCTCAGGCACAAGGCCGCGCACATCGCGCGGGAACGGCTCGGACAGAACGAACACGCGATCGAGCTGTACGAGGCGCTGTTCGACGACGATCCGTTGGACGATGAAGCGTCCAGTGCTCTCAAGGCGCTCTACCAGTCCGGTGATCGAACCGAGGACTTGGCTCGCTTGTTGGAACGCCTCATCGACCTGGCCGAATCCGCTGGCCAGCGAGCTGATCTCCGGATCGAGCTGGCGCGGCTGAACGACCGGCAGGGCCTGCCCGATTCGGCCATCGACCTGTTGCGCGCCGTGCTGGAGGAGCAGCCGGGTCACAGTGAGGCGGTGGTGGCGTTGAGCGAGCTCTACGAGAAGACCAATCGCGATGAGGAGCTGGCGGAGCTCTTGAGTGCGCAAATCGCCGCGGCGGTGGAGCGTGCCGACGTGGAGGCTGAGCTCACGTTCCAGGTTCGGCTGGGCGAGGTCTACGATTCTCGTCTCAACGATCGAGCCCGGTCCATCGAGACGTACCAGGGAGTGCTTGCCCGCGCCCCACAGCATCGAAGCGCTCTACAGGCACTCGCGCGGCTGTACGAAGCTGACGACGACAACTACGACGCTGCCAAGATTTTGGAGCAGCTGCTCGAGATGAGTGACGAAGAGGAGTTGCTCGCATTGGCCAACAAGCTGGCCGACGTCTACGAGCGACTCAAGGATGCCGAGAGCGTGGCGCGCGCGCTGGAGCGAGGATTGGGCGTCGACCAGCGCAACGCTGGTATCAGAACCCGGCTACGTGACCTGTACCGAACCCACGAAGACTGGGAGAAGCTGGCTGCGCTGATCGCTGGGGATGCAGAATTCGCAGAGGAAATCCCCGTCAAGGTGCGTCTGTTGCGCGAAGCAGCGGAGATTCAGTCTGGCCAGCGACGTGATACTGCGGCGGCCGCAGAAGTGCTGGAAAAGGCCAGCGCCCTGGTCCCGGATGACCGCGACCTGCTCCTGCAGCTGTGTGACGCCTACAGCGCATCGGGCAAGGGCAAGGCCGCGGCCGAGGTGCTCGAGAAGATTGTCGAATCGTACGGCGGAAAGCGGTCCAAGGAGCTCGGCGAAATCCATCGACGGCTGGCCGATGCGTACCTGGCTGATGGGGCCAGCGACCAAGCTCTGGCTGAGCTCGACAAGGCGTTCCGAATCGAGCCGGGGAACATTTCGGTGCTCAAGCGACTGGGCGAGGTGGCCCTCGAGGTCGGTGACATGAAGAAGGCGCAGCAGATGTTCCGCGCCCTGTTGCTACAGCGCCTCGATGCCAAGAGCCCGATCACCAAGGCCGAGGTCTTCATGAACCTGGGCGAAGTGCACTCGCGGCTGGACGAGAAGGCCAAGGCGATCCAGATGTTCGAGCGTGCTCTGCAGGCGGACTCCTCGTTGGAGGCGGCAAAGGAGCGTCTGGCCGAACTGAAGGGGTAACGGGAGAGTATCCTGAGAACGTTTCTGGGTACTCTGCTCGGGCTGCTGGTCCGGCTGTGGGCATGGACCTGGCGAGTGCAGTGCTATGAGGACGCTGCTGCGCTTCGGGGCGGACGTGACCGGGTGGTCTGGGCATTCTGGCACGGTCATCAGATGGCGCTCGCGGGCGCGCCGCGTCGGGATCGTACGGGCGTGCTGGTGAGTTGGTCTCGCGACGGCGAGATTCAGGCAGCGGCGCTCACGCGGCTCGGCCTGCGCGTTCACCGCGGCTCATCGTCGCGGGGAGGTGCTGCCGGGCTGCGCCGCCTGCTGCGTGCCTTGCAGGGCGGTGAGGACGTGGCCATGGCAGTCGATGGGCCGCGTGGTCCCCGCCACCGCGCCAAAGCCGGCGCTGCGCGAGCCGCGGTACGCGGGCGTGCACACTTGGTACCGGTCGGTGCGGCGGCGGCCCCTGCGGTGCTGCTGCGAGGGGCCTGGGATCACTTCATGATCCCCCTGCCGTTCGCCCGGGTCGTGATTCAGACGGGGAAGGAGGTGGACGCCTCGAGTGCAGAGGCTCGAACCGTCGTGCTCGAGCGGGCGATCTCCTCGGCATCTGTACTGGCGCGAGCCCGACTTTGTCGTGGCGCCGCCCAGCCGATGCGCGTAAACACCTGACCCCAACCAGGCAACGGTGCTCGTTCGGAGCCTCGGGAGCGTCCACGGCAGTGACCACCCTCGCGATGATAGACGGCCAGCTCGTGCCCGCCGAGCACGCTTGCGTTAGCGTGTTCGACCGAGGGTTCCTATTCGGAGATTCGGTTTTCGAAACCATCCGAACCTACGGCGGTGTCCCCTTCGCGTTGGACGAGCACATCACGCGACTAGCCCGAAGCGCGGCACGCGTGTACATCGACCTGCCTGTCGCAACCGAGACCATCCAGGCGGAAGTCCTGCGGGCCGTCCGCGAAGCGGCGAACGACGAGTCCTTCATTCGCGTGATGGTCACGCGCGGTCATGGAGAGATCGCACTGCCCCCGCAGGTGGCCAGCCACCCGGTCCGGGTGGTGCTGGTGACCCCCCTCAATCCGCCCCCTGCCGAGGCCTACGCTCGTGGCGTGCGCGTGCTGACGTACCGCACGCAGCGGGTGGCAGACGCCACGGACGCGGTGGGAGCCAAGGTGGCCAACTACCTCGTGAGTGTGCTGGCCATGCGCGACGCGCGGAAGGTCGGTGCGGTCGAGGCGCTCATCGTCGATGGGAACGGGCACGTCGTGGAGGGGGCGACCTCTAACGTGTTCGCCGTCATCGACGGCCAACTGGTGACGCCACCGGAGGATGCCGGGATCCTGCTCGGCATCACGCGCGCCACTCTGCTCGACGTCGCGCGCTCGGAGGGGATGGATCCGGTGTTGCGTCCGCTCCCGGTGGAGGAGCTGACCGCCGCCGCGGAAGTGTTCATCTCGTCCAGCATTCGGGAACTCCTGCCCGTGGTCCGGATTGACGACTCACCGGTGGGGTCGGGGGAGCCGGGACCGGTCACAGAGCGCCTGCTCCGCGCGTTTCGCAAAAAGACCAGGGAAATTATGGATTTGCAGACGCGCACCCGGTGACGTCGGTCGCAGTGAGCCAGGGCGGGGCATGCCGCAATCAGTGAATCTGGTGTGCGGCTTCACAGTCCAACGCCACAGTGCTTATGTGGCTCAATGGTCTATGGCACTGGGCTTCCGCCGGGACCGAGGAAGGGTTCCCGCGGGGGGGCCGTAGAACAGTTCAGCGAGGTGTTTCGATGAAGCTTTCACTGCGTTCTTTGAGTGCTCTACTGGCGGGTGGCGTTCTGGTCGTTGGCGCGACCGGGTGCAAGGTAGAGGGTTCGGCCGAGACCCCGGTTCGCTATGAGGACTCCAGCCCGCGGAACGTGGAGGAGCCCTGGGTCAGCGGGCAGAACATCCGCATCGACGGGATGTACGGCGACATCGACGTGGTCGAAGGTAGCTCAGCCGACACGCTGAGCGTGGACGTCCTTCGATTCCACTACTGGCAGCAGGACGAGGAAGCAGAAGCCCGCCAGATGATGGATGACCACATCCAGTATGGTATCGACAACGCGGCTGACGAGCTGGTCGTCTACACGGAGCGCACCAGTGGCGGCAGCAACGGTCTCGGCGCCGACATCACCGTGCGTTTGCCCACCGGCTTCGATGGGTCTTTGATGGTCCGCAACCGCTCCGATGGCCCCATCAACCCCGGGGACATTGATGTACAGTACACGGCGGGCGCCTTTGCCGTGAACGTGGACACCGACGACCTCGGCGACTGCCGGGTGCGCGGGACCACCAGCGTGACCCAGACGGTTGCGAACTGCGACGGCGAAATCGACATCCGCGGCATCGCCGACGCGGTGGACATCAACGCGACCGGGCTGGAAACCGGAGAAGCCGTGGACGTCCGCATTGCCGCGATCAGCGCAGATTTCACTGCCGGCGGCACCATCAATGCGGACGATGGTGACGTCAGCTTGACCCTACCCACGCCCGCCAACAACGACTTCATGGTTCAGGCGCGGACGCTCCAAGGTACGGTCACCTTCGCAGAATCCGCTGATTGCTCCGAGGTAGCGTGGGCGCAGGAGGACGTCCACCAGTCGGGAACGCACGTGTGCGGCGCCGCCGAGCCTCTCTACGCCATCGAGGCGTGTGAGGACGGGGTAGGCGACTGCAACGTCACGATCGCGTATCAGTAACACCCTCGAGCGCAGCTCGAGGGTTCCCCAGACCCATCCGTTCCACTGTCGTCTCCACCCCGAGAAGCGCCACAGCGGGCTTCAGCGGGTGACCCGTGAAGCGGACTGCGCTGGGATATCGCCGCCCGCCATGGGGATGGCTGGCTGGTGAGCGCCTGCCATCCCCAAGCCGGGCTGAGCAAGGCGAATGGGGCGAGTGAAGCGTTGAAGCGTTGAAGCGTTGAAGCGTTGAAGCGTACCGTGTCGCTGATGCCTGGGAAGCAACAGATGTATCGCGGGTCGTTGGGCAACAGCAGGTGGGAGGGCAGGGATTGCTGCGGAAGCCCTCGAACGCAGTTCGAGGGCCAGGTCCTACTCCGACGCCGGCTCGTCGGCGTCCTCTTGTTCGGCTTCCTCCGCCTCCTCGAGCAGCGCTTCGGGCTCCTCCGGACGCTTGCGGATCGGGATGCGCAGCTGGCCGCCGCCCTGGGCCACCATCAGGCCGACCGCCTTGTCGAAGAAGGCGCGCAGGAAGGGGATTTCGTGGGGTGGGTTGGTGATGAGCCCGGCGGCTCGGATGGCCTTGATCGCAGCCACGACTTCGAGGGCTGGTTGCTCGCCGGCGCGCTGCAGAACGCTGAGCGCGCTATCCTGCATCCAGCCCGCCAACTGTTCGCGGCGCTGCGGTGAGAAGTAGCGATCGGTCGCGGCGCGAATCTCTTGCTCCAACGTCTGCTGCAAATCGGCCTGATCGGGTTCCTGTCCCGGCGTTAGCGTCTCGCCCACCTTCAGCATCATTTCCTCCACCGCTGATCGCGAGGGGAACCAGGCCCGGAATTCGGGCAGTGCATGAAGCCGGCCGGATGTCTTGCTCATCTCCTGGGCGTCGGCCTCGGACAGGACCAGACCTTCCTCGTCCAGGGGATGCGGCGGTGCCTTGGTCGGCGCGGGCTCGAGCAGCCGGCTCGCGGAGTCGAGTCCCAGCGGCAAGGGAATACCGCGTTCGCGGTTGCGTTTGCGCGCTTCGGCAATCCGCCAGCGCGCCCATTCGACCGGTACGCTGACCGGCTTGTACTCCGCCCCAGGTAGCACCCGTGCCATGGACTCCTTGAGCTGGGATTGGCTGAGCTCCGCCGTCTCGATGCGCTGCAGCCCAAGCATGTCGTGCAGGACCACGGACGTCGACAGGTAGCGGCGAGTGGGCGCGCGCGAGGCGATGACCACCAGCAGGCTTCCCGTCGTGTCGGGAGCCATGAGCCACGCTTCCTGGGTCACCTCCGTTGCCTCTCCGCCGACCTTGGCGATGTGCTGCCGCTGAGGGATGGCCACACCGCGTGACTTGAGCACGTTCAGACCGCGTCGCGCCGCCTTGCGGGTGGGTCCTGCGGACTTCTCCGCAGCCACTGCGACCGCTGCCGCATTGCCGCGACGAATCCACTCTTGTACCAACGCCGTGGCTGTTGCGCCGGCCTGCGTCAGCGCGGCAAGTGCCGTGTCGGCACTCGCCTCGAGCTGATCGGCGGCGTATGCATCGCCCTGACTCTGAGTCGTCTCCTTCGCCATCCGAGAATCTCCTCAGCCGAGGTGGGCGATAGCATCCACTTCCACGAGGACGCCCTTGGGAAGCGCAGCCACCTGGATCGTGGCTCGGGCCGGAGGGTCAACCTCGAAATAGGACGCATAGATCTGGTTGACGGAGGTGAAGTCTGCCAGGTCGACCAAGTAGATGGTCGTCTTGACCACCTCGCGCAGCGATGCGCCTGCGGCCTTGAGGACCGCCTGGAGATTATCCAGCGTCTGACGCGTCTGTGCCTCGATGCTACCGACCACGACGTCGCCCGTGCCCGGATGTAACGGAATCTGACCGCTCGCGAACACCCACTCACCAGCACGAACCGCCTGCGAGTACGGCCCGATCGCGGCGGGCGCGCGACTCGTGGCAATGACCTGCTTGCTCATCCAGACTCCTCTGCCTCCCTCTCACGCGGGGCGCGCATCTTGACTCCGCGCCCGAGCCAAATCAACCACCGTGACGCGGAGCTGAAACCGGTCTGAAATCAGCCCGATTGATCGTTGGCCCCATGGCCGTTGGCCGCTAGCCGGGGCCGTCATCCGGCCATCGCGGCGCGTACGGAGTCGGCGACGATCTCCAGCAGGTCCTTCAGGGTCTGCCCGTCGATGTTGAGCGGTGGCGTGACATACACCACGTTGCCGAGTGGTCTCAGGTAGGCACCGCGAGCCAGCGCTTCGTCGTAGACCCGCCATCCCGCCTCGGCCAAGTACCCGTCGTCGCCGGCGAGATCGAGCGCGCCCACCATGCCGAGACTGCGTGTCGCCACCACCCCGGGCAACTGCTGCATCGCGCTGAAAGCAGCGGCGATCTGTTCAGCCTTGGGTCGTGCTTGCTCGAGTACTCGCTCTTCCCGGTAGGTCTCCAGCACCGCTCGAGCCACCGCCGCGCCGAGCGGATTCCCGCAGAACGTGTGCCCGTACAAGAACGCGCGGCTGCGTTCACCCAGAAACCCTTCGAAGAGACGCTCGGTCGTGAGCGTGGCCGCCATGGGCAACATGCCACCGCTGAAGCCCTTGGCCGTGCACAGTACGTCAGGTGACACCTCCGCATGCGCGGCCGCCCACATGGGGCCGGTGCGCCCGTACCCGGTGAAGACCTCGTCCAGCACCAGCAACGTGTCCCAGCGCGCGGTCAAATCGCGCGCCAGCTTCAGGTAGCGAGGGTCGTACATGCGCATGCCCTCGGCGCCTTGCACGATGGGCTCGAGCACGACCGCCGCGATGTCGTTGGAGCCGTCTTCGAGCGCCTGCGCCAACGCATCGAAGGCGAGCCGGTGCCCACCGGTGGCCGGCGGAACGTGGATGCACTCCATGATGACGTTGGCGAACGGCCGACGGAATACTTCCACTCCGCCCAGGGCAGTCACGCCCAACGTTTCGCCATGGAATGCACCGTCCAGTGCGACGAATCGTGTCCGGTCGGGTCGACCATTCTGTGCCCAATACTGCAGGGCGAGCTTGATGGCGACTTCAACGGCCGTCGAACCATCGTCACTGTAGAACACACGGGTCAAGCCTGGCGGTGCGATTCGAACCAGTTCCTCGGCCAGAAGGGCTGCATTCTCGTGCGTTATGCCCGCCAGTGAAGTGTGACCGAGGCGCTCGGCCTGCCGAATGAGCGCTTCGGTCAGCCTGGGGTGACCGTGCCCGAGCAGCGCCGTCCACCACGATGCGTTGCCATCGATGTAGGAGCGACCGTTCAGGTCGTACAGATGCGCGCCCGCCGCTCGGTCGATGACCAAGGGGTCGACCGCCGACGCGTAGTGATCCATCTGCGTGTACGGATGCCAGACGTGACGCCTATCGAGTTCGAGGATTCGAGCGCGCTGATCTGGCGGTGTCATTCGGATCGGTCTCCCTCGTGTGACGCTCTGGTCGCGCCGAGCGGGGGGGCGCCCCGCGGGATGAGCAAGGCGACGCGGGTTCCCGCCCCAGGTTTGCTGTCGACGGTGATTTCACCGTGATGGGCGTGCGTGATGCGTTGGACGATGGGAAGACCGAGGCCATTTCCCCTCGGCC
>CAZSVU010000006.1:47598-62815 GCA_964610275.1 uncultured Polyangiaceae bacterium | reverse complement strand
TACCCGTGCCCGTTACCCGTGCCCGTTACCCGTGCCCGTGCCCGTACCCGTGCCCGTACCCGTGCCCGTTACCCGTGCCCGTGCCCGTGCCCGTACCCGTGCCCGTACCCGTGCCCGTACCCGTGCCCGTTACCCGTGCCCGTACCCGTACCCGTGCCCGTACCCGTGCCCGTGCCCGTGCCCGTACCCGTGCCCGTTACCCGTGCCCGTTACCCGTGCCCGTACCCGTTACCCGTGCCCGCTACCCATGCTCACCCCCACAAAGTCGACTCACCGCGAAGCAGCGGGAGCGGGCGCACGTCCTGGCGCACCCGGCGCGTGGGCTCCGCCCCGACTCTCGGGCTTGGCGCCCGCGCTCGGAGAATGGCCGCCCGGATAGCCCGACGCTCGACCCGCCTCCGCCCACAGCACCCGACCGAACCGCGAGGCTTTGTGGAAGTTGCCTTGCTTGAGGATGGGTGACCAGGCGTAGCCGCCGTTATTCTGCATGGCGTAGAAGTTCATCCGCCAGGTGTCGCCCGGCCGGGGCGGTGCCTGCTTGGCGTGGTCGAACGCGTCCCACGGAATGCGAGCCTCGACGACATAGCCCTGATCCCGATCGCCGTCGTCGTTGAGAGTCCCCCGGATCTGCACTGCGCTTTCGACTCGCGCTGACCAGTCCTGGTGCCCGAACGGGCCGTTCGGCTCCACCTTGGGCTCGTTGTAACGATCGAATCTCGAATCGAACACCAGGTTCTGAGGATTGATCTGAATCTCGTAGTAGTCGCGGTTGTCCCCGTCCCCGTCCGGGTCGACCATGATCTCGACCGTGTCCTGGGTCCACAGGTGAGGGTCTTTCGAACCCGGCGGGAAATCGCCGACGATCTTCGTGTCCCGCACGTCGAAGCCGACGTACAGCGCGGCCGGGTCCCACAGCAGCTTGGCCGAGCCTCCGAGTTCCTGGGAACGATTGACGTCGCCGGTGGCGACGTCCACGAACGGGCCGGTGTTCGCAGCGGTCTTCCAGGCGTCTTCGTCCAGCTTGCCGTCGATGACCAGCTTGGTGCCATGCTCGAGTCGATTCACTCGCACCTTCGGCACCCGCGTGCTGCGTTTCGGCGCGCCTTGTGCCCCCATCTTCACGTCGAGATCCGCCACGATGGCGCGATTTTCCCGGTCCTTGCGGCCTGCGAGGATCTTCAATCGCGCGTTGCCCTTCCAAATCCCGGTCACGACCTGCACGCGCTTCGTGCGCACGTTGGACGGAATGGAGAACTGCTGCTCATCGACATACACCTTGCCGGGCTGCCAGGCGGTCGGCCACAGTATCTGCCGCGTCTGGCGCCATTCCCGTAGTGGTCCCACGTTGTCGATGTTGAGGATCCGCTCGCCGGAGCCGTCGAGGATGTGCGTGAACAGGTTCCACCCGTCGCCGAGCGTCTCCTTGCTCATCCAGTACATGGTCAGCTTCACCCGCTGGCCGGGCTCGACGGGGCCACGGGGTTCCACTCGGCAACCGAGCAGCGTGACCTTGTTGTCGAAGTTGATGTCGAGCTTGCGAGGGATGGTCGTGGGTGCCTGCTCCAGGATGTAGGCCTTGAGCCGCTGCTTGTCCTGCTGGGTCACTTCTCCCGAGCCGCCGACACAACCCGGCAGCATGCTGCCGACCAGAGCCAGTGCCCAGACGCAAGGTCTCATTGCTCGCATCCCCGGAGCCGTCCGCGTCAGTGCAGGGTCGGGTTGCGCTGGCCCGCCGGGCGGGCGCGCAACGGGCGCGCCGACGGGGCGGCCGCACCGGGCAGTGGGCGGGCGCGGCGGGTGGGCACGTTTCGAGCCAGCGGCTTGGCTCCGATGACGTCGAAGTGACCGACCACCGTCCGATCGGCGCCATCGCTCGTCCCCGACACGATCCGGAGGCGCAGGGTGCTGGGCTCTGGCACGGCCGAAGGCGCCGGAGCTGGCGTGGCGCTGCCGACGGGGCCGGGGGTGTAGCGTTGTGCGATGCCCGTCAGCACGCTGATGCGGGTGCCGGCCACGTTGCGCGGCACCCGCAGTTCCTGCACGTCCACGTAGATCTTGCCGGGCACCCAGTCGCTGGGAGAGAGCGCCTGCGGCCCCTCGGGTGTGGCGCGAGTGCGCAGCGGACCGACGTCGTCGAAGGCGTCCGTGCCTCCGTCCTTGGTCTCGATGGTTTTTCCGCTCTCGTCGAGCAGGTGAGTGAACAGACTCCAGCCCGGGCCGAGCCGTGCCACGCTCTGCCAGTATAGCGTCAACTTGATGCCGTCCCCCGGGCGGATCGCGCGATCGGGCTGCAGCTCGTAGCCGAGGAGGCGCACCTTACCTTCGAAGTCGACGTAAGCACGCTGCTCCAATTCGGCAGGCAACGAGTCGCGAACGTACTGCTCCAGGGCCGCGGGCACCTCCTTGGGTTCGGCCTCGGGAGCTGGTTTGCAGCCGGCCGCGAGCGCCACGGCGAGCACCAAAGACGACGTGATCCGACCCCTCATCGCTTACCCTTGCCTTTCTTGCGTGCTGTGCGTTCGCGCTTGCGTTGATGCTTGCGCGCGTTTCGCTCGGACTTGCTTAACGTGCGCATTCGGGGTGCGGCCCCCGCGGCGCTCCCACCTGGAGCCCCCGGCATCCCCATGCCCGGCATCCCCATGCCCGGCATCCCCATGCCCGGCAGTCCCATGCCCGGCATCCCAGCCGGCATTCCGCCCTGGGCCTTCATCGCTCGACGTACGTTGCGTGCCACGCCGAGGCCCTGCATCCCGGGGATCTTTCCCAGCAAGCCGCCCATGCCGCCGACTCCGCCCATGTTCGACATCATCTGCTGCATGAACAGGAACTTCTGCACGAGCTCGCCGACGCCTGGCGCGGGCTGGCCGGATCCTCTCGAAATGCGGGTCACGCGGCTCGGTTCGCGGATGAGGACGTGCGGGTCGTCCTTCTCCTGGCGCGTCATCGACTGAATCATCGCCTCGATGCGCACGAGCTCGCGGTCATCCAGGTCGATGCCCGGTGGCAGCATGTTGCCGACGCCGGGCATCTTGTCCACGAGGTCTTTCAGCGACCCCATCCGCTGGATGGTCTTGATCTGCTTGAGGAAGTCATCGAGCGTGAAATGCCCGGACATCATCCGCAGGGCGTCTTCTTCCGCCGATTTCGTATCGACGGCTTGCTCGAAGTCCTGCATCAGGCCGACCACGTCGCCCATGCCCAACACCCGGCTGGCCATGCCCTCCGGTCGGAAGACGTCGAGCTTGTCCAGCGTCTCCCCCAAGCCCACGAACGTGACGGGCGCCCCGGTGACCTCCTTGATGCTCAGTGCTGCACCGCCGCGCGCGTCGCCGTCGAGCTTGGTGAGAATCACGCCCGATATCGTCAGCCGTTCGTGGAACGACTTGGCCGTCTTGACAGCGTCCTGGCCAATCATCGAGTCCACGACCAGGAAGATGTTCTGAGGTCGTACGGCGAGCTTGATCTCGCCGAGCTCACGCATCAGCGGCTCGTCGATGGCGAGGCGACCGGCCGTGTCATAGATGATCGTGTCACAGCCCAGGCGCTTGGCTTCGGCATCGGCGGCCGCGCAGATCTCGACGGGCGACCGGTCTGCCAGATTGAACACCGGGATGTCGATCTGCTCGCCGAGTATCATGAGCTGTTCGACGGCTGCTGGGCGCTGCATGTCGGCCGCGACCAGCAGCGGACGCTTGCCCTCCGCCTCGAACCAGCGCGCCAGCTTGGCCGCAGTGGTGGTCTTGCCCGAGCCCTGCAGCCCGACCATCATCACGCCGGTGCTTCCCGAGCTGGCGAACTCGACCGGTTCGCCCTCCCAGTTCATGATCTCGACCAACTCGTCGTGGCAGGCTTTGACGAACAGTTCGCTCGCGTTCACCTTGAGCGTCTCGCCGTCGTGCTTGACCCGTGAGCGCAGCGTCTGCCCCAGCGCCTTCTGCTCGACCCGAGCCAAGAAACGCTTGACGACCCCGAGCTCGACGTCAGCCTCGAGCAGGGAGAGCCGCACCTCGCGCAGAGCAGCCTGGACGTTTTTCTCGTTGAGCTCGGTCAGGCCTGAAAGGCGATTCTGAGCTTCGCGGAAACCTTTGGTGAGCGCCTCGAACACGGCCGGGGCGTCTTAGCACACTTGCCCTCCGGCCGGCACGCCGCGCCTCGGACGGAGCCGCCCCGACCCGGCGTTCTGATGCAGCGACCGCAGCGCAATCGCCGCTCGAACGCTCAGCCGTCCTTGGCGGGCCTGCGCTGCTGACGGCCTCGGTCGGCCGGGTCGCGCAGCGCTTGTACCCGAGCGTAGAGCTCACGTCGCGGGACCCTGGCGGTCGGCGCGAGCTCCGTCACCACGGTCTTCGCGGACGCGCCTGCCCGCAGGCGGTCCAGGATTTCCGCGTCCAGCGACCCAGCGGCGGTGTGGTCAGGCGGGGGCGTGATGGGGCAGGCCGCTCCCAGGACGACGGTGATTTCGCCGCGCCACGACGACACGGTCGCAAGCTCGGCCAGCGTTCCTCGGCGCGCTTCCTCGTGCAACTTGGTGAGCTCGCGACAGACGACGGCTGGGCGGTCCGGCATGGCGCCGGCCAACTCCGACAACGTCGCCCGCGTGCGGCCTGGGGCCTCGAACAACACCACGGGTTCCGCGGTCCGAGCGACGTGCTCGACGGCTTCCGACCGCTTGCGACCCCGCCGGGGGAGAAACCCCAAGAACAGGAACGGTCCTTCCACCAGTCCCGAGAGCGCGACGGCTGCGCTGACCGCACTCGGGCCGGGAACCACGACCACGCCGAGGTTGCGCGCGATGGCGGCCTGCACGACGCGGGCTCCGGGGTCGCTCACCGACGGCATACCAGCGTCGGACACCAGTGCTACGCTGTGACCGCGTTCGAGCTCGTCGAGGACCGCCGCGATACCCTGCTCGGTCGCGTGCGCGTCGAGGCGGACGACGGTTCTGCGCCGGAGCCCCAGGTGAGCCAGCAGCGCACGCGCGCGGCGCGTGTCTTCCGCGGCGACCCGGTCCACCGCGCCCAGCAGTGCACCGGCTCGCTGGCTCAGATCCCCCAGATTGCCGATCGGCGTGCCGACCACGTACAGGCAGCCCGCTTCGGGTTCCGGGCGGTGCGTCCTCTTGGCCACGGCGTCGGTCCTGGTGCGGCGGCAGCGCGCGCTCAGCTGGCGACGTCGACCGCGTCGCCCAGCGTATCGCTCACGAAATCTCTCAGGCGACCGTACAGGCGTGCCTCGAGCTGACGCACGCGTTCTCGCGATATGCCAAACTCATTGCCCAGTTGCTGCAGCGTCACGGGATCGTCGGCAATCATCCGGCGTTTGAAGATGGCCAGATCCTTGCCCTGGAGAGTCTCTCGGAAAGCGTCGAACTGTTCCCGCGCCAGCCTTTGCAACTCGGCGTCTTCCGCCAGCACGTCGGGCCCTTCGGCACCGGTCGGCAAGAGCTCCATGCGAGTGATGGACTTGCCGTCGCTCTCTGCAATCGGAGAATCCAGTGAGGCGTCACCGCGCGAGAGACGCCGATCCATCTCGACCACTTCCTTCTCCTCGACGCCGAGCCGCTGCGCGATTTCGGCGTGCGTGGGCTCGATACCCAGGGCAGCCAGCTTGGCCTTCTCCTTGTTCAAGTTGAAGAACAGCTTTCGCTGCGCCTGGGTGGTGCCAATCTTGACCAGGCGCCAGTTGTTGAGAACGAAGCGCAGCATGTAGGCGCGGATCCACCAGGCAGCATAGCTGGACAGCTTGACGCCACGGTACGGATCGTACCGCTTCACGGCCTGCATCAGCCCGATGTTCCCCTCCTGGATCAGATCCATCATGTTGCGGTAGGCACGGCGGTAGTCGTAGGCGATCTTGACGACCAGGCGCAGATTCGCGGTCACCAGCGTGGCGGCGGCCTTCACGTCACCCGTCTCCGCATACTTCACGGCCAGCGCGTGTTGCTCTTCGGCCGACAGCAGCGGATGCCGTTGCACCTCGTTCATGTAGACCTGGAGTGGGTCGACACGAGCCAGCGCCTGGCTGGTTGGAGCGGAGCGCGCCGACGGGGGCGAGGATAGCGGCCGCTGGTCGACGTATTCGCCCGCGGTGTCGATCACCACGGGATCGCCTTCGTCCAGTCTGTCGAGGTCCGATTCGGACTCGTTGCCGTCATCCTCCACGACCGAGTGCGCCGTACTCACCCCGACGCCGGCAGGCGCGGCCCCCGATTTCTTCGGCTGGGTCTTCTTGCTTCGTGCGGCCACGGCTACAGCGGTTCGGCGGAGTCAGCAGAGGTTTTACACCACCGGCGAGGTGGTCAAGGGAGCAAGCACCGAGCGGCTCGGTGCCCGGTGCCCGACCCGCCACAACGGCCCCTCGGCCGGCGAAGGGATGAACTGGGCCAGGATCACGGGTGGCGATCCCCGAACAGGTTGGTTTGTTCGGGAATCATGCTGGCTGCTCTAGAGATCCACCTTGCGGCCCGGCACGGGCTCCACTTCCAGCAACACCACGACCTTGAAGTTGGCCCCCTTCACTTTCTGTGCGGACGCGGCCAGGTCGTAGGCGAGCCCCCACTCGATGCCCTCCTGCGCGGAGACGAACATCGTCTCGGACGACTCGCACTTCTTGATGTAGCGCTCGAGCGTTTCGGCCGTGGTCGTCAGATCCGGGCCGGCAAAGCCCTTGGAGCGCTTGGCCGCTCTTCCGCCGGCGAGGGTCCAGACCGCCGTGCCGCGGTCCGTGAGCACCATCATCACGATCGAGCACGGCTCAGGTCTCTTCACGCGACTCTGCGGAGTGAACTTGAGCTGGTTGGAGAATTCCTCGCGGGTCTCGGTCTTGATGGTGACGCTGGGCGAACCGACGCGCGCGAGCTCCTGGACCATGGAGATCACCCACTCGAGCTTGGCTTTTCGGTCCACCGCAACGGTGGTGGGCTGATCGCCAAAGTGCTGCTTGTTGGCCTCGATCTCCTTGCGGAGCTTCGCTTGACTGTCTTTCTTGCCGACGGCCACGGTGGTCCACCCAACCTTGGGGCCATCCGATCCGATGATGAGCTGCGGCGGTCCCTCGGGCTTGGGAGCTTCCTTGATGGGAGGTGGCTCCTTGTAATCCTTGGGCGGCGGCTCGAACGGGTTCTTGGGTGGGGGTGACTCATCACACGCCGCAGCAACCGAGAGGGCGAGCGCGGCGAGCAGCACCTGGATCGACTTCACAGAACGCATGGCGATCGGATTCTCCTCCTCTGGGTGGAAAGCTGGCGACTGCCGACTATCGCAAATTCGCACACAGCGGGTCGGTCGGACCGAGGTCCACGCGGTCGACGCAGAGCCCCTCTTCGCCGTCCCCGCCACCCAAGCAGATGCCGCTGGCACATTCGGCGTCCCTCAGGCAGGCATCCCCCCGTTCCCCGGTGTTCTGGCAGGTGTTCGTGTCCGGATTGCAGTACAGGTCGGGGCGACACGGCACCTCTTCCGAGCTGGATGCGTAAACTCCGGGGCGCTCGATGATGTAGCGGACGGCCACGCCGTCAACTGGCTCGCAGTTGTTGTTTTCATCGCAGACCTGCGTACTGGCACCGCAGGTCTGCCCGCCGCTGCGCACGACGACCGGTTGACAGGTGTAGACACTGGCATCCGAAGCGGACGGTGCACACGCCAGATCGTCGGAAGCGCAGGGGTTGGTGTCACGCTGACACTCCTCCCCTTCGCCGGGCAGAGTCGTCGGGGTCTCCCCACGTAGCTGATCGCAGGGCGGGCCCATCCGGTACACCACCTCGTACTCCTCCGGAGTCAAGCTGGCGTCCGCGTACGCATCCTCCACTTCGCCGAGACACTCTTCGGCAGCGTCCCGATCATGCTGTCCGGGTGGCTGCAGCACCGTCACACAGAAGTCGATCTGCGCGCGCAGGCAGGCGCTGGTGGAGTTCGCCACGCACGCGTCCACGACTTCGTCGTTGCAGGCGGCTCTTGCCCAGGCCTCGCAGAAGCCCTCGACCGTATAGTACGGGTGACGCCCCACCTCTGGGCCGTCCTCGCGACTGGAGGCGCAGGCGCCGGTTATTCCGAAGATGAGCACGAGCGCAGATAAGCGGATCATGAGATGTCCAACCTCTTGCGGCGACGATACCGCACCGTCCGGGATTCGGCACGATTCCTCCTGAGCGTTGGATTCCGCTCCGGCTGCAAGCGCTCGGAGGTTGGTGCTGGGTTCTCTAGACTTACCGGCATGCCGTGCCGTCGCGCCTTCATGACCTGGGCTGCGTCGGCAGTGCTGGGCACGGCCCGCACTGCCAGGGGCGCCGCTCCGCAGTCCGATGACCTGGAGCAGCACGACCTGAGGTTGGACGGGGACGCCGAGTTGGCTCGGCGAGCCCTGGTGCTGGTACCCAAGCAGCGCCCGGCCGATGCCGAGCTCCCGTTGCTGATTCTCCTGCACGGATTGGGCGAGACGGGCAACGAGCTGCTTGGGATACACGCATGGGGAGAGCGCTACGGACTGGTGCGCGCCCACGAGCGGCTCAGGCGACCCCCCGTGGCTCGTGAGCTCCGGGGCCCGCAGTACTTGTCGGACGAGCGCATCGCCGAGCTCAACGCGTCGCTCGGGAGGCGGCCCTATCGTGGCCTCGTGATTGCCTGTCCGGTGACGCCCAATCCCTACCGCCTTCAGCCGGCACCGCGCACTCTGGACCGCTATGCCCAGTGGTTGGAAAAGACGCTGATCCCGGCCGTGCAACGCGTGGCTCCCGTGCGGACGGACCGCCCCGGCGTGGGACTCGACGGCTGCTCTCTGGGCGGGTACGTGGGACTGGAAGTCTTTCTGCGTCGGCCCGGGCTCTTCGGGAGCTTCGGTACGGTCCAGGGCGCCTTCGGCGTCTCACGGGCACCGGACTACGCGGCCCGAATCGCCGGCGCCATTCGCCAAGTGGGCCCCACGCCCATCCACCTCGAGACGTCCACGGAGGATCCCTACCACCGTGCCCAGGCCGCACTTTCCAAGGAGCTGCGGGGGTACGGCGTGCCCCACACGTTATGCGTCCCACGGGGGCCGCACAACCAACCTTGGCTCCGCGAGGTCGGCACGCTGGAGATGCTGCTCTGGCACTCCCGCCAGCTGGGCGTGCGGTGACTCAGGGTGTTTCTCGCGGCAGGCTGGCGCGGGCGCAGCGGGGATTGTCGAGTACGACGGTGACGCCCTGGTTGCTCGGCACCAGACGGTTCCACAGGCGCGTGATGCTTTCGTGGCCCGTGAAGATGTCCACCTGCTTGCCCTTGATGCGGAGCCCGCGATCCTGGGCCACGAAGCATCCGTCGTGGACGGAGGTCCGCTGCTCGTCGCGGGGGATGCCGTCGTACTCTGGGATGTAGATCGGCGTGCCCAGGGGGATCACCTGGCTGTCCACTGCGACGGTCAGCAGCGGCGTGATGGGTCCTCCGGTGGCACCGCGCCCCCAGGGAAACTGGGCCCGGTCGAGCTCGTCGAAGCAGATGCGCTGTTTCGTGCGAGGGCAGATCTCGGCACATTCGCAATCGCGCTTGGCGAAGCTCACCGTGCTGCCGCCGTCCAGAGTTCCGCTGCCCTGCACGCACACGGCTTCGTAGAAGCCGCGCGGGACGTTCTTGATGGTTTGGCAGCTTGGATTCATCAGCGCCACCGGCGGACCCTCGTGGTCCTGCTCCGCCGGAAAGTCGTAGTAGGTATTCCGGAACTTCCCCAGCGCCTTCCCCTGCAGGCGTCGACGCGCCACGACCACTGGACGCGGCCTGTCGTTCGCAGCGGCGTCTGACCCCGAGTCGGAGGCGGGCCGGGCGCGCAGCGGCTCTGACGCTGAAGCCCGAGCGGCAGGTTCGGGCGGGAGTGGTCCGGGGTCGAAGTTCTCGTCGTCGCTGTCCGGGAACGGTTCGCTCATCCAGGCCGACCCTCCGCACCCGAACAGGCTGGCAACCAGCCAAGCGCTCGACGCGAGCACTTTCAGCCGCGCCGCAGCACTCGCCGAGGCATGCGTTTCGCTGACCATCGAGAGGGACGCTACCACCCGTCTCGGGACTCGTCACTGGCCAGTGAGGCGGCCTACCGGGCGAGCCGCACGTGCAAGCGACTTCGAGGCTGCGCCGCGCGGCTCACGCGGGGCCGCACACCAGGGGGATCAGCTGGTCGTGGACCCGACCGTTGGAGAGGATGATGTGGCCGCGCTCCAGGCTCGGACGGCCACCGTCGAGCGCCGTGAGCCGTCCGCCAGCAGCCAGCGCAATCGCGCTTCCGGCCGCCACGTCCCAGACGTGCAGCCGGCGCTCCCAGTATGCGTCATACGTCCCGTCGGCGACCAGGCAGCAGTCGATGGCTGCGGAACCACAGCGTCGGACTGCGCGTGCGGCTTGCTTCACCCGGGTGAAGCTCGCGAAGTTGTTGTCGGGCTCGCGTGAGCGGTCCGGAGGGAACCCGGTGGCCACGAGCGCTTCCCCCACGCTCTCGGTGAGGCTGACCTGGCACGGTGCGCCGTTTCTCCGTGCCCCGCCGCCCTGCCAGCCCATCCAGGTGGTGTGCAGTGCCGGTGCGACGACCGCGCCGGCGATCGGCACGCCTGCATCGATCACGCCGATGCTCACGGCCCAGAACGGATGGCCGTGGACGAAGTTGGTCGTCCCGTCGATGGGGTCACAGTAGAAAGTCGGACCGGCGCCGACCGACCCGCCCTCCTCCTCGGCCATGACGCTGACGTCGGGCGCCAGCTCGCCCAGCCGGGCGCGAATGAAACGTTCGGTGGAGAGGTCGTACTCCGTGACCAGGTCCACGGGAGCCTTCTTGGTAGCCTGCGGTCGCTGGCGCCAGCCCGCCGCGGCGATTTCGCTGGCCTCCTGCGCCACCCGCAGAGCAATGGTTGCCAGTCGCTGCGCCAGTTCCACGATGTCACCTCCTGCGCCGTGCTGACCGGAGCAGCGCTCATCGGTTTCGGCCCGGGCACTACGCGGCCCGACCACAGCACTTCTTGTACTTCTTGCCGCTCCCGCAGGGGCAGGGGTCGTTGCGCCCCACGTCCGGGGTCAGCTTGCGTGCAGGAGGGGGAACGATTTCCTTCCCGTCCATGAAGAACCACTTGCCTTTGATCTTCTTGAACTCGGCGCGCTCGCGGTGATCGACGGTCACGCCCTTGAGCTTGTAGCGGGCGACGAACTCCACCACACCGGCCTCGTCGTTCTCGGTCCCCTCCTCGGTCTTGAGGATCTGTAGCCCGAGCCAAGTCGACTGCTTGGCCCAGGTCTCGGTGCTGGAACGATCGACGTCCTCGGTGCGGTTGGGGTCGTGGGTGGCGACGACGTAGTCCACGTCGCCTTGGACGTAGGCTGTGTACCGGGCGCGCATGAGCGCCTCGGCGGTCGGTGGGTGCTGCTCGCCGCTCAGGAAGGGGCCACAGCAGCTCTCGAGGGATTCACCCAATCCACAGGGACAGTTCACAGCGAGCCTCCGAGTCAGAGCCGGCGCCCGCGTTCTGGTCACGACAGGGCGTCGAGGAGCTTGGAGTGGATGCCACCGAATGCTCCGTTAGACAACAGGGCAATCGCGTCACCGGGCTGCGCGTGAGCGACCAGGTATTCGACGATGCTCTCGATGGACTCGCTGGCCTGGGCCCGCCGACCTCGATCGACCAGCGCGCGTACCAGTTGGGGCAGGTCGAGCCGCTTTTCGGCGGGAAGGCCGGATCGGCCCAGCGGAGCCAGCAAGACCTCGTCGGCATCGTCGAAGCAGGTGGCGTACGCCTCCTGGTGGAGGTTGCGGCACGCCGTGGCGCTGCGCGGCTCGAAGACGGCCAGCAGCTTTCGGCTCGGGTGTCGGCTCCGAAGTGCCCGCAAGGTCTCCCGCACTGCCGTCGGGTGGTGAGCGAAGTCGTCGTAGACGAACACGTCGCGCGGGGTTCCGAGCAGGTCTTGCCGACGGCGAACGCCCTCGAAGCGCTCGAGTGCGCCGCGGAGCTCGTGCAGCGGGACGCCATACCCTTGAGCCACTGCGGCCAACGCGGCGAGTGCGTTGCGCAGATTGTGGTGCCCCGGGACCTGCAGACCGAACCGCCCGCTCATGACTCCCCCGGCGAACAGGTCGAACCGAGTCATCCGCTCGTCGCCGCCGGCAGGGGCAGCGAGCCAGTGGGGCGACACGGGGCACGTGTCGTCGGCGAGCGCGGTCCAGGCGATGGGAGCGCGTGCGGTGGCGCTCACCAGGTCGACCACCACGGGATCCGCGGCGTTCGCCACAATCAGACCGTCCTCGGGGATGCCCGCCACGAAGCGTCGGAACGCTGCCAGGTAGCCGGCAAACGTGGGGTAGATGTCGATGTGGTCGTGTTCGATGGACGTGATGATGGCGACCTGGGCACGGTAGTGGAGGAACTTGGCGGTCTTCTCGAAGTAGGCCGTGTCGTACTCGTCGCCCTCGATCACGAATGGTCGCACGCGGGTGAGCGGACGCGTCGCATCGGCCTCGTCCGGGGCGGATCCGGCGCTTTGGAAGCTCCGGCCGAAGTTTTTGGGTATTCCGCCCACGAGAAAGCCCGGCGCGTGGCCGGTGTCGGCGAGCAACCACGCGGCCAGCGCCGTGGTCGTCGTCTTGCCATGCGTGCCCGCGACCACCAGTGGTGACGCATCGGCCAGCGCAAAGCGTTGCAGGGCTCCGGCAATGTGGGTGACCTCGAGCCCCCGGTCCCAGGCGGCCTGGGCCTCGACGTTGTCCCGTCGGCAGACGTTCCCGACCACGACCAGGTCGGGTGGCGGCTCGAGGTGCTCCGGGTCGAAGCCATGCAGGCAGCGGACCCCCCAGGACTGCAGGGCCGGACCCATGGGTGGATCGAACGCCACGTCACTGCCCGAAACGTCGTGTCCCAGCTCCTCGAGTAGGCCCGCCAGAGCCCCCATGCCGGTGCCGGCCACGGCGATGATGTGAATGCGCATGCCACGAGTCCTTCAGTCGGTACTGTAAATCGGCCAGGCTGCGGCCTATATGACGGACCCGGCAGCCCGCCGCGTCTGGACTCGGCTGTATCTGAAATGAAGATCATCGACAAGCTTGCCGCGGACCGTCCCGCTTTCTCCTTCGAGTACTTTCCGCCCCAGGACGCCGAGGGAATGAGCCGACTGTTCGCGACCGTGGAGAAGCTCCGCGAGTACGCGCCGGCGTACGTCTCGGTGACCTACGGCGCGGGCGGCAGCACGCGCCAGCTCACCCACGACCTGGTGCGTCGCATCAAGACGGAGACGGGGATCGAGACGATGGCGCACCTGACCTGCGTGGGCGTGAGTCAGGAGGAGTTGGGCGAAATCCTGGACGCGTACCGGGACTCGCAGATCGAGCACGTGTTGGCCCTGCGGGGCGACCCCGTGGCGGGAACGGCCGCCTTTCAAAGAGCGGATCGGGGGTTCGCCTACGCCTCCGAGTTGGTGGCGTTCATTCGCGCTCGCTACGATTTTTGCGTCGCCGCTGCTTGCTATCCGGAGACGCACGTCGAAGCTCCGGACCCCGAGACCGATCTCCGGAATCTCAAGCGCAAGGTCGATGCTGGGGTCGATTTCCTGATCACGCAGCTGTTCTTCGACAACCGCGACTACTTCTCCTTCGTGGCCTCGGCGCGCCAGGTGGGCATCACGCAACCCATCGTGCCGGGCATCATGCCGATCACGAACGTGGCCCAGATCAAGCGCTTCACGGCCATGTGCGGGGCGCACATCCCTGCGCCGCTGCTCGCCCGGCTCGAGGACGCCGGGGACGACGCCGAACGCGTTCGGGCCATCGGAGTCGAGCACGCGATCGAGCAGTGCCGCGCCCTACTCGACGCCCATGTGCCCGGCATTCATTTCTATACGCTGAACCGTTCGTTGGCGACGGTGCGGATTCTGGAAGCGGTGAGGTAGCCCGGGAGCGGAGCTCCCGGGCTCCATGTCCCACTCCGTGCTCCCGCCGTCTCGACCCCCGGAAGCGGAACCGCGGGGTTCGGTGGGGAAGGCGCAGGGGCGAATGGCCCAGTGTCTTGCGCTGTGCCGCTTCTGGTGGTGCAGCAGAAAGAGTAGGCGGCAGGGGGGTGGGCAGTCCGGGAACTGCGTTCCCGGACTACTTCCTCACATGCACTATGGTGCGCGTTTCGTCGGGTTCGTTCACGCCGTGCCAGCCGTCGGGTACCGCGGGAGTCGCCCACTGCCAGATCCGCGCCGCATCGGCCGGCGAAAGCTGAATGTTGCCCGGACCGTACTCGATGCCGAACCGGTCGTGCCAGAACGCACCATGCATCAGCTGGCCCGAGGACAGCTCCATCGCCCAAGGCACGTCGTAGATCTCGTAGTTTTCGGCCAGTCCCTTGGGGTTGAGCTTGACGGCCGTGATGTGCTTCCCGGCGACGTGGAACGTGCCGCGCGCAGTGACGGCGCCCTGCTCGGCGTCACCCAGTCGATCACGGCCTACGCTCACCAGCGTGGCAAACACTGGGCGACGTCCCTCGTATACTACCGCGGTTCCGGTGATCACGCTCACGTCGATCCACTTCTGATCGCCCGTGGCAAAGTCGGGGAACGCATTGCGCCGGCGCACCACGGTGACGTCGCGGTGGCGCACGTAGCGCCCGTCGGCGGTGGCCCAGTACTGGTGCCCGGCGACCGTGCGGAATCGACCGGTCAGTATCAGCTTCTCATGATAGTCGAGCTGCTTCTTCTTGGTGGCTTCGTTCTGCTCGACGTCCCAGGCGCGCACACCCCGCTTCACCACGAACGCCACCGGCAGCTCGGTCTTCTTGTCGAGCTCGATACCGGCGAAGCTACTCGGCTCGGCTGCCTTCAGATCGGAGGCTTTGAGGAAGAGCCCATTGGTGAGCATGCCGAGCCGCTGCATCTTCCCGTCGGGGTCCAGCGCTGACCAGGACCCGACGATCGCCATGCCCGCACGCTGGTTGACCTTGGCGACTTCCACCACCGCGTTGTCCTTGGACGGGTCTCGCTTGTAGAGCGCGGTCTGCTTCTGTGCCCGGGCATAGGTGTACGGCAGAGTCTGATCCAGCTTTGGCTGCAGTGACATGGCCACCAGGGTGGGGTGCTTCAGGTCGGTGGTGGCGATCGTGCCGGCGCAGACGACTCCTCGAGGTCGAATCGGGAACCATCCTCCGGGGCAGCCTTCCGTGCCGAGGGCGGCCTCGGTGCGCGTCACTCGGGCGCCGGCATGCAGGTAGCCGATCTGCTTGGCGCCTCCCTTGGGTTGGTCCACC
>CAZSVU010000006.1:7123-47588 GCA_964610275.1 uncultured Polyangiaceae bacterium | reverse complement strand
CCTGCTCGCCGCGCCGCGGGCCCCCCCCCCCGCCCGGCCCCCCCCCCGCCCCCCCCCCCCCCACCCCCCCGCGGGGGGGCCCGTGGGTTGGGACGGGTGGGATCTCGACCGACTCGGGAGCGTCGGCCTGTTTGGCCAGGGCCGGCTCGTCCCCCGAGCCGGTGCACCCAGCCAAGCCAGCTGTCAGTGCGGAGACCGCCGTGATCAGCTGGGCCACTTTTCGCGTGCACGTGCTTCGAGCCATGCCATGCGGGTGTCACAGCTCGGCGTGGCTGGCCCAGTTTTCCGCGATTCTGGCGACAGAAATCGGATCGTGGGCCCCAGCGGTCCGCATCGCCCTCGGCGAATCGGCTTTCGGGCTGAAATCCGGGGAGTGTGTCTGGAGCGGGTGGCTCGGGCCTCGGCTCGGTCGGTCGTTGGGGGCGACCCCGCTGGCCGAGCGGGTGATGTCCCCACGCGCTGGGCACGGTGCGCTGGTGGCGACGCGCGCCGCCACCAGCCCATCGCACCCACGATCAGCCCCAGCTGCCTCGGCCGTCGACACGCGGCGCTTGACCCACGTGACCCACTCGGACAGATACGTGCAGGCCATGTTTCGCCCGGTTCCATTTCTCGTCGCAGCGCTGCTCGTGGCTGGCCCGGCCGCCGCGTCCGAGGAGGAGAACGAGTGGGACGGGGACTTCGGCTACCGTGCCGAGGTCCGTTCGGACCTCGTCCTGGGTCTCAGCGCTGGCCTCGCCCTTGGCAGTGCCTCGGGATATCCGAACGAGGCCGGCAAAATTGACGACCCCGAGTTCGAAGCCGACACCGGCTTTGCCCTGGGTCAGGACTACACGTTCTGGGTGGGTGGGGCCCTGCAGGACTGGTTCGCGTTCGCCTTGGGGGTGAACTCGGGTGGGATTCAGGGTGACGGGCTCTATGCGGGTTCTATCGGCTTCTTGCTGCGGGTGGAGACCTACCCACTCTTTTACCAGGCGGAGTTCTGGCGCGATTTTGCCGTGTTCGCGGACTTCGGCATCGCCATGGCTGCCATCGTCGACGTCGACAGCGAGGACGAGATGGCCAACGGCGGCGCGCTCTCGCTGCTCGGACTCGGTGTGGCCTACGAGCTCTGGCACCTGGGCGGCTTCGCCATCGGTCCGACGTTGCAGTACCGCCACCTCTTCAGCGGCTCGATGCGCCAGGACATCGGCATTCTCGCCGTCCGCGTGAGCTACTACACTGGGCCGTAGCGGCCGCTCACCACGCGCTGGTGGCCGCCGTAGTCGCGGCGGAGATCGATGTCGACGAAGCCGGTGGTCTCGAGGAGCGCGGCCACCTGCTCGCCTTGGTCGTAGCCCACTTCCACCGCCAACACCCCGCTCGGCTCCAAGTGCGCGGGCGCAGCCGCGACGATGCGGCGCAGGCAATCCAGGCCATCAGCACCGCCGTCCAGGCTCAGGCGGGGCTCGAACTCGCGGATGCCCGGTTCCAGGGCCTCCCACTCGCGGGTGGGCACGTAGGGGGGGTTGGCGGTGACCAGATCGAAGCGTTCCTGCTCTCGGACGATTTCGAAGAGATCGCCCTGTCGTACTCGGACCGCCGGAACGACACCCAGGCGCAGCGCGTTCTCGCGGGTCACGCGCACCGCATCGGCCGAGACGTCCGAGGCGGTGACTTCCCACACCGGCCGGTGGTGCGCGAAGGCGATGGCCACGCAACCGCTGCCGGTACACAGGTCGAGCGCCCGCCCGAACAGGTTCAAGTGCTCGGTCCGCTCGAGGGCGACCTCCAAGAGCGATTCGGTGTCGGGTCGAGGAACGAGCACGCCACGGTCCACGCGAAAGTCCAGCGCGTAGAACTCCCGTTGGCCCCGGATGTAGGCGATGGGCTCTCCGGTGCGGCGGCGCTTGATGAGCTCCCGGTACCGCCGGAGCTCGTCCGGGTCGAGGGGACGCTGTCGATCCACGATCAAACGAATGCGGTCGACACCGAGGGCGTGCGCCAATAGCAGCTCCGCATCGAGCCGCGCCGTCTCTGCCTGTCGTTGCCGGAAATCCTCCGTCGCCCAGGCGAGCACGCGTTCCACGGTCCAGGCTTCTGAGCTTCGAGGTCCGGTCGGCGCTGCCTGCTCCATGCGGGACCAGCATGTAGCGCGCAGGCGGCACGATGGCGACCCCATTCGCGCGACGCTGTCCGGCCGCGTCGGCATCGGGCTCAGCAGCGGCGCGCCTGGCGACTTGCCCCGCACGCCGCTCGCGGCAGCGTTGGTGGGGATGGGCTCAGCTCGCTGGTGGCGACTCGCAGGCCACCGGTTGTGGGCAGCTCGCCTTGCTCGACTGGGTCTTCGCCCCTTGGCGATACCACCGAGGTTTTCCGTAGTAGAGCACGCCGCCGGAGTCCGAGGAGACCCACACCATGATCACCTCGTGCGCGTAGTAGCAACCGCTCGGAGGGACGACCCAGGCGCCGCCGACCCACTCCCAGTTTCGACCGATCCAGTTCCAGTGGCCATCTTGCCAGGCGCAGTCCGCGCGCGGCGAGGTGCCCGTCTCCTCCACCTTGGCCGGGGGAGGCGGAAAGCCAACGGGAACCAGGTTGGTTCGGTCGGGTGGGTGCTCACCAGTGGGCACCGTACGCAGCCCACTCGAGCCGCATCCGCACGCGACCACGAGCCCGGTCAGCATCCCGATCCAGCCATTGGGCTGCAGCCGGGTCACACCCACACCAGTGCCAGGTACTGCTCGACGATGAGATCGCCCAGCAGGAGAAACTCCAGCGTCGCCAGAACCAAGAAAGGCCCGAACGCCAGTCGGGACTTGCCCAGGCCCGGCTCAGGCTCGTGGCCCAGCGGATCGCGCGCCAACTCCCGCTCGAGAGCCTCGCGTTCGGCGCCTTCCGCCGCTTCGATCTCGCGCTGCAGCTCAGCCCGCTCCTGCTTGACGGCTTCGGGCTCCTCGATCTGCCCACGGACCGCGAAGAGCACGATGGCCATCAAGGTGCCTTGGACGGCTCCGGCGAGCAAAACGAACACCGCACCAGACCACCCGAACCACGCCCCCGCCAGCATCACGAGCTTGGCGTCTCCAAAACCCATCCCCGACTGGCCCCGCACGGCGCGGTAGAGCACGTCGAAAGGCAGCCACACGATCAAGAACCCGACGGCGGCCCCGACGAGCGACCCGGCGAGGTCGATGTCCGGACGCAGTGGCACGGACACGACGCCGAGCACGGCTCCGCCGAGGGTGATGGAATCGGGGAGCACCATGTGCTCCAGATCGATGAAGGCCGCGGCGATGAGGCCCAGCCCGAGCGCGAGATGGGCGCTGAAGGACAGTAGTGCGAGCCACCAGGGCGTGCTGCCCGGCAGCGCGAGCACGATGCGTTCCACGATGGCCCAGCCGAGCAGACCCCCCACCAGCTCGACCAAGGGGTAGCGGACGGAGATGCGCGCGCCGCAGCAGCGGGCGCGCCCGCGGAGCAACACCCAGCTGAGCACGGGCACGTTGTCGTAGGCCCGAATGGGGCGAGAGCAGGCCGGGCAAGCCGAGCCGGGGCGCGACAGGCTGCGTCCCCGCGGCAGGCGGTAGATGACGACATTGAGGAAACTGCCGAACGCCAACCCCAGGCAGAGGGCCACCGCAGTGATGAACCAGACGGGCAACTCAGCCAGGGTGGGCACGACCCGGCAAACTTAGTGCCCGGGCGGGGTGAAGCGCAAAAAGCTTCGGGCGCGCGGCTCGAAGGTCGCGGTTGGGTGTCGTGCTCCGGCCGGCATCAGGGTACGTTTACGCCCGCCATGAGCCAGCAGCCCGCCACCACCATGACCCTGGGGCGCTATGCCCCGGACGCCAAGGGCCTCGTGGCCGGGGCACAGTCCCTGGCCGATGAACGCCGGCACGCCGAGGTGCAGCCGTTGCACCTGCTGGCGCGTGCCCTGGAGCGGGATCCAGGAGTGAGTGCGGTGTTCCGGCGTGCGGGCATCGACGTGGTGGGGATGCAGGCCGGCGCCGAGCGCGCGCTGGGTGCGTTGCCCGCTTCCGACGAGCCTGCGTACCTGTCGATGGCCATGCTCGACCTGCTGGAGCGTGCCGAGCGTGAGGCGGACCGCGAGCGTGCTGCGAATGTGACCGTGCAGCACATTCTCAACGCGTTGTCGCAAGAGATTCGGGGACCGTGCGGCGAGATGCTGGGTGCTTTCGGAGTCGCTCCCGGATCCCTGCGGCCCCACTTCGGTGCCCTGCGCTCCGTACCGCGTCCCACTGCGCGGCAGCCACAGTCTGCGGGTGCCGAATCCTACACCCGAGACATTCTGGCGCTCGCGCGCGACCAGCGCCTCGACCCGGTGATCGGGCGAGATGCCGAGGTGCGTCGACTGATGACCATCCTCGAACGCCGTCACAAGAGTCACCCCCTCTTGGTGGGAGAGCCCGGCGTGGGCAAGGGGGCCATCATCGCCGCGCTGGCGTCGCGCCTCGCCGGTGGCGACGTGCCCACCAGTCTCGCTGGTGCCCGCTTGCTGGAAATGGATGTCGGCGCGTTGGTCGCCGGGGCGAGGCTGCGGGGTGAGATCGAGGGCCGCGTGAAGCAGCTCGTGTCCCAGGTGGCGGAAGGTGGCGGGGAGACGATTCTCGTCGCGCGCAGCATGGATCAGCTGTTCGGGCAGGGTCCCACCGGATCAGCCGTCGGGGAGTTGCTCGCGCCCGCGCTGCGGCGAGGTGAGCTGCGCCTGCTCGGGACCACCACGCCGGAAGGGCTCCGCCGCATCGCCGACCGTGACGCGATGGTGCTGCGTCTCTTCACCACCCTGAGCGTCCGCGAACCCTCCGTGGACGAGGCCATCGAGGTGTTGCGAGGGATCGCGGCTCGATTCGAAGCGCACCACGGCGTTCAGGTCAGCGAGAGTGCCGTGGTGGCCGCGGTACGACTCGCGAAGCGCTACGTGCAGGATCGATTCCTGCCCGACTCGGCCATCGACCTGTTGGATGAAGCCGCGGCCGCCAAGCGGGTGGAGTTCGACGGAGTGCCAGCGAGTGTGGACGAAGCCATGCGTCGAGTGGAATCCCTGCGAACGCAGCTGTCGTCCTTGCGGCATGCAGACGACCGCGCCACCCAGGCCACACGCGCGCGGCTCGAGTCCGAGCTCGAACGTCTCGAGCCGCAGGTGAGCGAGATGCGCGAGGCACTCGAATCCCGACGCGGCGCCGTGGCTGCGGTGCGTGCACTCCGGAGCGAGCTCGGCGAAGCACGGGCCGAGCTCGAGCGCGCGCGGACGACCGGCGACCGAGCGAGAGTCGGCGAGCTCGAGCACGTCACCGTCGTCGATCTGGAGAGCCGCCTGCGCAAGGCCGAGGAGGCCGCCAAGCGGGCCGGGGCGGGTGACGTCAGTCGAGTGCTCACCGAGGCGGGGGTGGCTGCCACCCTGGCCGTCTGGACCGGGATTCCAGTCCAGAAGATGCTGGAGGGCGAGGCCGACAAGCTGCTGAAGATGGAGTCCCGCCTGGAGCAGCGCGTGGTCGGGCAACGCGACGCCGTGGCCGCGGTGTCCCGCGCCGTCCGCCGCGGCCGAGTTGGACTACGCGATCCAGGCAAGCCCATCGGCTCGTTTCTGTTTCTGGGGCCGAGCGGTGTGGGCAAGACCGAGCTCGGGAAGGCCCTGGCCGAGTTCCTGTTCGACGACGAGCACGCGCTGACTCGGCTGGACATGAGCGAGTTCATGGAGCGCCACATGGCCCAGCGTCTGATCGGTGCACCGCCCGGCTACGCCGACAGCGACCAAGGAGGCTTCCTCACCGAAGCGGTTCGGCGTCGGCCGTACTCCGTGCTCTTGTTCGACGAAGTGGAGAAGGCTCACCAGGATGTCTTCAACCTGCTCCTGCAAGTGTTGGACGACGGTCGCCTGACCGATGGACGGGGTCGGCTCGCCGACTTCTCCAACACGGTCGTGATCATGACGAGCAACGTGGGATCCGAGCGTATCCTGGACACCGACGTGAAGCTGTTCGCGACCGAGGACGGACGGGAGGCACTTCGCGACGTGCTGCTCGATCAGCTCGCGGCGTTCTTCCGTCCCGAGTTCCTCAACCGTATCGACGACGTCGTGGTGTTCCGGCCGCTGGATTACGACCACCTACGCGCCATCCTGCAGATTCAGCTCGCGCATTTGGACCGACTCCTCGCCGACCGGCAGGTGAAGCTACAGCTCGACGAGGCGGCCAAGGAGCACCTGGTGTCCCTCGCCTACGAGCCGGCGTTGGGCGCTCGCCCCTTGAAGCGAGCCATTCTCAAGCATCTGCAGGACCCCCTGGCCGAGACGCTGCTGCGAGGCGGCTTCGAGGAAGGCGAGACGGTCAGGGTGTCGCTCGGGGAGGACGAGCAGTTCGTCTTTGCTGGCACGCGGCGCTAAATCAGAGAGCACGAATGTCGATCACTGTCTTCGACCACCTCTAGTCGAGCGGTCCTTTTGGGGTGGGGCCCGTTTGGCACTCCGCACCAGGAGTCGCCGTACAGGTCCTCCGCTGGCCCGGACCGAGGGTGGCGGCCCAGCGGAGGACCGCTCCCTCGCGGTCTGCGCGGAGCACCGGGTCTCCTTAGTCGGCACCTCCGGTGCCGACGTGTGGGGCGGGGTCTTGGGAAGACCCCGAAAAGGCAACAGGAAGCTGATTCGAGCAGATTTGCGGCCCCTTCAGGTTCTGCGAGCCCTCGCCCCGCTGGGGGCTCGCAGAACCGTTCGGGGATCATGCTCGCTGATTTGGGGTGGACCGAGCGCTGCTCGGCGTGGGGGACGCCACCGAGAGTCTCCCCAGAGTCATCCGTGCCTGGGGCAGGTCATCTCACCGGTCAGGAGTCCGCAACGGTTCCGCTGCGGATGGGTATGGGGTGGGGACCGTCATCCAGTGGGAGACCAACGCGGGCTACATCGCCTCGGCGCCTGCCGGCCAGCGCGGCCTCCTGCAGCTGGCGATGCGCGACCACACACTTCAGTGGTGGGGTCCTGGGCGCAACGCCGAGGAGTCCGCTAGCACGGCTCGGGAGCGGAGGTGCCCGGGATGTCCGACTCGGGAGGCGGAGCATATGGACGGAAGTTGATTAGCCACAAATGCCCGTTGCCTGCAAACGCACCACCGAACAAACTGTTGACGATCGGTCAACGCCTCATTTCCCGTAGGCGAGATGCCTCCTCGAATCGACGTCTTCGACTACCTCGACTACCGAGCCTACCTTCGCGACTACTATTTCGAAGGCAAAGCCCGTCGCGGCATCTCCTATCGCGCGTTGTCTCGCCGAGTCGGCTTGAAGTCCTCCAACTTCTTCAAGTTGGTCATCGACGGCTCGCGCAACCTCAGCCAGGAGATGGCTGGGCGAATTGCGAAGGCGTTGGGTCTGGAGGACGACGCCCGTAGCTACTTCATCGCGCTCGTGCGCTCGGCGCATGCTCGCAGCCCCGAAGCGCGCCGCGAGGCGCACGCGCGGGTTGTTGGGTACAGACGCTATCGACGCACTCAGTTCCTCGAGGCGCACCAGACCGCGTACCACGCGACGTGGTACTTGCCGGCAATTCGCGAGCTGGTGGTGAGCCGGAGCTTCCGCGAAGAACCGGCGTGGATCGCGCGCACGCTGGTGCCGTGCATCACTCCCGACGAAGCCGCAGCGGCGCTGGACGCGCTGCTGGTGCTCGGCCTGTTGGTGCGTGACGAGAACGGTGCGCTTCGGCAAGGCGAGCCCCTGGTCTCCACCGGACCCGAGACGACCGCTCGTAACGTCGCAGCCTATCACCGCACCATGATGCAGCTGGCGGTTTGCTCGCTGGACCGGATCCCGGCGGCACAGCGCGACGTATCCTCGCTGACGTTGTGTCTGGGGCGTGACGGCCTGCGCCGGGTCAAGCAGCGCGTCCAACGCTTCAGAAGGGAGCTACTCGAGCTCTCTGCCACCGAGGAGCAACCCGATCAGGTCGTCCAGCTCAACTTCCAGCTGTTCCCTCTGTCCACGGTGGAGGAGGAGAGCTCGCAATGACGGCGCGGCCCACCTCCGCTCCGGCCGTGCGCCGTCGCCCGGGCACTGCGGCCGTGCTCGCCCTGGGCATCGCGGCCTGCACCGGGACGGAGACAGGCAATCCGGGTGCCGGCCCGAGCTCAGAGTTGCGGTTCGTCGCAACGGAGACCCCGGTCTCGTCGGATCCGACCCCGACCGTCACGGAGGCGTACCTCGGCGTACGATCCGTGATCGCAATCGCTTGTGACACCGGGTCGACGTCCCTGGCCGGTCCAGTAGCGGTGAGCCTGATATCGTCAACCTCGGCCGCCGTGTCACTGTCGGAAGTCAGCTGCTGTGGTATCGCCGTCGAGCTCGAGCCTCAGGACATCGGCTCGGAAGGGGCAACGGAGCGCGCGTCGGTGCTGATTCGCGGCACGGTGGAAGACGGCTCCCCGTTCGTGCTCAGCAGCAGCGCATCCCACACGCTCACACTGTCCCCAATCACGCCGCCCCTGGTCATCGACTCGGAGTCCCGTTGGCTGCTCACTCTCGACGTGGGCGTGTGGTTCGACGGTCTCGACCTCTCGGGCGCGCAGGCCGGAGCGGATGGCATCCGCATCGACAGCGATTCCAACCCCGAGCTGCTCACAGATGTCGAGGCCCGACTCGGAACGGCCGTTGCGCTGCGCCGCGATCTGGACGGCGACGGGCAAGTCGATCCGGAAGACGTGCTGGTCGCGCTGCCACCCTGATGCGCGCGTCCTCGTCCCCGTCGCTCCAGGGCGCCCAGGGTGAGCTCAACCGGCTGACAGACAGCTGTACTGGAGGACACATGGGCCCCAACAGCCGTCGACGACCGAAGGTAGGTACTCCGTAGGGCAGGGTGGCGGGCTCGCGGCGCACGTCACGTCTTCCGAGTTGCAGGTCCCGTCTGCCCCCACCACGCCGCAGAAGCCGTGTTGGCACGCAACGTCATCCCGGCCGAATCCGTTCGCCGTGCACAGGTCGGTGTCGCAGAGGATGTCGCAACCTTCGGGTGCCGGAGTCCCCACGGGTGCAACCAGGCAGGTGCAGCACGTGGAGATGAGCGTGCAGTCCGAGGCGGACTCACACTCGGGCCATTGCCCGCCCGTGCCGCCGGTGCCATTGCCGCCGGTGCCATCTCCGCCCGTGCCGAGGTCGCCGCCGGTGCCATCGCCACCGGTGCCATCGCCGCCCGTGCCGAGGTCGCCGCCGGTCTCATCGCCGCCGGTGCCATCGCCGCCCGTGCCGAGGTCGCCGCCGGTGCCATCGCCGCCGGTGCCATTGCCGCCGGTGCCATTGCCGCCGGTGCCATTGCCGCCGGTGTCATTGCCGCCGGTGCCATCGCCGCCCGTGCCGAGATCTCCGCCGCTGCCCACGTCGCCGCCGGTGCCGTCGCCGCCGGTGCCGTCGCCGCCCGTGCCGCCGTCGGTCCCGCCGGTACTGCCGGCAGCCCCACCGGAGCCTCCCGTTTCGTCGGCCGAGCCGGCGGCGCCGCCGGTTGTCACTTCACCGGTGCCGCCGTCGGCCGACGCACCGCTGCTGCCCGCCGGGCCGCCGGTGGTGGAGCCCACATTGGTCTCGGACTCACTTCCGCAGCCAACCGCGAGTACGAAACTCACCAGCATCAGAACCCCCAAACTCCGTAGCTCAGTAGACATGATTCTCTTTCTCCTCCTCAACCAGCCGATACGCAGCTGTACTGGACGACGCACGGGCCCCAACAGCCGTCGACGACCGAAGGCAGGTACTCCGCCGGGCAGGGTGGCGGGCTCGCGGCGCAGGTCACGTCTTCCGAGTTGCAGGTCCCGTCTGCCCCCACCACGCCGCAAAAGCCGTGTTGGCACGCAACGTCATCCCGGCCGAATCCGTTCGCCGTACACAGGTCGGTGTCGCACAGGATGCTGCAACCTTCGGGTTCCGGCGTCCCCACGGGTGCAACCAGGCAGGTGCAGCACGTGGAGATGAGCGCGCAGTCCGAGGCGGACTCACACTCGGGCCATTGGGGGCCGGATCCGCCGCTACCACCGGTGAGCCCACCGCTGCCGCCCGTGAGTCCGCCAGTGCCACCCGTGAGTTCACCGGTACCGCTGCCCGTAGCGGCGGTCGGCGCACCGCTGGTGCCACCGCCGCCGCCACCTTCCGGAATGCTGCCGTTCTCGCCTTCGCCACCGCACGCCGCAACCTGCGCGACCAGCGCAACCGCAGTGAAGGCGATGCGTACCCTCTGATGCATGAACAGGCTTCCTCCCAACTGGAATGCAGGCGCATCCGGCAGCGCATGCAGCGGGCGTCCAGGCTCTCGAAGCAATGTAGCGCAGACTGGCGTGGGAAGCGCGTGACGTCCAACGTCTCCCGCGAGAAACTGTTGACTCAGTGTCAACACCCGGTGCGGACAACACGTTCCACGACCGCCGAGACGAGCCGCGGCGCGGTGATGACAGCCGCAAGCGCATGCGCCGGGAGCCGCGCCGCGGTGGTGATCAGCAACGCCACGACGTCGGTCACCTGTGGCATGAACAGCGCCATCGCTCCCACCGCGATGAGCCCCGCCCCGAAGCCGAACAGGACGTACGCTGGCTGAGCGACCCGAAGCAGCACCCAGAAGGCAAGCTTCGGGTCGACATCTGCGTCCCCGTCAGGCCGCTCTGAGTCAGGGAGCGTCCCGGTGGTAGCGGCCAAGGGACGAGCAGCTCGTCCTGGCTAACGCCAGCGCCGCATCTGCTCGAGCGCCAGAGCCGTGATGTCCCGGGCTCGTGCTTCGCTGTCCGCTTCGGCGTAGCAGCGCAGCTCGGGCGCGTTGCCCGAGGCGCGCAAGTGCAGGATTTCGCCACTCTCGAAGGTGATGCGCAAGCCGTCCACCAGGTTGGTCTCGGCGACCGCCCCGAAGCTGCCAGCCAGCTCCTGTTCCAGACGGGCGTGACTCACGCGCGATAGCTGGTCGAGCCGGCGTTGCGATCGTTCCGTGGGGAAGTCCTGCAAGCGATCGCTGGCCGTGAACCGCGCGGGGAGGTCGCGCAGGAGCTCGGAGACCGACCCCCGTCGCCGTGCCGCCTGGGCGAGGATGGCAAGTTGGACGATGATCGGGTCGCGGGTGGGGAGCGCGCATAGCGCGCCGCCGTCGAGGTCGAAGTCCGTGGCGAGCAAGAAGCCGCCGTTGGCTTCGTAGCCTACCACCCGCTGGGCACCCTCGGACACGGCCACCTGCATCTCCGCGATGACGAAGGGAGAGCCGATGCGCGTGCGGCGCACTCGTGGGAACCAGCCACAGCGCTCCAGCGCGGTGTTGCAGCTGACCGGCGTGACCACCGTGTCGGCGCGCAGAAATCGTGCGCACAGGATCCCCGCCACGTCGCCGCGTAGCCAACGACCGCGTTCGTCGCTCACCAGCGGACGGTCACTGTCCCCGTCGGTCGACAAAATGGCGTCGAGCTGGTGTGCCGCGGCCCACTGCGCCGCGAGCGCCACGTCCTCCGCGCGGATTGCCTCCGTGTCTACGGGAACGAACGTCTCGCTCCGCCCCAGCCGCACGATTTCGGCACCGAGCGCCGTGAAGATGTCCGAGAGGAGGTCCCGTCCGACGGCAGAGTGCTCGTACACGCCCAGCCGTTGGCCCGCGAGCAGATCGGGACGGAACGCCTCGGTGTACCGGCGCACGTAGCGCTCCGCAGCCGTCGAGACCTCGGGAGCCGAAGGGGCGTTCGGGACTGGCGCCAGGGCTCCGAGTTCGTCGAAGCTCGGGGGCAAGCGCACTCGCTGGCTGACGATGCTCCGTTCGTCTGCTTTGAGGATTTCCCCAGCGGGCAGCGTAAACTTGATGCCGTTTCGATCTGCCGGAATGTGGCTGCCCGTGACCATCACGGTGGGGATCTGTTCCTGGAAGCCGTAGAGGGCCAGTGCTGGCGAAGGGATCTTCCCACAGTGGATCGGCTGGTAGCCGTGATCGGAAATGGCGCGCATCGTTGCGTGCAGGATCCGGTCGGTGCTCGGACGCAGATCCCCCGCCACGGCGATTCGCCCGCCGGTCGGCAGTTGCTGTGCGCGCTGCAGGTGCTGCAGAAACGCGAGCACGTATGCGTAGCACACGCGATCGGTCAGTTCGGCGGCTCGACCCCGCACTCCGCTGGTGCCGAAGCGCACTCCACTCTCGGCGGCAAGCTCGCTGATCTTGAGTTCGGTCGTCATCCGGTTCGCAGTCACTGAAGTCTCAGAATGTACCGAAGGCGCCGAGCCCGTAGCCGGAGCCGATGCGCATCGGTGCGATGCCGACGTCTCCGACGGTTTCCCGCACCAGCCGCTGTCGGCGCACGGCCACTCCAGTGATGAACATGGCGGCACCGGCGGCTTGCAGGGCCCCGTCGAGCGCCAGCATGGTTCGGGCCCAGCCCTCCTTCTCCTTGCAGAATTCCGTTTCCTTGATGTCGCAACTGTGCTCCCGGACCGCCAGTGTGATGAACGGCCCCGCGACGGGCAGCAACATCCATTCCGTGTCGTTCGGGTAGCCCATCGCTGAAATCAGGATGAAGCCGACGACGTAGGTGGTGCCCACGGTGAGCGCACCGGCAAGCTGCAGCCCGAAGATGCCCCGGTCCTCCAGGTAGTACCCCGGAGGGATCTTCTGGCCTTCCTTGTAGGGCAGATACAGGGGCTGTTGCTGGGGCAGCGGTTGGTAGTACCCCGGAGGGGGCGGGTAGCCGGGAGGGGGATACCCCGGCGGAGGCTGGCCCGGTGGGGGGGCGGCGCCTTCCGCCGGGTAGGGATACGGGCTGGCGCCCGGGGGGGGTTGCTGGGCGGGAGCAGCGGGCGGCGGCGGTGCGGGAGCGGCACCGGGCGCTGGCTGTTGGGCGCCCGCGGGATTCGTGGTCAGGGCCAGCGCCCAGGGCAGCAAGATTGCCCCGAGTCCACGACTCAGCCGAAGGCCGTTTGCTTGGACCGGTGTCGAGCGTGGCCGCATGTCAATCCCTCCAGACTTCCCCCATCGTACGTCAAGGGGCGGAAATGCGGGACTAAAAGTCTTCCCGGGGTTGATCCCGGCGCGTCTCGTCCGTTCGGAGTCGCACTCGGCGATTGTACTCGGAGACGCAACGTTGTGCGCCGCGCCCTTCGTCGACGCATCGCAACAGGTCCCGATCGAAGGGCGTGGTCAGGCACTTGACGGTGACCTCGTCGACCACGCTCTTCACTGGTGGAGGCAGGGCCACTGCGTCTTCGGCGATGCCATGCACCCTCAGCGCGAACCGTCGGCACTCCTGGGGGCCTGGCGCCCTACGCTGGCAGGCTGGCACCGCGAGCAGGGCGAGGGCCACCACCGCCCCACCGACCCGGAATCCTGGTCGGCAACTCGGACTCGGTCGTGTGGGGCTCACAGCAGTATCCCGAGGCCAGCCAGGATGGAAACCGACCCGGCGAACTCGGGCAGGGCTTCGTACTGCTGGATGTCCTGAGCCGGCGGGTTCTGCTGCAGGACCTGCACGGGTCGAAACACTGCCCCGGACTGGTTGACGGGCAAGCCGCCCGTGACCGAAACGCTGGCGGCCATCCAATCGCGCACCACGTCGAACGTGATCCCCAGTGCGGCGAGCAGATCGAGGTACACGCCGGTGCGCCGTGCGCTGTGCAGCTCGGTGTCGCCTTGGTCCCGAGGTGGTGGTGCTTCGATCGTGGCCCAACCGCCCCCCAGGCCGCCCCATGCCCGAAGCCGTGGAGTGATCAGCCAGGTCGGTTCGAGTTGGGCCGCCAGGTAGATGACGCGGAGCGCGGGTTGCTCGACCTCGGTGTCCGCGGTCGGACCCAGCGCCCCGCGTTCCACCGCGACGCCGTGCCGTGTCGAGCTCACCAGAGCACGAGCCCCCAGCCAATCGGCTAATTCCAAGCGCGCGTGCGCTCCCCAGGAAACCCCGGCGGAGTAGGTGACGCCCGTGTTGCCCTGGGCCGGGCGTGCCCAGATACCGGCGTCAGGTCCGATGTCGACGTTGCGCAACGGTGCGTCCGGTTCGGGCTGGCTCGTAACCGGTCGAGGCTGCTGGTCGTCGGGCGACGGAGCCGGCAGGGGGGGGGCAGGTGGGGGCGACGCTTGGGCAGGGTCCGGCTGCGCGGCGGGGGTCGCCCTGTCGGCCCCTGTGTCGGCCGGCGTGGGCGTCTCGGTGGCTTCCGAGCGCGAGCCGTCGTCGCCGGTCCCGTCGACCTGGCCCACGGTCGCGCTGGTCGGGTCCGCCGGAGCCTCGGACTTCTGGGCTGGAGGCGGGGCCGGCGGCTCTGCTGCGGGTGGCGGGGCGCTGGGCTGAGCGCTCGCAGCCGACGCGCCGGCGACGATTCCGGCGACTACTCTGCCCTGCCACCTCAGCCTACGCATGATCAGACTCGTGCCCTTGCGCCGAGCTCCTCGGCGGCAGCGCGCACCTGGACGTGTCGAGCATCGACCTCCTTGTCGGTCAACGTTCGCGCCTGGTCCGGGTGGGTGGCCGCCTTCGGATCTCGGTAGACGACCCTGAAAGTGAGCGAGCGGGAGCCTTCGGGAATGGGGCGCCCCGTGAACACATCCAAGAGCTCGACGGACTCGCAGAGGTCCCCCGCAGCCTCGGCGATGCGACGCTGGAGGTTTCCGGCGGGCACCGCTTCGGTCACCTCCAGCGAGATGTCGCGGGTTACTGCGGGCAGTCGCGGGATGGGGCGGTACGTGGGCGTAACGGTCGGAACGGTTTCCAGAGCAGCGAGGTCCAGCTCGACCACGAGTGCGGGGCCGTCCAGATCCAAATCGTCGACGACTGCCGGGTGAAGCGGTCCGAGCCGGCCCACTCGGATGCCTTCGGCAATGACGTCGGCAGCCCCGCGGGGGTGCAGGTGAGCGGCTTCCCTCGTGCCCGAGGCGGACCGCAGCTCCGCGCCTCGTCCGGTGACCCGAGCAACCAGCTCCAAGGCGATACCCTTCGCGTCGTACACGTCGAGCTCCTCGCGCTGGAGATAACCTGGCCGCAACCCGGCCAGCACGGCGGCGAAGGCGGGCCGCTCCAAGGGCAGGACCCCCTCGTCCTGGGACCTACGGGGTCGAGCCGACTCGGCCGCTGGGCTCGGAGGGCTCCCGTCAGGCGGCAGGAACACCGCACCCATCGAGTACAGTCGCACGGACCGCTCTCCGCGCCTCCGCGCCCGGCGTAGCGCATCCAGTAGCCCCGGCAGCAAGCTCGTCCGCATGACGCTCCGCTCTTCCGTGAGCGGGTTGGTCAAAGTGACGCAGGGCGGGGGGGCTTTGAGCATCTCCAGCTCGCGCGCGGATACGAACGCGTAGCAGAGCGCCTCGCTGAGCCCCAACCCGGTGGCGGCGCTGGCCAAGCTGCGCTCCAGACGTCCGGTGCTGCGGGGTACGCGAGGGGCCACTCTGGGCACCACCGTCGGAATCTGTTCGAGCCCGCGGACGCGAGCCACTTCCTCGATCAGATCGATTTCGCGCTTGAGATCGGGGCGCCACGTGGCGCCGTGCACCACGGCAGTCGTGTCGCCAGCGGGCGACTTCTCCACCACGAGGCCCAACCGCTCGAGAATGCCGGTGGCTTCGTCGAACGGCACTCGCGTTCCCAAGACCGCGTCCATGCGCTGCGAGCGCAGGGTCATCCGGGCGATGGGCTGCTCGGTGCCGCGCGCGTGAATGGCACCGGTCACGACGGCGCCGCCGGCCAGCTCTTCGAGCAGGCTCTGGGCGCGTTCGAGCACGTGTGGGATGCCGCTCCAGTCCACACCACGCTCGAAACGGTAGCTCGAGTCCGTTTGCATGCCATGGCGCCGCGCGGTGCGTCGGATGCCACGTGGGGTGAAGTACGCGCACTCGAGTAGTACCCGGCGGGTGTCGGTGCGGATCTCGCTGTTCTCCCCGCCCATCACGCCCGCCAGGGCGGTCGGGCCCGCGCCGTCGCAAATGACCAAGTCGTCGGCGTCGAGCTGGCGCGTGACCCCATCCAGCGTGGTGAACGGTTCGCCGGCCGCGGCCGGCCGTACCACGATGCGCGCTTCGGTGACCCGGTCCAGGTCGAACGCGTGCATCGGGTGCCCCGTTTCCAGCAAGAGCAGGTTGGTGACGTCCACGACGTTCGAGACCGGTCGGATCCCCAGAGCGAACAAGCGCCATTGGAGCCAGAGCGGGGACGGGCCGACGGTCACGTCGACCACCGCCGCCGCGCCGTAGTGTGGACACCGCTCGGGGGACTCGTTCTGAACGGAGACCAGCTTCTGGAGCTCGGCCTCGGCGATGCGCTTCGGCTCAGTGGGTGCGGGCGGTTGCAGGGTGAGGCCGTAGAGCGCAGCCACGTCGCGAGCCACGCCGACGTGCCCCAGAGCGTCCGCGCGGTTGGGCGTGACCCCCACCTCGAAGATGGTATCGGTCGCAGCGGGCACCGCCTCCGGGAGAGGAGTCCCGGGCGCCGCCGTCCCTTCCGGCAGCACGAGGATGCCGTCAGCGGCCTCACTCAGTCCCAGCTCCGTCGTGCTGCAGAGCATCCCTGTGCTGGGCACGCCGCCGATCTCGCGAGCTTCCAGCGTGATGCCGACTGCTGGCAGCGTAGTGCCCACGGTGGCCAGAACCACGAGCCCGCCAGGCGCCGGAACGTTCGACGCGCCGCACACCACCCGCAGCCGTTCGCCGTGACCGTGCTCGACGGTAACCAGCGAGAGCTTCTTGCGCTGCGGATGCGGCTCGCTCTCGAGCACCTCGGCCACCACCACGCGGTCCAGCCCAGCGCCAAACCGCTCTATCCCCTCGACTTCCAGACCGGCGTTGGTCAGGCGCTCGGCCACCTCGTAGGGATCGGCCCGAAGCTCGGGCAGCAACTCACACAGCCAACGGAACGAAACTCGCATCGGAGGCGGCCTTTTAGCACGTTGGAGCGCCGGAACGCAGCCTGACCGGCTCGCGGGGCGGCCCCACCGTGCCGACCCGGGCGATGCCCGCTGATTTCCGCGGGTTCGTCTCGGCCACCACCGCATCGACGGCTGCGGCACGGTCCCCTCGGAGAAGCGAGTAGACTCCAGCGCGTGCGCTCGCTCCCCGTCGCTCTGCGCGTGTACTACTTCGCCTCTTTTGCGGCGCTGGGCACGTTCCTTCCGTACTTTCCTGCCTGGCTCGAGGCGAGAGGGGTGACGGGCGTGCGCATGAGCACCGTGTTTGCGGTGCGGCCCATCATGGGCGTCGTCGCACCCTTGGCGTTCGGGCTCTTGGCGGACACGTTCGGATGGCGCGGCTCGCTGCTGCGCGTTGCCAGTCTGTGCTCGCTGGTGGCGATGGGCACCATCGCCGCGGCGAGCAGCCTGGGTGTCGAACTGGGATTCGGCGCGCTGTTCATCGCCGTGCTCGTGTATGCGTTCTTCCGCGTCCCGATGATGCTGCTGGCCGACGTCTCGGCGCTGGAAGAGAGCTCGAGCTATGGTCGCAAGCGCCTGTGGGGCTCAATGGGCTTTCTGGTGTTGGCGCTGCTCGTCGGCTGGCTGGTGGATCCAACCGAGTTGGCACCGCTCCCCATCGCCGTGACGCTCGTGCTCGTGCCGGCGTTGTTGGCATCCTTTGCGCTGCCCCGAGGGGGCGTGCGGCCCACCGAGCCGGTGTTTCGTGATGCTCGACGGCTCGCCGCCCGGCGCGAGTACCGATGGTTCCTCATCACCCTCGTGGCCTGGACCGCGTCGCATGCCGGCTACAATCTGATCATTTCGTTGCACCTACGGGATCTGGGGGCCAGCACCGCGATGATCGGCGTCGCGTGGGCCATCGCCACCCTGGCCGAAGTCGGGCTGATGGCGGTTTCGAGTCACCTTCTCGCCAGGTTTGGGGCGCCCACGCTGCTGGTTGCCGGCACGGCCGTCACCGCAGCGCGCTGGCTGCTGATCGGCAGCGTGGGGTCGTTGCCCCTCCTGCTTGCGCTGCAGCCGCTGCACGCGATCTCGTTCGGGCTCATCTGGGTCAGCGCACTGGCATTCTTGAAGGAGAGTGCGCCGGCTCACGTGCTCGCGACCGGGCAGGGTCTGGTCACGACTGCCGTCGCCGTGGGTGGAGGCGTGGGGGTGATGGCCTGGGGACCCCTCTACGCCCAGGCGGGAGGCGCTCCCGTGTTCCACGCGACCGCGGTTCTGGCTGGCGTGGCGTGCGCCAGCGCGGTGGTGCTCGACCGGCTGTGTCGTCGCGCCTCGGCGCGCTCGTGTGCGAGCACGACGGACTGACGTCAACGACCGGGTGGTCTCCCGGGCATTCCACCGGGCATTCCACCGGGCATTCCACCGGGCATTCCACCGGGCATCTTCGGCTTGTCGTCGTCGCTCTTGGTCTTCTGGAACTTGTCGATCTTGGCCGTGGTCCAGCCAGCTGCCCAGGAACCGATGCTGAAGATCTGGTTGGAGCCGTCCTTCTTCGCCCAGCGGCTGGTTCCCTCAGCGTTGGACCCCACGTGCAGCACGCGCTTCCCGCCATCCTCGAGGGTGATGGTGAGGGTCGCTGCCGGTTCGTCCAAGCCGGCGTCGGAGATGGACTTGTCGTCGCCGAAACCGTCCGCGTTGAGGGCCTTGTAGGCGCGCAGCAGGTCGTTGACCTTGGCCTCGTCGAAGTCGTCGATGGCTTTGGTCGGCTTGCCCTCCTTGGCGGAGTGCTTTGCCACCCAAGAGGTCTTGTCGTCCTTCTTCTTGTCGTCCTTCTTCTTGTCGTCCTTCTTCTTGTCGTCGTCCTTCTTGTCGTCGTCGTCCTGCTTGGTCTCACGAACGAACAAGAAAGAGCCATTCTCGTTCTCGAGCTCGATGGTCTTGGCCTTCTTCTCGTCGAACTTGAAGATCGACATGTCGCGCCAGCCCTTGACGTCGCGGCCGAACGAGAAGCTCGAGTAGCCCTTGACTGCGAACACGCCATCCCTGTCGGCGAGTCGAGTCATCTGGCCGCGGCCACCGCCGTCGCCGAAGTACAGATCCGCCGCCACCTTGTCGCCCTGGTGGAAGACCGCGTGCAGGGCCTTGTCATTGGCCAAGCCGAACTCGCCGTAGCTCTCCTTGCCCGGCGCCACCATCTCGGTCACTTCGAGCCGCTCCAGGCTGCTCAGCAGTGACTTGACGTTGTTCTGATTGGCCTGGTACTCGACCGGCTTGGTGAGGTTCCAGTCCTCACCTTTCTTCTCGAGGACGACCTCCGTCGCCGGCCCCGCGTCGCCGGCCGGCTTCTGGATTACGATCTTGTCGATCTTCTTGGTCTCCGCTTCGCTCATTGCGAGCTTGGGGAGCTCGGCAGCTCGGCCTTCGAGGCTGTAGGAGGCGGCTTCCTCCTGCTGCTTCTTGTTCTGGTAGTACAGCGCGCCGCCCAGCGCGGCCAGCACGCCAATCGCGATGTAGAGCTTGTGCTCGGTGCTTAGAGCCATGGCAATTCGATATGGGTTGCGAAGTCTACGGTGACGGGACGGGGACGCCGGCAGCAACCGGCACGCCCCAAACGAATCAGACCTTCTTGGCGCTCTTCTGAGCGTTGCGGTAGCGCCAGCGGCCGACGCCGAACGCAGCGAAGAGCAAGGGGACCCCCAACGTCAGCGACCACTGCACCTGATTCTGCAGGGCCTTGCGAGCGGTGCGGTACTCTTCGTCTTTCTTTTTGATGGCAGTTTCGTCGTCCGCGGCGTCGATGGACGGCTTGGACACGTCCGAGTAGGTCAGGTTCGGATCCATCAAGAGCTTGGCGCTGGCCGCCAGGAGGTCGGCATCGCCCGATATCCAGTCCAGCGTGTTCTTGACCGAGAGGATGGTCCCGGTGAGGTACGCCTGGGCATAGGGGCCGGCTATCATCTGCAGCTCGCGATCGCCGCCGATGGCGCCCATCATTTGGAACTGCCCGCCCATCTCCGGACCGTTGCCGGCATAGGAGAACGGGTTGGTGATGAACTCGCTGGAGGCGACCAGCAGCACGCGGGAGGGCTCGGGCGCGCGATCCTTGGTCTTGATCCCCCCCGGATTGGGCGTGCCGGCAAAGGCGCTCTTGAGCTTGCCCTCGGCGACCGCGGCGATGATCCGCTGGCCATAGGGGGGTTTCGGCTCCCACTCCATGCGCATCTTCATGTCCACGGAGTCGCCGGTCTCCACACTGGCCGCCGGAGTGGTCCGGGCGACCGGGTAGAGCTTCACGTCGCTGGGTTGCTTGTCCCGGAGGAGCTCGATGCTGGAGGGGAACGGAAAGGCGACTTCCTCCATCCGGAAGAAGGCCGGGAAGCTGTTGTCGAGCAGTTTCTCGTCGTCGTCGAAACGGGGGTCGTTGACCACGTGGGCGATGCCCGGATGGCGAATGGCGACGCCGGCGCCGGTGACGGTTCGTACGGCGATGCGGAACTGCGCGCCGTGGTCGAGCACGGCGTTCTTCTTGAGGTCCAGGCCATACCCGACCAGCAGCTTGTCCAGGCCGTGCAGGCTCAGGGTGGCGTTCATGCTGGCGTCCTGCGGTTTGAGCGTGACCGCGGACGCGTAGACGACCAGCGACTTGTTCCCGCGCATCAGGAACTCGTCCACCCGGCGAAGCTCCTTCTCGGTGTAATCCTTGGTGGGCTGAGTGATGATCACCCCGTCGAACTCCGGGTCGATCTCCTCGGCGCCGTCCTTCAGGTCGACCTCCTCCAGGGTGTAGTAGGGAAAGGCATTCTGCAGGACGCTCTGGATGCTGTACTTGGGGCCCTGCCCCTGCCGCGCCACGATGTTGGGATCAGAGAGCTTGAGCTCCTCTTTGCCCGTGAGAACGGCGATCCGGTGCTTGATGTTGTCTTCTTTGTCGCGAATCTCTCGGATCTTATTGCTGATCCAGAACTCCATTCCCGCCGACTGGTGCGGGTTCATCTGGGGAATCACGGCTTTCTCACTGCCGTACTTCAGCACCAGCCCCATGAAGCCCTGGGCAATCGAAGCCTGATCCTCCGCGGTGGCGCTGGCTTGCCCGAACGCGGCCTCGTTCAGGCCGGCCTCCTTGGCCTTCTCGCGTAGCTCGTCGGTGTTGGCCTCGGTAACCGTGAACTTGAACTTGCCTTGACCGCCGCGCTCGTATTCCTTGAGCAGATCCGTCAGGTCGCGCACGAACGCGTCCAGTACGGGCAGACCCTTGGTGACGTATGCGTCCACGTAGATCGGCTTTTTCAGTCCCGCGACCAGCCGTCCACTGCCCTGGCTGAGCGTGTAGCGCTCGGCCTTGGTGACGTCGATCCGGCGGTAGAGGCCCGCGGCGAAGATGTTGGCACCCACGGCGATCGCCGCCAGCACCAGGAGATACAGGGTCGTCTGAGCGGCGACAGCTCGCTTGCGATCACTGCTTGCCATGACTCATGCCCACTTGCGGCGCTCGAGAGCTCGGAATGCCACGATGAGCGCGAGCACCGTGACCGAGAGGAAGAAGGCCACGTCGCGAGTGTCAATCAGCCCGCGCGTGAACCCCGTGAGGCGTTCCTGGAACGAAACGTAGCTCAGGGTATTGCCGAGCCAGCCCCCGATGGGCTCGGCCAGATAACCGACGAGCAGGAAGAAGTTCAGCACGACCACCGTGATGAAGAAGGCGATCGCCTGGCTGTCGGTCAGGGCACTGATCAGCAGGCCAATGGCGACGGCGGTGGCGCTCAGCAGCAACAGGCCCAGGTACCCGCTCAGTACGGGTCCCGCATCCAGCGGGCCCAGCGTCCAGGGCACGCCCTTGAACATCGCCAGAGGGTAGATGGCGGTGGTCAAGAGCAGCGTCAACACCAGCCCCAGCGCGCCGAGGTACTTGCCGAGAATGACGTCGCTGTCCTTGACCGGCAGGGTGATGAGCATCTCCAGCGTTCCGCTGCGTTTTTCCTCGGCCAGCAGGCGCATGGTGATCACGGGCACGACCAGCGCGCACAGCCCATACGGGGCGTACTCGAACAGCTTGCCCAGTGACGCCAAGTTGCGTTGCCAGAAGCCACCGTCGAACAAGAAGAAGAAGGAGAACCCGAGCGCCAGAAAGCTCAGGCAGATCACCACGTAGGCGAGGGGGGAGTCGAAGTACGAGCGATACTCGCGTCTCGCTATCGTCAGCATGGCGGCCATGGCTCAGCGTCCCTTCCGTTCGTCGTCATCGTCGTCTTCGTCCTCGTCTTCGTCCTCGTCTTCGTCGTCTTCGTCCTCGTCTTCCTCGTCTTCCTCGTCGTCCTCGTCGTCCTCCGAGTCCCGGGACGCCTCATCCTCGTCTTCGTCCTCGTCCTCGTCGTCCTCGTCGTCGTCCTCGTATTCCTCGTCCTCGTCCTCGTATTCCTCGTCCTCGTCGACATCCTCGCCGCGGTCGAGCGCTCCTTGCGAGGCGGTCAGATCGCGGAATACCGCATCCAGGCTCTGGCTTTCGCGGCGCAACTCCAACAGAGTCCAGTTCTTCGCGACCATCAGACGGAAGATCTCCGCTCGCAGGTCCGCATCCCTTCCGCTATTGAGCTCGAACTTGTGGGCGGACTCATCCGTGGGTAGCTCTCGGACGGCGTCCGCATCGTCGAGGCGACCGAGTGCGTCCTGGACCTCGGTGGCCGTGGGGGCAGCATTGCCGGCCTCGCCACTCCGCTCGTCGATGGTGACGATGTAGCGCACCCGACCCGTCTTGGCGCGGATGTCGTCAATCGGCCCGTCGGCGACGATGCGGCCCTTGCTGATGATGATCGCCCGGGCGCACGCTTCTTCCACCTCCGCCAGGTTGTGGGTGGAGAGCAGGACCGTACGGTCCTTGCCGATCTCCTTGATGTACCTGAGGACTTCGGCCTTCTCGTTGGGGTCGAGGTCGCTGGTCGGCTCGTCCAGGATCAAGATGGGCGGGTCGTGGATCAATGCCTGGCCGAGCCCGACGCGCTGTCGGTAGCCGTGGGACAGCGTCCCGATGTCCTTGCCGAGGATTTGTGCCAATCCGCACACCTCGACCACCTTCTTGAGACGCAGCTTGAACGTCGACTCGTCCAGGCCGCGGATCTGGGACGTGAACCGCAGGTACTCCCACACGTTCATGTCCGCGTAGAGCGGGGCTCGCTGCGGCAGGTAGCCGATGGCCTTGCGCACTTCGAGCGGGTCGTCGAACACATCGTGGCCGCTCACCTGCGCCGTTCCCATGCTGGGGGAAATGAAGCAGGTGAGGATCCGCATGGTCGTCGACTTGCCGGCGCCATTGGGCCCGAGGAAGCCGACCACCTCACCACGGTTGACCTTGAAAGTGATCTTGTCGAGAGCGCGCACGGCACCGAAGCGCTTTGACAGTGCGCTGGTGCTGATCATGACGTCGGTTGCCATCCGACCTCCATCAAGCAATTGGCAGCTCCGCCCCTTCGGGTTGACGGTGCGTTCCGGCCCGGAAACCCGGGCCGCGGCATCCTAGCCGCGGGGCGATCGGTGTCAACAATCCCACGGGAGACCTGTGATTCATCTGGACTCGGCATAAACCAATGGGATCGCATGCTATTCCCGGCGTTGTGCCGATCTCGGCTGCGTGATTGGGGGCTATTGCCCCCAATCACAGACCGCGCCAGTCTCATGAGATTGGCCCCTCGGACCACATGGGTCGGAGGAAGGCGCAAGGGTCTGGCGCCTTCCGGTGGCCCCCGCTGGCTATCCGGGCGCGTAGCCGGTGATGAGCGCCTGGGCCAGCAGTCCCCAGCCGTCCACCGCTACGAACAGCAGGAGCTTGAAGGGCAGGCTCACGTGAGTGGGGCTCATCATCTGCATGCCGAGCGCCAGCAGCACGTTGGCCACCACCAAGTCGATGACCAGGAACGGCAGAAAGATGGCGAAGCCCAGGGCGAACGCCTCCATCAGCTCGGTCACCACGAAGGCTGGCACCACGACCGGAAGATCGTCGCGGCCGACCTGGTCGCGCTCGGAGTCAGGGCGAGCATTCCGCGCGAGCTCATAGAAGCGTGTCCGTTCCCGGTCGGACGAGTTGGCCTTCAAGAAAGCGCGCATGGGCTCGCGCGCGGCTTTGAACGTGGCCAGCACCGAGGCCCGGGTGTCGGTTCCGGCCTCGGCGAACAGCGGTCCGGCGCGCTGCACGATGCGGCTGCCCACCGGTGCCATGGCCAGCACCGTGAGCGCGCCAGATAGGGCCAGGATCACCGCGTTTGACGGAATGTTCTGCGCGCCAATTGCCCCCCGTACGATTTGCAGCACCGTCGAGATCTTCACGAACGCGGTCAGCGTCAGAAAGGCGAACGGCAGCAGGGCCACCAGACTCAGGACCAGCGCGAAACCGAGGGGCGTGGAGAGAGATTCCCCGGCCGCCGCGGGCGCTCCCGGCTGGGCAGCCACGTCCGCGGGGAGGGCGAGTGCGAAGCAGGCCGCGGCCAGCGCCGCCCCCGCGCTACGCCTCGCGGTCGCCGTCTGCATCATCCTGCTCCTGCCCGGCTGGGCTCTTCTTCAGCACGCGCGCGAGGACCTCCGAGAAGGCCGGGGCCGGCGCTTCCTCAGACCAATCCAGCTCCTGCTCGGGAAGTTCGCCCAGCTTCTTCAGGCCGGCTTCACTGCTCCCCAGGACGTAGATCGTCCTGCCCACTCGCACCAGGTACACCGCGCGGCGGGCTTCCAGGGGAAGACGCCCCACCAAGCGCAGCGGTCCGCTGGGACGACCGACCCCCGCCCTTCGGGCCACGTACAGGACCAGAATGGCGAGCGCGATGACCACGACCAGCGTGACCAGTGTCTCGACGAGGTACGACGCGAGGGGCGACATGAGCCGAGGCGAGGGTACCTCGGTTTTCGTCGAGAGTTCGGTGATTCGGCACCCCCGGCGGCGAATCCCCGGGGGTCGCCTGGAGCACCCGCGGCGGCCCGTGCCGGATCCGCGTTGACAGAGGGCGCGGGCGGGGGTAGCCCCCGCTTCCCGTGGCACTGGTAGTTCAGAAATACGGCGGTACCTCCGTCGCAAACCTCGACTGCATGAAGAACGTGGCCCAGCGCGCCATCAAGACGCAGGCAGAGGGCAACCAGGTCGTCATCATCGTGAGCGCAATGGCTGGCGAGACGAATCGTCTTCTCGGCCTGGCTCACGAGGTGCACGCAACCCCGTCCAGGCGCGAGCTGGACGTGCTGGCCTCGACCGGCGAGCAGGTGAGTGCTGCGCTGGTGGCGATGACGATCAAGGCCCTCGGCGCCAAGGCGCGTAGCCTGCTCGGTGGTCAAGTGCGCATCCACACCGACGCGGCCTTCACCAAGGCGCGCATCCGCACCATCGAGGGCTCGAGGGTCAAGGAGACCGTCTCCAACGGTGAGATCGCCGTGGTTGCAGGCTTCCAGGGGATCGACAGCGAGGGGAACATCACCACCCTCGGTCGCGGTGGCTCGGATACGACGGCAGTGGCCATCGCAGCGGCCATCGGTGCCGATGTCTGCGAGATCTACACCGATGTCGATGGGGTCTACACCACCGACCCCAACATTTGCCGGTCGGCTCGGAAGATCGACCGCATCAGTTACGAAGAAATGCTCGAGTTGGCGTCCCTCGGAGCCAAGGTCCTCCAGATCCGCTCCGTGGAGATGGCCATGAAGTACAAAGTCCCCGTACACGTTCGTACGTCCTTCTCGGAGCGCCCAGGAACCATGGTTGTCGAAGAGCAAGCTGATCTAGAGAGAATCGTCGTTGCTGGTGTCGCCTACGACAAGAACGAGGCGAAGGTGCAGCTCATCCGTGTACCTGATCGCCCCGGAGTCGTGGCCGCCCTGTTCGGCGAGTTGGCGGAGCAGAACATCTCCGTCGACATGATCATCCAGAGCCCCTCGCGGGAGGGCGACAAGACCACCGACGTCACCTTCACCGTGCCCAAGACCGAGCTGGCTCGCTGTCAGGACACGATCCAGAAGACCGCGCGGGAGCTCGGAGCTGCATCGGTCGAGTTCGATCTGGACATCGTCAAGGTGTCGATCGTCGGCTTGGGCATGCGCTCTCACGCGGGGGTCGCTGCCAAGATGTTCCAGCTCCTCTCCAAGGAGGGGATCAACATCCACGGCATCACCACCAGCGAGATCAAGCTGAGCTGCATCATCGAGTCGAAGTACGGCGAGCTTGCGGTGCGTGCCCTGCACGAGGGCTTCGAGCTCGACAAGGCCCAGGCCCCGTCGGTTCCGCCGCCCAAGGGCTGAGGCGCAGCGCTCTGCATTTGGGGCGGTCGGGAAGGGGCGTGGCAGTCTTCAGGGCGCCTCTGCGCGACCCGATCGACCAAAAAAAAATTCGAAATTCCGTCCATTTCCTCTGGATCGGGCGCCTGAACGAACAGAAGTGGCCGAGTTTCCGGCCACGTCGCACCGATCGGGCGGAGTGCACGAAGCGGAACGGCTCGTCCGCGTCGTTGCAGGTCCGTTCGCGCGTCCGAGCTCAGCGCCGGATTCCGCTCGGGCCGCGCCGCCGCTTCGGGCGGGAGGGCCGGCCGCCAGCTTCGAGCTTGGCGGTGGAAAAGGTCCCGACCACGTTACGCAGTCGCTGACGGGTGGCGTCGGACACGTCCCCGCTGATGATCGCGCGGGGGCGACCCCGCTCCCTGACGACTCGAATGGTCGCCTTCTTTACCCGTGGCTTCTTCACCACGTCGCTGATGTCGTCGAGCAACCGTTGGGGGAGTCGCCCGCGGCGGAACGTGGCTTTTCCGTCCCGCACCGTCACGTAGCACAGCTCATTGGCCCGCTGGATAGAGATCACCAGCGGAATCGACAACAAAGCCAGGATCAACAGGCCAAACAGCAGTGCCACGGCTCGGCCCATGTTCTACCTTGAATACTCCTACGGGCGCTGCTCTTTTTCGTGCTCACCGTGTCGCTGGCTCGCATCGCCATCCCCGTCCCGCTCGGTCGGGCGTTCACCTACCAGGTGCCGACCGAGCTAGAGGCTCGTGTCGTGCCCGGTGCTCGCGTGCTCTGTGACTTTGGCCGGCGTCGAGTGATGGGTGTGGTCATCGAAGCCGGCGTCACCGAGACCGACCTTCCGGACAGCAAGCTCAAGCCGATCCGGGCTGTGGTCGACGCGGTGCCGGTCATCCCCGAGGAGCTGCTCGGGTTTCTGCTGGAGCTCGCTCGGTACTACCTGGCCCCCGTTGGCGAGGTGATGCGGTTGGCGCTTCCCGCTCTGGAGCGAGCGGCAGCGCAGGCCCTCGATCAACAGGGCCTGACGACACCCGGCGCTCGCATGGTGGGCCGACTGGTTCAGGTCGCGCGGGCCACTGGTGACGACCCCGCGCCGGCTGCGCTCCGCGGCCAGGCTTGCGAGGTGTTGGCACACCTGAGAGACGCGGGCCCAGCTTCCGTGGCCGAGCTCGCTCGTCGGTGGGGCAACGCGCGGGCGGCACTCAAGCGTCTGCAGCAGCTGGGGCTGGTTGCGCTGGCCGACGAGCAGGTGGAGCACGACCCGTTCTCGGCACCCGTACCGCGGGACACGCCCCCCGTGCTGACCGACGCGCAGCAGGGAGCGGTCGACGGCATCATCTCCGCGCTGGAGGGCTCACGGGGCGCCTTCCTGCTGTTCGGTGTGACCGCGTCCGGCAAAACGGAAGTGTACCTCCGGGCCGTTGGGAGGTGCCTGGAGCTCGGCCGGGGAGCCATCGTCTTGGTCCCCGAAATCGCACTCACCCCCCAGTTGGTGTCACGGTTTCGTGCCCGACTGGGTGACGGCATTGCGGTGCTGCACAGCGGCTTGAGCGAGCGTGACCGGCACGGCATGTGGAAGCGGCTCCGGAGCGGCGAGCTGCGTGTTGCCGTGGGGGCCCGATCCGCACTTTTCGCACCCGTGGCCAACCTGGGTCTGCTGTGTGTGGACGAGGAACACGACGGGTCGTTCAAGCAGGAAGACGGCGTCCGCTACCACGCCCGCGACATGGCGCTGCTCAGGGCCCACCGCGCCGGCGCTGTTTGCGTGCTCGGCTCGGCTACCCCCTCGTTGGAGACCGAGATGCTGGTACGGCGCGGCAAGCTCCAGCGGCTGCGTCTGCCGGCCCGTGCGCGCCAGGCCACCGCGCTGCCCAAGGTCGAAATCGTGGACCTCCGTCGGGTGGGGCCGGGTCCAACCGGACACCGGCTGCTGAGCCTTCCGCTCCACCGCGCCCTGGAGCGGGTGCTCCAAACCGGCGGACAGGCCATCCTTTTCCTCAACCGCCGCGGCTTCGCGCCCAGCGTGCTGTGTGACGATTGCGGGCACGTCGTGCAGTGTCCGTCTTGTTCCGTGGGGCTGACGCACCACCGCAGCGCGGGCGATCGGCTGCGGTGTCACTACTGTGGGTATGCTGCGGCAGTGCCCCGCGTGTGTGGGGAGTGCGGCAGCGACTCCATCGTGCAGGAAGGAGCCGGGACCGAGCGCATCGAACTGACGCTGGCCGAGGCCTTCCCCGACGCTCGTATCGGACGTCTCGATCGCGACGTGGCCGCCGGCGCCAAGAGTGCCCGCGTGCTGGACCGCATGCGTCGGCGAGAGCTGGACATCCTCGTGGGCACTCAGATGGTGACCAAGGGGCACGACCTGCCGGAGGTGACGCTGGTGGGCGTGCTCAACGCCGACGCTGCGCTCAGCATGCCCGACTTTCGTGCGGCCGAGCGCACGTTCCAGCTGTTGGTGCAGGTGGCGGGACGCGCGGGTCGAGGCGACAGTCCCGGAACCGTGATGATCCAGACTCGCCTTCCCGAGCACCCGGCCGTCGTCCTGGCCACCCGTCACGACGTTCCCGCTTTCGTCGAGCAGGAGCTCGCGGCCCGTCAAGAGCTGCGCTACCCCCCGTTCTCGAGGCTGGCGCTGGTGCGCGTCGACGCTGCGGACGAACGGCAGGGCCGCATGCTGGCGCAACGGCTGGCCGAGGTGGCCCGACGGGTCGCTCCGGCTGGAGTTCGCATTCTCGGGCCGTGCGCGGCGCCACTGGCGCGCCTGCGCAACCGCTACCGCTTCCACTTCATGGTTCAGTCGAAGAGCCGGTCCTTGTTGCGGACGACGCTGCTGGCCGTCGCGCGCGCACCGCGGGACCGGCAAGCACGATCGGCCATCGACGTAGACCCCATGACGATGCTCTAGCGCTCTGTCCGGCAAGGGCAATCGATGTCGTCTGCCGGGGCGAACGCGGGGGTGGCGGCCCAGCAGAGGACAGCTCCGCTGCGATCTGGACAGAGCACCTGGTCTTCCTTGCGGCACCTTCGGTGCGTCATGTGCCCTGTCCCGACTCCCACCTGGGAGACCCACGAAGGCGTGGCGAAGCGGGTTCATGGATTGTCATTTCCGAGACAGGGCACTAGCCCAAGTTGCGCATCGCTATCGCCAACCCGCACGGGAGCGAGTACAAGTACGGAGGCATGCGTCGTGCTCGCCAGCTCTCAGCCGTCGCACTCGCGATCGTAGTGGTCACCGTCGCTCCCGCTGCGCTGGCCCTGGAGAACCAGTGGCACCTCGGCGCGGGCGCGGGTGCGGGGGCCTTTGCGGACGAGGACACCACGCTCGGCCCCGTATTTGGCTTGCACTCTGCCTACGGGCTAAGCGACATGTTCGATGCCAAGCTCGAGGCACTCATCGGGCTGCACGAGCGGCATCACGAACGGTTCAGCCTCTCCGGGCTCAGTGCCGGGCTCAGCTACAAGGTCGACATCATCGAGTGGGTTCCCTACTTCGGTCTTCAATTCGGCGTGTACCACCTGGGTGGGCCCGAGCGGCCCGGGAAGCTCGGCCGGAACGAGCTCGGCATGAGTGTGGACCTGGGGCTGGACTACGCCCTGTCCCGGAGCGTTGGGCTGGGCGCGCAGCTTCGGTTTCACGGCTTTCTGGGCGATCCTCTCGCCAGTCTGGGCGATGCGCCTTACCTGAGCGCGCTCCTGCGAGCCGAGTACCGGTGGGGGTGGTAGCGCCCCACCCGGTGTGCGGGGAGCATTCTCGCGGATATTGGTGAACGCGCGACGGGGCGTGCTACGCGTGCCGGCGATGCATCGCACTGCGAGCGCCCTCGTCCGCGGCAGCATTCTCGCGGCAATCCTGCTGGGTTGCGCCCGCAATTCCAGCGGGACACCACCCGGCGACGCGAACCCCAGCGCCGCCTTCGGCCCGGCGCGTAGCGGCACTCCGGTCGGACCGGGCTCTCCGGACCCGGCAGCGTCGCCTTCGGCTGAACCATCGCGCGGTGCATCCAGCTGGGTGGAGGCGGTTCGCCTCCAGCGTTGGCAAGAGGCGGCACGGCTGATCGACGGACTCGACGCGGAGCAGCGGGCCGAGCCCGGCCTGCGCTACGTGCGCGCGCGAGCCGCGATCGCCACTGGCGATCATGCCCGAGCGGTGCCCCTGCTCGACGGGCTGGGTCAGAAGCTTCCGACTCTGGCTGCGGACATCTCCCGCTACCGCGCCGAGGCGCAACTCGAAGCCGGGCCCTACCTCGACGCTGCGAAGTACTTCGCGTCTCGGCCCACCGTGGGTGCCGTCACCAAAGCCGCCCTGGCGTTCGAGCGGGCTGGCAAGCTGGCGCAAGCGCGAGGTACGGCGGACCACGCCATTCGACTCGCGCAGCAGAAGAAGCTGCTCGACGAGCAAGCGCAGGCTCGCGCGATCCGAGCGCGGATTGCCGTCAAACAGCAGAAGCAGGTCGTCGCCATCACGGATCTCCGGTGGCTGGCCACGTCGGTGCCGGCTGACGAGCACGCCCAAGGTGCCGATTCTCGGCTGGCAGAGCTGTTTCCGGGCCATGCTCTGACCAAGGCCGACCGCTACGCACGCGCGATGCGCTTTGCGGAGCTCGGGCGGGTCGACGAGGTAGAACGGGAGCTCGAGTTGCTCGGCGCGGCTCCTGGGCCCGGAGTGCGTCGCGGCGATCTGCTGCATGCTCGGGCCTGGGCGCTATATCAGGCGCGACAGGACTACGAGGCCGCATCCAAGCTGTTCGCCGAAGCGGCCCAGGCCGGTAGCCGAGACGTCGTTCAGGATCGGTTCTACGCGGCCCGCGCACTGTCGCGCGCGCAGCAGGACGAAAAGGCGATCGACCTCTACCGCCGCCTGGCGCGACAGCACCCTCGGTCCGGCTATGCCGAACACGCTGCATTTCGCGCGGCCCGGCTCGAGTACCTGCTCGGCAAATGGAAAGCAGCGATACAGAGCTACGCTGCCTACCTGAAACGCTACGGCAAGCGCGCGATCCACCGTGAATCCGCGGCCTACGAAACCGCCGTCGCGCGGCTGGCAGCCGGGCAGCACCGTCAGGCTGCCGGCGCGTTCGCCGCTCTGGCGCAGAACGAGGAACGAGCGCTGGAGCGCTCGTTCTACCGCCACCTGCAGGGGGTGGCGCTGGCGGGGGCCGGTGAGAAGAAGACTGCCGCCGAGCAGTTCCGCCAGGTGATCGAGGAGTATCCGCTCTCCTTCAGTGCACTCCTCAGCGCGGCGAGACTGACCGAGCTGGGCGAGCAGCCCCCACCTCCCATCGAACCCGCCCAGAGCGCGCCGGCGCGTGCGGAGCTGGCGATCAAGCTGCCGGACAAAGTGCGGCTGTTGGTGCGACTGGGTTTGGACCTGGACGCCGAGCGGGAGCTCGGCACGCACGAGCAGACGCTGCGCACGACCCACGGCGCTCGAGGAGACGAGGCCGTATGTCAAGCCTATGCGCGGCTCAGCGGAGCAGCGCGGCGCTATCGTGCCGGGCAACGGGCAGCGAGCTGGCAGCATTTGCGCCAAGCCCCCTCCGTAGCGACCCGCTGGCTCTGGAACTGCATCTATCCGCGCCCGTACTTGGAAGCGGTTCGCGCGGCAGAGCAGCACTACGCCCTGCCGCCGCACCTGATCTACGCCGTGATGCGCCAGGAGAGCACGTTCCGGCCTACCGTGGTTTCACCCGCCAACGCCGTTGGTCTGATGCAGCTGATCCCGCCGACGGCACGTCGCGTGGCCGCTGAGCTGTCGGTGGACTACCGCCCCGAGCTCCTCAGGAGTCCGGCGGAGAACATCCGCATGGGCGCGCACTATCTGCACAAGGTGCTCGCCATGTTCGGTGGGCTGGTCCCGCTGGGTGCCGCCGCCTACAACGCCGGGCCGTTGGCGGCATCGAGTTGGCTCGAGACCGGTGAGTCACTCCCGCTGGATGTCTTCGTCGCCCGCATTCCGTACGGGGAAACTCGCAAGTACGTGATGCGCGTCACGGGGAATCTGGCGCGCTACGCCTACCTCTACGACGGCCCGCAAGGTTTGCCGCGCTTGGAGCTCGGCTTGCCCCGAGGCTTGCGCGCCACTAAGTACGCATATTGACTGAATAGGGGAGCACGAATGTCGACCACTGCCGGGATATGCGCTGTGCGCGGGCCGTTTGGGGTGGGGCCCCGCGCGCCACTCCGCGCCGCGAGTCGCAACGTGGGTCTTCCGCTGGACCGGTCCAAGGGCGGCGGCCCAGCGGAAGACTGCTCCCTTGCGATCTGCGCAGAGTGGCTGGTTGTCATGGGCGGCACCTTCGGTGCCGACGTTCGGGGCGGGGTCTTGCGAAGACCCCGAATGAGCAACAGGAATCGGTTCGAGCGAGCTCGAGGCATCGTGAGGTCTTTGGAGCCCTCACCCAGCTGGGGGCTCCAAAGACCGTTCGAGATTCGTGCTCGCTGATTTGGATGGGCGCAATCGACGCATGGCTGCTCACCCCGAGTCGAAAAGCGATACCGGGTGCCTGGTGTGTGGTGCCGAGCTCAGCTACGCCGCGAGCAGCAGTCCTGACCGCTGCGCTCTGTGTGCCGATGTGAGTGAGACCAACGTGCGATGCATCGAAGGCCACTTCGTCTGTGATGGATGCCACGCGCTGCCTGCGTTGGATCTGATTGAACGCGTTTGTGCAGAAACCACCTGTACCGACCCCATCGCGCTGGCTCGCCAGCTCATGCGCCAGCCGGCCCTCAAGTTGCACGGGCCTGAGCACCACTATCTGGTGCCGGCGGTGCTGCTCGCCTGTGCCACGCACGCGGCGGGGGGCGAGGTTGCCGAGTTGCGTGTGCGATTGGCGGAGGCGCGTCGCCGCGCGGAGAAGGTGCCCGGCGGCGCCTGCGGCCTGCACGGGTCCTGCGGCGCGGCGGTCGGCGTCGGGATATTCTCCAGCGTGCTCCTGGGAGCGACCCCGCTGTCGAAGGAGGAGTGGGGACTTTCCAATCTTCTGACCGCGGGAGCCCTCAGCGCGATTGCAGAGCTCGGGGGACCCCGGTGCTGCAAGCGATGCGCGACCGTTGCCCTGATTCAGGCCCGAGACATGGCGCAGGACACGCTCGGGGTCGAGTTCGCCAATTCGACCGACCCGCTCTGTGAGTGGCATGAGCGGAACCGACAGTGCTTGCTCGAGGAGTGCCCCTTCTACCCCGCGGAGGAGGAATGAAGATGGTGTGCCGGCAGCGGAGTCTCGGCGCGTTCCTTGCACTGGTTCTGGTCGTGGTCCTGGTGGGAACCGGCTGCGAAGAAAGAACGAGTAGCGTCGTCGACTCCGATCTTGCCCAGCGCCATCGCCGAGACGTGCAGGAGTTCACCGAGCGGCTGAGGAAGCTCCGCGCGGCAGTGCCTGCACCGGAGAAGCTCCAAGAAGAGCCCTGCCCCGACGAAGACCTCGAGCACGAGCTCGACGGAGGCTACGGTCGCATGCTGCTCGTCGACTACGAGTTTCTGGACCGGTATGGCCGGGACGCGGCCGGAGTGTACGCCGGCGAGCGGAGCCGCTGGAGTTTCCTGTCCGCCCGCTTGCTGCGCGACCTGGATCGAGTGTCCCAGCTGCCCGAGACCAAGCGAGACATCGACGCCCTGGTTCGCATCCAGAAACTGGACCGTGAGTACGACCACGTGGCGGTATTGCGGACCAAACGCCGCGAAGCGCCTCGGATCGAAGGCGACAAGTTTCACGGAGGCGTGTTCGAGGGGTGGCTGGTGGTGTTCGAGTGGGACACCCGCCGGCGCTTGTGCCAAGCCGAGATCATGGCGGAGAGCAGTCCCGAGGTCGCGGGACTCAGCCGCCAAGCGCGCGACGAAGTGCTGTGGCGGGACTTCCGACGTCGAATCGACGTCGGCATGGATGACGCCGTGCGGCGCCTTTCACGGCGGCTCCTGCTGAAGGACGACTGACGCAGCGCCCGGTCGTTGGCCACCCGGTTCTCGAATTCGAGGTAGAATCGCGACGGGTGACCCAACCAGCCGAGAGTGTCGCGCAGACGACGACCGAGACGTCTTCGCAGCCGGACGGCCCCTCACGGGAGGAGGCCAACCCGGCCCCCGCTGCTGCGCGGGGCGGCACCGCACGGGCGCTCTGGCAATTGACGCGACCGCGCTTCGCCTTCTGGCTGCTGTGGATTCCGTTCATCGGTTACGGGTTCGCACACTGGGATCGCGCCCTCGACTGGACCAATCCGCGCGGATTCGCGCTGCTGTTGCCCGCCTGGCTGCTGCTCAACGCCGGGACGATGTGGCTGAATGCGGCACTCGACGCCCACGAAGCGGGAGCGCTCTTCGCGACTCCCACTCGCATCCCCGCGTGCGTCAGCCAGTGTGGCTACGGCGCACTGGCTGCGGGAGTGCTGGCTGGGTTCGGAGCGAGCCCGTGGGTGGCGGCCTGTGCTGCCGGGTGCGCCCTGCTGGCTGTGCTCTACTCGCATCCGGCGACGGCGTGGAAGGGCCATCCCGTGAAGGGACCCTTGGTGAACGCCGTCGGCTACGGTGTGCTCTCGGCGTGTGCAGGCTGGTCGCTGGTGGGAGTCGCGATGAATCTGCGAACGGCCATCACGTTCGCGCTCCTGACCCTCTGGTTGCTGGGCGCAACGTTCTGCGCGCAAGCCTTTCAGCGTGCCGACGACCTGCGGCGCGGCTACCGCACTTTGGTGGTCACCCATGGCGCGCGGGCGGCTCTGCGCGCTGGGCGGTGGTGTGCCAACTCAGCGGTCGGTGCGGTCTTGGTGCTTACGGCCGTCGGATTCTTCCCGAGACTCTGCCTGTTGGCGACGCCGTTCTTCTGGGTTGCTGACCTGTGGATGCGGCGCTGGCAACGCCAGCCAGAAGGCGGCGGACCGCGTTGGGCAGCGGGATACATCCAGCGAATGCTCGCCAGTGGACTGGTCTACTTCGCGTTGGCGTACGTCGACTACTTGTGGGACTGGCACGAGGGCGGTCCGGTGGCGGGAGCGGCGACGTGGTGGGAGCCGGCGCCCCCGCCCCCCGCGGATTGAGGTCAGCCGCTCACTCGTACGGTGAAGCCAAGGGCTTCGACACGTCGGCCGAACTCCCGAAGCCACGTTTCGCTCAGTGGCTCGAGCTCGCCAGCCTCGGGTTGCTGCGACGCTCTGGCCAGCGTGTAGAGATGCACGCCGCGCAGCGGCACCGCATCGCGAGCCAGGCCGTGCAGCGCGTCCAGATACGCCTCGCACTCTGCCGCGGTGGGGGGCTGCCCGTTCCAGGCAAACAGGCAGCTCTGGATCCAGGTGGGGCAGAGCTCGGCCGCAGAGCGCAGCTTGGCCAAGTGGGCGTCTGCCCTCACCGAGCACTGGTTGATGCGTCGCAGTCCTTCGGATGTCGCACTATCCAGCTTGAACCAGACTTCCCCGTGCATTTCCGCCAGGCGTTGCACCGCCACTCGGACCGACGGCTTGTTCAGCATGGATCCATTCGTGATCAGAGTGACGCGCAATTGGCCCAGCAGACCGAGCTCGCGCAGGACCTCCGCGATCACCTCCAGTGCATCGCCGAGCTGACCAGAGCTCGTCGGCTCACCGTTGCCCGACAGCGCCACGTCCTCGAGCCGTCGCGCGTCGGCAGGAACCGACCGCTGCAGAAATCGTCCCCGCACGATGTCAGTGACCAGATCCGTCAGCTCCTCGCGCAGCTGCCCGAGGTCCACCCGGGGTGCCTTCCCGAACGTCAGGTTGGGAACCTGGCAGTACACGCAGCGCCAGTTGCAGGCGGAGTTCGGGTTGAGATTCACCCCCACGGACACCCCCCCGGCGCGGCGCGAGACCACGGGGTAGACGTAGGTCATGCCCGTGGCGTCGCGGTCGTGGCGGGTCACCGTGAGCGGCTGGCTGTGGATGGGCTCGCGGGCCACGCCGAGAGTGTAGTGCCGCAGGTACGTCCCGGAAACCGAGCACCGAGCAGAATGCGGGATGGAGCGAATCGGTTTGCGAGGCGGAGGGGCTGGGCCATAATCACGCTGGGCGATTGAGTGCCCACAGGTGGCCATGCGGAGTGACGGTGAAAGAGCTGCTCCGGTAGCAGCGCAGACGCCCTCGACTGGGGCGGGTGAGCCCGCGGCGGACGAATTCCCCGCAATCCTGCACTGGCTTGCCGGCGTCTACCTGACGATTGCAGGGTGGAAGATCGGCGGAAGACCCCCGCCCGAAGCGAAGTACGTGCTCGTTGCTGCCCCTCACACCAGCAACTGGGACGTCCCCCACATGCTGGCGGTCGCGTTTCGCTGCCGGGTGCGCGTTCGGTGGGCGGGCAAGCACACGCTGTTCCGCGCTCCCTTTGGTGGATTTATGCGCTGGCTCGGGGGAATTCCGATCGACCGGCGTGCGAAGCACGGTACGGTCGAGCAACTCGCGGATGCTTTTCGGAGCGCCGAGAGGATGGTGATCGCCATCTCACCCGAGGGAACCCGACGTCGCACCGAGCACTGGAGGTCGGGCTTCTATCACGTCGCCCGTCTGGCTCAGGTCCCCTTGGTTGGCGGTGTGCTCGACTACGGTGCCAAGACGGCCACATTCGGTCCGGTCATGTGGCCTACTGGGAACGTTCGCGAGGACATGGATTGGCTCCGCGGCTTCTTCGAGGGACGCACCGGGTGTCACCCGGATCAGTTCGGTCCGGTGAGACTGGAGCGAGAGGACTGAATCAGGGAGCGCGAGTGTGGATCGCCGTCTTCGACTCCCCCTGCTTCCAGCAGACTTCGCTCGCACGCAGCCGATCCCCCCGGGCGGAGCCACTTGGTGGAGTCGTTTGCAGGAGCTACAGGCCGAGCTTGTGATGGAACGCGGCGTACATTCGGCTCTCTCTGCGGATGGCTTGGTCCGACGCCCCGACCGGCGCGCCCCCTAGACGAGCCCGCGGCCAGGAATCTCCAGTGCACGTCGGTACCGGACCGGCGTGGGTGTGGGCAAGTTTTTTGCGCTGCTGCTCGGCGTCGGAGCCTTGCCGCGTCAGCGTCAGTAGCGTCCGACCCCGCGGGCTGAGTGACGCCACAGCCCTGCGCCTGCCGGCCGTGGCCCATCCGCGGCGAGCCACGCCCCAAATGCGTCCCGCAGCACCAGCTCGGCCAGCTTGCCCCGGGGCGAGAACCCCCACTCCGCCTCCTGGGACACGTCGTCGGGATCTGCGTAAACACGCCAGACGAAGAACCCGGCGAACCACGGTTGGGGGATGAACGCAGACAGCAACGCGTGGTACGCCTCGGCCTGCGCCACCTCGTCCACGACGACGTCGGAGAGGTGCTCCGGCCACTCCCAGGGGCGCACAGCGGGGTCCTTGCGCGTCGTGTAGCCGAACTCGGTGAACAGCAGCGGCTTGTTCCAGGCTTTCGACAGCTGCTCCATGCGGTGGGCCGCATCGCGAGCCCCGCTTCGCAGCTCATCGAGCTGGGCTCCCGGCTCGGAGGCAAGCGGGAAGAATGCGTTGACGCCGATCACATCGAGCTCGCCCAGAATGACGGTGTCTTCTACGTCGTCCCAATTCGCCGCGTAGGTCAGGAGTCCGGGATAGGTCTGCCGTACGCGGTGGATGACCTCGATGAAGCTCGGCGCGTGGGTCGTGGTAACCCAGCTGCGCAGCTCGACGCCCACCGAGAACATGTCGGCATTCGCCTCACGGGCGACCCGCGCCCACTCCAGGATGAAGTCGCCGTAGCCGTCGGCCCACCGTTGCCAGGCCTCGCCGTCGCCCAACTCGAGCTCCCCGCGCCAACCGCCGGTTTCGATCCAGAGCTGCGGGATGAGCAGAACTCTGAGCCCTTCGGCGTGCGCTTGGTCGACGGCGACCTTCACCGCCCGCCGATTGTCGCGGAAGGGGGTCTCGAAAGTGAGCGCCACGCCCGTGGGCGAGAGATTCCAGATTCGCCCGAAGGGGGTCAAGCTCACCCAGTTGGCCCCCATGCGCCGCGCTTCGTGCAGGGCGCGAGCGCACCGATCGGAGCCGTATCCGCGGTCAGGGTGCAGAGCGTTTTCGATCGGTCCTACGGTCATGCCGCGCACGCCTGGCAGGGCACTCTCGTGCCAACCCTGCGCACCCGCCGGGGCAGAGTGGGCATCGGGATGTCGGCAGAGCGCAAGTTGCGCCAGCACCAGGCTCGCGACGGTCAGCGCGCGTCGAGCTCGAAACCGCACCGCCTCACCCATAGAGCGTCGCGTAGAGCTCCTCCAACGAGTGGTCAGTGACCGCAGCCACGGAGTCGGCGACGAGGTCCGCGCCCGCGGCCGCAAGACGTTCCGACGGATAGGTGTGCGCGACGGCCAAGCAGGGCAGCCCTGCGGCTTTCGCCGCCTCGATGCCTGCCATCGAGTCTTCGATGACGAGTGCGCGATCGGCCGCCTGGGGATATCCCAGGTCCCGAAGTCGACGCTTGGCGACTACGTATCCTTCCGGATCGGGCTTGGACGCGGTCGTGTCCTCAGCCGCCACGATGCAGCAGATCGACTCGGTCACTCCGAGCACCTCTAGCCCGAGCTCGATCTCGTGGCGCAACGCGCCGGAAACCACGGCGACCGGACCCGCCTGGGCGAGTCGCCGTACCAGCGCTTCGGCCCCCGCGAAGGTCTTGAGCTGATCCCGGGCCGCGTCCAGGTACAATTTGCCCTTGGCCTCGACCAACTCGCTCACCAAGTCCGACTGGAGCGATCGCCCGGCGTCTCGGAGGATGGCCTGGAACGCCCCGATGTCGTCGAATCCCAAATACCTTTCCCAATAGTCACGTTCCGAGAACGTAACCCCCAAGGGTCGTACGGCGGCACGCATGGCTGCGCAATGCACCGCTTCGTCATCGACGAGCACGCCGTTGTAGTCGAAGAACGTGGCAGGGAACACGCGGGTCGTGATTATGCCCGCCCCGGTGTTCGAAGCCAGCGTCGGGAGCGGATCTCGCAGGTCAGGCCGGGCGGCTGTCCTTCACGTTTCGCTCCTGTCTGGTTCTTGCAATGGGGTCGAGGGTGTGTCAGCTTCCCCGCGGATTTGGACCTTCTTAGCCACTTGAGCCGCGGCCGATGAGCAAAGGTGATCTTCTCGAGATGGAGGGCGTCATCCAGGATGCGCTCGGAGGCGGGCAGTACAACATTCGGGTCGACCAGGGCGGAGCGATTGTGCGCGCACAGCTCTCCGGCCGCATGCGTCGCCATCACATCCGTGTCTTGCCCGGCGATCGGGTGCGGGTGGCCGTCTCCCCGTACGACCTGACTCACGGCCTGATCGTTTATCGCGGGAAGTGACTTGCCGAGAGGCGCTCGGGTGCCAGCGCGGGCTCGATTCGTCCCCGCTGGTAGCAGCGCTCCTGCTCGTGGTGTGCCTGGTCGCGAGCGGTTGTCGGTGCGCCGAGGAGGGCAGCCCGACTCCCCCGCGCCCGAGCGGCACCGTGGCGTCCGCCCCCGTGCCCCTTCCGTCCGACACTGCCCCCCCCCGGCTGCTCTACCTGCCGGATGGGGGAGACCAAGCTCCCCCCACTGCGCCGGGCGGAGGCCAGTTGCGTGGTCCGACTCTCTCCACGGGCCGCTGCCCGTCCGAGATGGTCGCGGTGAGCGAGCAGTTCTGCATCGATCGCTACGAGTCCGTGCTCGTCGACCACCGCAGCGGTCGCCTGCTCTCGCCGTACTATCACCCGACGCGGACCCAGACGAAGCAGGCGTACCGACGGTTCATGCACAACCAGCTGACGGGCAAGCTGATCATGGAACGAACGGTGAAGGTGCCGGAGCCGCCGAGCTGGCAGCTCGAGCAGGAGTTCGAGCCCCGCGCCGAAGTCCGTGCGGGCGCCATCCCCAACGGCTACCTGAGTGCTGACGTTGCGGCGCTCGCGTGTCGCAATGCCGGCAAGCGCCTGTGCAGCGAGACCGAGTGGGTCACGGCGTGTCGTGGCAGCCAGGGTCGCCAATTCCCCTACGGCGACCAGTACGTCAACGGCGCCTGCAACGTCTTTCGCGAGGCCCACCCTGCGGGCATGCTCCACGGCAACGCTTCGATTCACCACCTCGATCCACGTCTGAACGGCCTAGAAGTGGGGGGGCGACCACTGCTGCGACCGACCGGCGCCACCTCGCGGTGCCGGAGCGAGTGGGGCGATGACGCAGTCTTCGACATGGTCGGCAACCTCGCGGAGTGGGTGGACGACCCGGACGGCGTATTCCTCGGTGGCTTCTTCTCCCGCAGCACGCGAGCCGGCTGCGAACGCCGAGTCGCAGCTCATCCTCGCGAGTACTTCGACTACAGTTTGGGCATGCGCTGCTGCAAGTAGCCCCCGAGCTGTGCTCGGGGGCCTCGGTACGAATGCAGTAGACCTGCTGCGTCCCCCCGCCCCCGAGCTGTGCTCGGGGGCCTCGGTACGAATGCAGTAGACCTGCTGCGTCC
>CAZSVU010000006.1:0-7023 GCA_964610275.1 uncultured Polyangiaceae bacterium | reverse complement strand
CCCCGCCCCCGAGCTGTGCTCGGGGGCCTCTCACATCTCCGAGGTCCCCACGCCTGCGGGCGGCTCCGCTTCGATATCCTCGGGTACCCTCACGGGCATGTGCGTGTTTGTGGTCAGATGTAAGTTTTACAGGCTAACATTCTCATATCATGCGCTTTCCAACGGCGACTCCTGGACCCTTCGCTGCTGGCATTCTGATCGTCGCACTGATGCTCGGCGCGGCAGGCTGCAATGGCCATCCGGTCCAGAAGAAGTTGGCCGGCCGGTGGCATGGGGACAGCGTTGAGAACGTGGACGGGGAGGTCCTGGCGGCTGCAACGGGATGGGCCAAAGGCGCGAGCTTCGAGTTTGCCGGATCGTCGCTCACCGTGGCGATCCCGGCGGAGGAGCCACGGAGCTCGAGCTACGAGGTGGTTCGAGTGCGCAAGGACGACGTCAAGCTCGCCGTCAAGCGCGACGACGGCAAGGTCGACCATCTCGATCTGAAGCTCGACGACGAACGCAACCTTCGCTGGCTGCTAGGCGACGGTCGGGCCGTCGTCATGCGCCGCGAACTCTGAGCGACGCGGAACCGCTGATTCAGAAGAGCGCCCGTAGATCCACGGCATCCTTCTTCTTCTGCTCCAGCACGCGGTTCACCGCACGCAGCAGCCGCTGCTTCGCAGGGCCAGACACCGGCTTGCCGGCGGTGGCTTCTCGCAGCAGCCGCTCGGTAACCGTACGGCCTGACCGAGGCTTGGCCGGGGGCTGCTTGTCCTTGTCCCCACCCGCGGGCGCATCCTCTCCCTTGGCGCGCCGCTTCTCGAGCTTGATCGTGCGGTCCTCCGGGCGGAGCCGCTCGATGGCTCGAGAGGCCGTGAGCACTCGGCGCGGGTCTATCCCTTGGTCGGTCAGGAACTGAGCGAACTTGCTAGCCATGCTGCCTCTGCTGAACGGATGATCCGGGCGGCCAGCCGTGGTGCCGCCGAGCGGCGACGATGGCTGACTGGGCCGGGGCTCATACCACAGATTGGCCCCTAGTCGCGTCCTTGAATCGCCTGCGCACGGGAGTCGCCCACGGTGCGCCTGCGGACATGCCCCTTTCTTCCGCCGTCGAGGTCGACGACGCTACATGCTCAGCATGTCGGCTTCGCTCGATGCGCAGGTCACGGAGGCGGCCCGATACGTGGCTCGTTTCGGGCTGCGCCCCAATCTCGGCGTGATTCTGGGCTCCGGACTCGGCGGATTTGCCGAATCGCTGCGAGATTCGATTCGCGTTCCCTATGCGGATGTGCCGCACTTCCCCGCCGCCTCCGTGGCGGGACACGCTGGCGTTCTTTGCCTCGGACACGTCGAAAACGTGCCCGTGGCCTGCCTGCAGGGTCGGGTTCACCTGTACGAGGGCCAGCCGGCGGCTAGGGTGGTGTTTGGTGCCCGGCTGCTGGTGGCGTGCGGTTGCCGTGCCGTGCTTCTGACCAATGCTGCGGGTGGCATCGGCGATCAGCTCCAGCCTGGCGACCTGATGCTGATCATGGACCACATCAATCTCATGGGGACCAATCCCTTGGTGGGCGCGGACGATGGCGTCGGACCCCGTTTCGTCGATCTCAGTCGGGCGTACGATCCGGAGTTGGCGCAGGCGGCCCGGAGTGCTGCGCACGAAACCGGAGTCGAGCTGCGCGAAGGGGTGTACGCCGCAATGCTCGGGCCGAGCTACGAGACGCCTGCCGAGATTCGCATGCTGCGCACGCTGGGGGCGGACGCAGTGGGCATGAGCACCGTTCCGGAGGTCATTGCGCTCCGAAAGCGAGGCGTCCGGGTGGGCGCGGTCAGCTGCATCACCAACTTGGCCGCCGGACTCGAAGGGGCGGTGCTGGACCACGCACATGTCGAGCGGACTGCGGGCGATGCTCGAGAGCGATTCTCCCGGCTGCTCGCCCGATGGGTGGTTCGCGCCCACGCGGTGGTGGCCCCGGCGGCTTCGCCGGATATGCTCTGAACGCACGGCAGTGTGCCGTTGGGCTCCGCGTCGTCATGTCAGCTGAACAGTTTCCGTTCATCGTCGTACCCGGTGCGCCACCGGAGATCGTCGTGTACGACCAGGCGACCAGCTGTCCCTATCTGCCCGACCGTTTGGCCCGTATGCCGCTTCGACTTCCGTGTCGTCGCCTGCGTCGACCCGAGGTCGACGCGCGACTCGCGACGGGCGACCGACGACAGGGCTTCGTGCTCTATCGCACGCTGTGTCCGGAGTGCAGAGCCTGCGAGCCGATTCGCCTGCGTGTGGATCACGTACGACTCAGCCGCGGTCAGCGCCGCACGTTGCGTCGCGGCGACCGCGAGCTGACGACGACCCTGGGAGCCCCTACGGTGGATGAGCGCCATGTCGAGCTCTACAACCTGCACAAGCTGGGGCGTGACCTCACCGACGGCCACCCGCCGATCACTCGCGAAGCGTACGCAGACTTCCTGGTGAATTCGTGTTGTGAGAGCCTCGAGCTCAGGATCTCTCACGGCTCGGAGTTGGTGGGCGTGGCCATCCTGGACCGCGGTCGAACCAGCTTGTCTGCAGTCTACTGCTGCTACGACCCACGCTGGTCGCGCTTCGGTATCGGGACCTACGCGATTCTCAAGGAGCTGGAACTCTGCAGCCGACTGGGAGCCCGGCACCTGTACCTGGGACTGTACATCGCCGACTGTCGGGCCATGCAGTACAAGGCCCGGTTCATGCCGCACGAGCGCCTGACGGAAGGGCGTTGGCAACGATTCACACGATCAGACGCACGCCTCCCAGGTCCGCCAGATTGTGGGGAAAGCTGTCGCCTGGACAGCCGATGAACATGTAGTTCCGCGGCACGTTGAGACGCGTACTGAGCTTGCCGATGAGCTCGGGTCCGAACTTGCCTCGCACCGCGATGAAGTCGATGCGGATCTCGGGGAAGACCTCGTCGAACGTGTGCAACTGCTTGGCCAGGCCCTCGGGGATGGGGGACTTCTCGTCATAGACGTGAACCACCTTCAGGTTCTGCGTCTGTTCATTGGCCAGGACGTACTCGATGGCACGCCTGAGATTCGCGGGGCCGTCACCACGCGTGAAGAAGATGATGCTTTGGCTGTTGATCTCGCGAATCTTGCGGGTCGTGTAGCCCGCGATCTTGGTGTTCAGAGCTTCCACCTTCTCGTGGACGGCTCGCCCCAGGTAGAGCAACCCGTGCAGGATGCGGATGCGTTGGAACATGACGCCGACGATCCCGATCGCTACGGCGAAATAGACCAAGAAGATGCCGGAATCCTTGGGGTTCTTCAGTACGTTGCCCACGAGTCCAGCCGCCACCGCCAGCATCGCTACGATCACCGCGGGCCAGGAGGCGTGGGCAGCTCTGGGAAGTCGCTTGCGGGTGATCGCGAGCAAGCGATTGCCCACGGCGAACAGCAGCATGACGCCCAGGAACGAGATCGTGTACACCCCGGCCAACGTGCTCACCTCGGCCCGGGTAATGAACAGGATCGAGCAGCACAGCAGGAAGAACGCGATGATGATGCGATGGGGTGTGCCCCGCGACGGATGCTCGCGCAGCAAGAACGCGGGCATGATTCGATCCAGCGCCATTCTGCGCACCAGGCCGGTCACCCCGACGTAGCTGGTGAGCACGGCACCGGACAGGACCAGCACTGCATCGATGCTCACCCACAGGCCCAACCAACCGCCGGCCGAGCGCGTGCCCATTTCGGACAGCAAGGTCTCCTGGTGCTGCGAGAACTCGGCGACCGGGAGCATGCCGAGCGAGAGCAGGCTGATCAGCGGGTTGAAGACGAAGACCGCGATCCACATGTTGCGTAGCGTCTTCGGAAAGACTCCGGGCTTCTGCTCTTCGATGAAGTTTGCCGAGCTCTCGAAGCCGCTGATTCCCAACATCCCGGCGGCAAAGCCGAAGAAGATGGCCCGACCCAGACCGTGCGGGGGGCGACCGTCCCAGTTTGCCAGCAGGGTGGTGAAGCCGTCTTGATACACGTTCCACGCTGCGGTCGCCGCGAGCACCGTCAGGGTGGCAATGTGCAGCACGAAGATGACCAGCGCAACGGCGGCACTTTCCGTGATGCCAATGATGTTCAGCACCGCGAAGAGGCCCAGCAGGACGACCGTTCCAGCCACGATTGGAGTGGCGGGGACGATCTGGTGCGCGTAGTGCACGGCCTCGTTGGAGCTGATGACTGCCGTCGCGACGTAGGACAGTATCGTCAGGCAGGCCGCGACCGAAGCTTTGGCCTTGCTGGCAGTATTGAGCAGCACGTTGTACGCGCCGCCGTTCAAGGGGAGCGCAGTGCCCGCCTCCGCGTAAATCTTGCGAAACAGGTACAGCACCAAGCCCACCATGGCGAGCGCGACCGGTGCATACACGCCGGCGAAGCCCGTACAGATGGCGGCGACGTAGAGCACCGACGACGTGATGTCGTTGCCGCAGATCGCCGTGGCTCGAAACTCACCCAGCTTGTGCTGTGGCGCCACTCCGGTGGGAGCGCGAGTGGCCTCCGAATCGGCGATGTTGGTGATCCGCTCGGCTCGACCCCACCCCGGGAACACCCACCGGGTGCCTGCGGTTCCAGCGGACGCGTCCCCCGCGCCAGCGGCATCGGCTCCGGTGGCGGGGATGGGCGAGGTGGCTGCGTCAGCAGCGTCGCCCGCACTCGCCCGGCTCGCTCGGGATCCGCCCGTGTCGGTCGCATCGCCGTGGGGTTCGGCAGCAGATTCTCTCGAGCGCGGCTTGGAGGGCTCGGCCATCGTGCGTGGCAGACGCTAGCGCCAGCCCCGGGACCGGACAACCGCCTTGCTCAGATCGGTCGCTGGGCACGCCATGGCATCACGACAAAGGGGGCGCGTCACTGGTGCAAAGCCGGATGGGGGCAGAGTTGCAGCTGCCGGTTCCCCTTGCGGTTGCGGCACCTCGCCCCGTTCGGCGCGTGACGCCCTACTCGATGGGGCGCTGTTCGGCTTCCTCGATCTTGGCGAGCGCGGCAGCCATTGCATCCTTGGCGCTCTCGAGGGAAGCACTGTCCTCGGTCCACTTCTGCTGGGCCTTTTCCAACCGGGTTTGGGTCGACTCCACGGCAGCGAGCGAGGCGGCGAGATCCTCCTTGGTGGACGCGAGCTCCGCCTCCAGAGTCACGACCTTGGCATCGCGCTCCTCGACCTTCTGGCGGAGTTCGTCGCGCTCGCTGGTGACGCTCGTCAGATCCGCCTGCATCATCGAGATCTGGGCGTCCCGGCTGGCTTCCCCTTCTTCCTTCTGCTTGTGGAGGTTGGCGAGCGCCTCGTTGGCCCCCGTGAGCTCACCCGTCAGCTGGCTCTCGCGTTCCGAAGCCTCCTTGGCGGCCTGCCCGTGCTCGGCCCTGAGCTTGCCCATTGCATCTTCGTTGGCACGGTGCAGCGCGGCGATCTTCGAATCGAATTCCTTCTTCAGCTCGGTGGCGCGGTTCGCAAGTGCCCGTTCCTTTTCGCGGTCGGCTTCGGCACCTGCCGTTTCCAGCGCTTCGTTCTTGGCCGCGTCCGCCGCCTGCTGGGCTTCTTCCAGAGCCTTGGCAAGCGCTTGCTTCGCCTCCTCGGCGGCTTTCTCCAGCGCTTCTTGCTGCTCGACGCGCAGGTTGGCCTCGGCGGCATCACGCTGGACCAGCTGAGATTCGTGCTCCTGCTTCAGTCCTTCGACTTCCTTGCCGCGTGCCTCGAGCTCTCCCTGCAACTTCTCCGACTTGCGTTTGAAGTCGTCAGCGCGTTTCGCCGCCTGCTCCTTGTCGGCCCGGTTGGCCTCGGCTTGGCGTTCCAGCTCGATGACCTGCTTTTCCAGCTCCAGTTGCCGGTCGTTGAGGTCCGCCTTCTCGCGCTCCATGGCCAGGTTGCTGTCCCTGAACGCGAGCAGTTCCTTGTCCTTGTGCGTCAGCTGATCGCGAAGCTCGAGGATCTCCTTGTCCTTCTTGTTTAACGCCTCGCGTAGATCCAAGAACTCACGCGCCGAGCTTCCGCCGCTCTTGCCGCTACTGGCCGCCGCCAACTTGGACCTGGTCGTGTCGAGTTCTTCGCGCAGCCGCGCCACTTCCGCGTCCGCGGTGCCGGCGCTCTGCAGCTGGTCCTTCAACTCGGCGGCTTCCTCTTGGGCTGCCTTGAGTTGCTGCTCCAACTCCTTCAGTTGGGCGGCGTCCGGTCCAGCCTCGGCAGGAGCTGGCACTGGTGGGGCCTCGTCGGCCGCCGGGGCCTCCTGCGCCTTGATGTCGCCGTCCTCGAGCTCGAGGTCGTCCATGTCCAGGGACACTGGACCCTCTTCCGGAGGCGCGGCTTCGGCTGGTGGCTTCGCTTCGGCTTCCTCCTCGGCTTCCTCCTCCTGTTCGGGGGCAACGACGGAAGTCTTGGTGGGTGATTCTTCGATCAGCGCATCGAAGGCCTGGTCGGCGAAGTCCTCTACCTCGGCGTCGATCTCGGCCTCTTCGATTTCGGCCTCTTCGATGTCGAGGTCGTCGTCGAGGACGATTGCGTCTTCGCTCACCTCCATCTCCTCCTCCGCCCCAGCCAGCTCGACGAACTGACGGATGCGGTCCAGGAGATCTCCGAAGGCGATCGGCTTGTGCACGTAGTCCTCGGCGCGTGTGCGCAGGCGCCGGTGTTGCTCAAACGTCTCCTCGGTCGAGTCCGAGCTCATGATGACGAGGGGCACGCTCTTGAGCGCAGGGTTGCGCTTGAGCTTGTTGCACACGGAGAACCCGTTCATCCGCGGCAGCTCGATGGACAGCAGGATCAAGTCCGGCTTGTCGTTGGCTGCGGCCTGGAGCCCCACGTTCGCGTCGTCCACGACCGAGGTGTCGCAGTCATAGCGGGACAACCCGTTCTTCAGTTCCTCGGCAAATGCCGAATCGCTCTCGAAAACCAGTACCTTGGTAGGCATTTGTCGTCGCTCACGGGTGGGACGCGTCCCCTTCGGCGGGAACGTGCCATATGTGCGATGTGCGCACGATATCGGGCACTTGGGTGCGGGTCAAACAGGTGCCGCGCCTCCTCGC
>CAZSVU010000005.1:0-65193 GCA_964610275.1 uncultured Polyangiaceae bacterium | reverse complement strand
CGCTGTCAGGCGTGAGGATGAGCTCCGCCCCCAGCGCTCGCATCAGCTTCTTGCGTTCCTGGCTCATGCCCTCGGGCATCACGATCACCACCCGGTAGCCTTTGAGCCGGCCCACTAGCGCGAGCCCGATCCCGGTGTTGCCCGAGGTGGGTTCGATGATGATCGAGTCGTCGCTGAGCCGACCGTCGCGGCGGGCGCCCTCCAACATGGCCAACGCCACCCGGTCCTTGATGCTCCCCCCCGGGTTCAGGAACTCGGCCTTGGCGAAGATGTTCTCTCCGCGAAGCCGAAGCAGGGGGGTGTTTCCGATGAGGTCGAGGATGTTGTCGGTCAGCATGGTGAGAGGTGGCAGGGCCTATACCTTTTCGGCGAGGCGCCGCCTACCCTGCCGCTGGGCCTGAAACCCCAAAAACTCCGGCAATTTGCGTCGGGAGCCTCCCCGACCGTCGCGCAACGGACGAGAAATATCGTGGCTCGGCTTTGCTCGCAGCTCGAGCTGCCGTACTACTAGTCTGTGGCACTGTACCGTGCGTCTGCCCTTGCGCTCTTGGCGGTAGCCGGCTGCGCCCCCGCATCCGAGCCGGAGATGGACGTCTTGGGGGTTACGCCCAGCCGGGTCAGCACGCTGGAGGAGACGCCGGCCACGGTATCGGGCAAGAATTTCTGGAATCGAGTCCGGGTCAGCCTGGAGGGTTCGTCGGCGCCGGAGATCAGGCGAGGCTGGCGCTTCACCATTCCCGGAACGGACGTGGTCGATCAGCCCGCCACGCGAGTCGACGAGTCGACCTTGGCCATCGTCGTTCCGGACGGGCTTCCGGTGGGCCAGCACGACTTGACGGTCACGTCTCCGAGCGGCGACACCGACGGATTGGAGGCTGCGTTGACCGTCGTCGCGAGTGACGTGAGCGACGGAGGCGCCGCAGGAGCGATGGCCGGAGACGCCGGTGGCGCCGCGGGAGGCGGGCTGGCGACCCCGGGCGTCGGCGGAGCTGCAGGCGACACCTTTGCAGCGGGCGGGGCGGCTGGCGACGGCAGGGGTGGGGCAGAAGGCGGGGCGGCCGGAGCGGGCGCTTCGAGCCCGGCAGTCGGAGGCACAGCAGGCAGCCCCATGGGAGTGGGCGGTGCAGCCGGCGGGGCAGGCAGTGACGCCGGAGGCGCGGCAGGCGCAGCCGGAGCCGCGGTGGGTGGGGCCGCCGGCACGGGCACGGGCGGCACCGCGGGCGCGGGTGTGGGCGGGGACCAGGCACAGCTGGGCGGATCAGGTGGGAGCGCGGGCGGCCTGGGGGTGGTCACCTTCGAGCCTCCCGCGTTGGTCGAGGCGCTAGCCGACGCCAGCTCATTCGACGACGATCCCACCGTCACCGCCGATCTGCTCGAGCTCGCCTTCAACACCGACCGGGACACATCCTCCCCCAACGACGACAGCCTCTGGGTGTCCACTCGCGCAACACCGTCGGATCCCTGGGGACCGCCGCATGCCATCAACGAGCTCAACAGTAGTGGCTACCAGGACACCACCCCCGGTATCGAGGGCGACGGTCTCACGATCTGGTTTGCCAGCACTCGGCCCGGGGCCGTGGGACAGTACGACCTCTGGATGTCCACGCGCGCTGACCGAACGAGCACCTGGGCCCCGCCGGCGGCGGTCACCGAGCTGAACACGCCATCCGAGGAGGTAGCGCCCCAGGTGCTTCAGTCCGGATTGCTCATGGTGCTGGAAATGGACCGCGCGGGTGGAGCGGGTGGTCACGACCTGTACCAGACCACGCGCGCGACGGTGACTGACTCCTGGGGACCTCCGGAGCCAATTCCCGGAGTGAACACCGCTGCCAACGAGTACGCTGGTCGCTTCGTGCTGGGTGGGCGCGTGATCGTCTTCTGCTCGGACCGAAATCGAGTGAACGGACAGGACATCTTCTACGCTGAGCGCGCCACGCTCAGCGACCCGTTCTCGCCCGCGCAGCCGCTCAGCGGGATCAACACGGCAAACGATGAGTTCGATCCCTGGCCGTCGGAGGATCTGCGGTACATCGTCTTCGCCTCTAATCGCAACGGCAACGCGGAGATCTACGAGGCGTGGCGGTGAGCCGGTAACCGTCTACCGCGCCGGCCCGCGCTCCGCCCGCACCACGCTGCCGTGCTACCATGCACCTCCGACGGGGTGAGTCATGGACGATCGAGTCAGGCAGGTTGCGGGCACGCTAATCGCGACGTTGGCGCTGAGTGGGTGTGGTGGCGAGGATGGCGCTGCTGGTGAAGACGGCCAGGGCACGGCCGGAGACTCGGAGTCGACTGGGCCCGATGGCGGGACTGCGGGCGCTCCGTCGGTGTGCTCGGGCGGCACGGGAAACCTAGATCTGATCGCGAACATCGAGACCGTCGGCGTGGTGGTCAGTGGCAGGGAGGTGCCCGAGAGCGCCGAGCTCTGGTACCGGGCCGCCGGGAGCGGGACCGAGGGGTGGCGTATTGGACATCCGGTCGTCCGCATCGACGACGGGCGCCTGGCGGGCAGCTTGTTCGGGCTGGAGGGCGCCATGGATTATGACGTGCGCGTTGCGGGCAGTGGCGTGGACGCATGCACGACCGTCGTGACCCAACCCGAGGAACTCTCGTTCTCGCCTGCGACCACGCTCCACGTCGACGCGGCAGCCGCCGCCGGTGGCGACGGAAGCCCAGACGCACCGTTTCGGACCATCCAGGCAGCGGTGAACTCCGCTGGGCCGGGCACCCGCGTCTTGGTAGCCGATGGGGTCTACCACGAGTCGGTCAGCGTCGACGTCTCCGGGGCGGAGAATGACTGGGTTCAGATCAGTGCCGAAGGCGACGGCGCCGTCCTCGACGGTGCCGAGCACTTGACCTCGCTGCTCACCTGGACGCCGCACGCTTCCGTGACCGACGTGTACAGTGCCGAGGCCGGAGGCTCATTCTGGTATCTGGCTCGGGACGAGGAGCGATTCTACCGCTTCAACGATCTGGATGGGCTCCTCGCGGGGCTCGGCGACGATGACGTGCCCATGGACGAAGGCTTCTACGTCGATCCCGACGAGACCACCCTCTGGGTCAGATGCCTCGACGACCCGCGCAGTCACTCCTGGCAGCTCCCGCGCTTCAGTCGCGCCTTCGAGGTCGATGCGCAAGACTGGATCTGGATCGAGGGGTTCGAGATCCGCTTCTACGGTCAGGCGGAGTGGTCGCAGGGGATCTACCTCAAGAATGCGTCGCACGTGGTGGTCCGCGAGAACACCATTCACGGGGTCCCGGACGGAATCACCGTCAACTGGACGGCCGAGGACCCGAACCGCAGCAATGACACTCGTATCGAAGACAACGAAATCTACGACCCGCCGGTCGAGGCCTGGCCCTGGGACGCGGTCAAGGGCACCAGCATGGAAGGCTCGGCCATCTCGGTGGCCAGCCACCGTGGCGCGATCGTGCGCCGCAACGACATTCACCACTTCTTCAATGGCGTGTACACGGGTCGCTGGGGCGATCTCGAAAACGTGGAAATCGCCCACGACGTCGATGTGTACGATAACCAGATCCGCTTCATCGGGGACGACGGTTTCGAACCCGAGGGCGCGTGCATCAACCATCGCTTTCGTGACAATACGTTCGACCAAGGGCTGGTGGGCATGTCGCTCGCACCCATCACCCACGGACCAGCTTGGGTGCTACGCTCAGTCTTCTCCAACTTCGCGAGCACCAGCTTCAAGTGGGGCATCGAGTCGGACGGGGTGGTATTCATCTACCACAATACCTCCTGGGTGGATGAAGGGGGCGAGGGACGCAACGCCATGACCATCGGTAGCGAGGTGCACAACAGCACCCTGCGCAACAACGTCTTCAGTGGCACCCGCTACGCATTCGAGGTGTCGTTCGAAGGCAACACGGGTCACGACTGGGACTGGGACAACTGGCACACCACTCGTGGTGCCGACGAGCCACACTTCAAGTGGGAGAACGTGCGCTACGACACCGCAGCAGAGCTCTGCGAGGCCACCGCGCTCGAGTGCAATGGTCACGAAGACGACCCGGGCCTGGTCGACGCAGCCGCCGGGGATTTCACTCTCCGAGCGGACAGCCCCAACATCGACCGCGGCATGGAGATCCCGGGCATCAACGACGACAGCGTGGGCGCCCCGGACCTCGGCTGCTGCGAACACGCGGGCTAGTGCTGTGTCTCACAAGTCGCAATCGTTGTCCTCCGCCGGGCCGAACGCGAGGGTGGCGGCCCGGCGGAGGACAGCTCCGCTGCGATCTAGCCAGAGCACCCTGTCTTTCATGCGGCACCTTCGGTGCGTCATGTGCCCTATCTCGACAGCCACCTGGGAGTCCCACAATCATGCGGTACGGCGCGTTCATGGATTGTTACTTCCGAGACAGGGCACTAGTGCTCTGTTGGGTGAACCAAGGCCGTCACCCCGCAGCCGAAAATTCCATCGAATCGGACGCCTGCGTGGGCTCTGTCTTCCCCTGGACGAACGGATCTGTACCGATGTAGGTTCCGCACCCACAGGAGGTGCTAGATGCGTTTGTCGTTCCCCAAATCGAAGCGTGGTCGCGTGGTCGTCGGTCTGTTGGGCATGCTCACGGCGCTCGGGCTGGCCGCCGTGGCCAGCGCAGCCATCGTGGGACCAGACGGGGTGATTCGCGCTTGCGTCGACGAGGGCTCAGGCCGCGTCCGCATCGTGTCCGAGAGGGCGGCATGCGGGCGCAGAGAGACCCCGGTGCAGTGGAACCAGGTCGGGCCTCAGGGTCCGGCAGGTGTGGCAGGTCCTGCAGGACCCGCCGGTGAACCGGGAGCCGAGGGACCCGCTGGTCCGCCCGGGCCGCAGGGGGCTCAAGGCCTGACTGGAAGCCCGGGCGCGGCAGGTCCGCCCGGACCGGAGGGCCCGGAAGGACCGGAGGGACCCGCTGGTCCACCCGGCTACGGACCACTTTCGCAGAACCAGGATGTCGTGGGCACCATCAAGCTTGCGGGGCTAGGCGACGACATCCCGATCCTCTCGTTTGGGCTCGGGGCAGCGCAGGTCGACACCGACCACGTGGCCACGGGAGCCAGCGCCGGCAGGTCGGAATTCACCGAATTCAAAGTCACGAAGAGAATCGACGCTTCGTCCCCCCTACTGCTGCTGAACACTGCGACAGGCACCCACATTCCCGAAGCGCTCATCACGCTCGTCAGCGAGACTGGTGGCGTGGTCACCACGACCGAGTACAGGCTCAAGCAAATACTCGTGTCCGGGTACGAGGTCGGCAACAGCGGCGCGCTCAGCGAAGCTTCGGTCGAGACGCTGTCGCTGCAGTACGCGGAAATCAGGATTTCCGTGGCAGTCGGTGACAATCCACCGGTCGTCAAGGCGTTCAATGTGGTGACGGGCGCCGAGGTTTGAGCTTGCACGCGGTCTCGATGAGATCGTGGAGTCCAGCCGAACGACGGGGCAGTGGTGCGCGCTGAGGTGCTCACCGCTGCCCATCCGACTGCGCCCAAGCGCGGGCTGCGTGATGCCGCCTCGTGTGTACCGTGGGCACACGGTTTCGAAACGCGGCGTGGGGATTGCGCTCGCTCGAAACCCTTCAATCCCAGATCGCGGCCAGCTCGCGTTCGAGCCTGCTGCCGCACCGCGGACAGTCGACGGTCTCGGTCTCATCTTCGACTCTGAGCGCGCTGCCACACTTGGGACAGCCGGCCCCCACCTTGGGGCGGTGTACGACCGTGAGCCGCTTGCACGCGGCGCAACTCGCCAGCACCGGGTCGAATCGATCGGGGTGCGGCGCCGGCCCCAACGGGAGGCGCTCAGCGCGGTACCCGCAACCAGTGCAAGTGAAGGAAATGACCTCGCCCACGTCGCGTCGCCTCCTGCATGGCAGGGTATCACCCACCGCCGGCAGGGACCAAGCCGCGAATGGGAAAGTGCCGCCGCTACAGTAGCTCGACCAGGTCGTCCACTTCCTCGAGGACGAGTTCAGGGCTGATCCCGAGCCGGACGATGTCATCGCGGCTGGTCTTCCCGGTGAGCACGAGGCCGGCGCGGAGGCCCGCCGCCTGCGCGCCACGGACATCCACGGTGGCGTCATCTCCAATCATGAGAGTGGATGATGCGGGGATACCGAGTGGCTCGCACGCCTCGTCGAAGAATGCACCGGAGGGCTTGCCAAAGGTCTCAGCCTGTACCCCAGTGGCGTACTCCAGCGCAGCCACCCAAGGGCCACAGGACAGCGCGCGACCCTTCTCGTCTCGCCAGAGCTTGTTTCGATGCGCGCCGAGCAGTGCCGCGCCCCGCACGAGACAGCGCGCCGCGGCAGACAAGAGCTCGTAGTTGGCTTCGCGGGTGAGACCGACCAGCACCACATCGGCGGGCGCCTCATCGACGAGCTCGAGACCCGACCGAGCTGCGAGGTCTCGCATGCCGGCTTCGCCCACGACGAGGCAGCGACCACCGGGAAAGCGCCGCGCTGCCACCGCGATCGTGGTCTCGAGCGCAGAGTGGATCTCTCCGGGCTCTACCCCAACTCCGAGGTTCTGAAGCGTTTCTGCCAGATGGGATCGCGGATGGGTGGAGGTGTTGGTGAGCAGACGGAACGGCAAGTTGCGCACTCGCAGTGCCGCGATCGCGCGCCGACCGGAGATCAGGCGCGGGCTGGTCTTGCCAGCGAGGAAGACGCCGTCCACGTCGAACAGGAAGAGTCGGATGGAGTGCAGGTCGAGATCAGACACGGTGGCGACATGGTAGCGGTTTTCTCAGAGCCCGGCACGGCTGTTCAAGGGCGCCCTCTCAACCCGAGACCACCAGAAGTCCGTTCTCTGCGCGCTTGCTTGGCTGGCGTGGTCAGAGCGTTGTGACGAGTTGGCTCCAGTAGCTTACCTGTGACGCGCCATGCGCAACGTGCCGAAGGCGTCGCCTCGTTGGGTCTGATGAACGAACCTCTCGGCGTGTGCCCCCCAAGCCCTCGGACCACGCCCGATCCACCTGAGGCAAACTACCGAGACCGAATCCATCGACGCTCATCCAATTCAATCCCCGGTTCCAGCCGCGTGTTTGACGACCCTGCCGCGGGTGGGACACTCAGTCGATGCGGTACTCGATCTATCCTGTCGTATTCCTTCTCGCCTTCGCCTGCGGTTTTGAGGACAGCGAACAGGAAGATGAAGTGGCAATCAACGACGTGTCCACCGACGTGTGTGCGAGCGGCAGACAATGGGGCGGTGGTGACGAGGAAAGCCCGCTGATGCATCCGGGGCGTGACTGCATCGGCTGTCACCAAGAGCGCGGGGAAGGGCCGAGCTTCGCCGTCGCCGGAACGGTGTTTTCCGAGTCGGGGCAGGCGAACGACTGCTTTGGGATGGCGGGCGCCACTATCGAGCTCACCGACTCGAATGGTGAGGTCTTCTCGATGACGAGCAACGCGGCTGGCAACTTCACGTTGAGCGCCGGCTCGAGTCCCGCTCCGCCGTACACGGTCCGAGTGGTCTCGGGTGGTCAAGAGAACGCGATGGCAAGCGAGTTCTCCGAAGCCTCCTGCAACACCTGCCACACCGAGGCCGGGGCCAACGGGGCGCCCGGGCGCATCGTCGCGCCGTGACCGATCCGGGCAAGATGGCCGGAAAGCCCATCCTGCTCTTCGCGCACGGTGCTGGCGCTCCGTCCTCTCATCCGTGGATGGTGAAGTGGGCGGAGCTACTCGGGAAGCTGGGTCGAGTGGTGCCCTTCGACTACCCGTACATGCAAGCCGGGAGAAAGGCTCCGGACAAGCTGCCGGTGCTGATTGAAGCCCACCGAGCGGCCCTCGCAGCTGCACGCGGACGAAGCCGGCGCCCAGTGGTGCTGGTGGGCAAGAGCATGGGGTCCCGGGTGGGCTGTCACCTGGCACTGGAAGAACGCGTGCCGGCAGTGATCTGCCTGGGCTACCCATTGCGCGGAATGAGCCAACGCGCGCAACTCCGCGACGAGGTCCTCAGGCAGCTGGACACTCCCATCCTCTTCGTGCAGGGATCGCGCGACTCGCTGTGCCCACTCGACGCGCTCGAGGGCGTACGCAAAAAGATGAAGGCCAAGAGTTCGCTCTTCGTCGTCGAAGGCGGCAGCCATTCCCTCGAAGTCGGAAAGCGAGCGCTGCAGGCCGCGAGTGAAACACAAGCGGACGTCGACCGACGGGCTTTCGGTGCGATGTGCGCGTTCCTGACCGATACGCTGGGCGACGACTGACGCGAGACGCGAGTGTCACGTACCGGGCGGGGCTGAATCAGCCAGCGCGATCCTCGAACGGTCCTGCGACCACCCGCAGGGTGAGGGCTCGCAAGAACTCAGAGAGCCGCGCGTGTACTCGACCCAAATTGCCATTGCCTTTTCGGGGTCTTCCCCAGACTCCTCCCCACGAGTGGGATCCCAAACGGCGTGCTCGAAGACAGTGATCGACATTCGGGCTCCCTGATCTAGCCCGCTGCGGCGGTGCCAGAGCGCCACCAGGGTTCCGCGCTGAGGCTCATGGGGATGAGCCTCGGGGTTGAGACGGCGTGGCAACGGAGGAGGTTTCGGAAGGCGCCACCCGCCTGGATGCGGTCGAGCCTTCGCGGGCTCGACCGCGGGGCGGTGTATGTGCCGGCGAGGAGGTAGATGAACACTGCGCGCCCGCCACGATCCGATCCATCATGGCCCGGTGTTGGTGGCGCGGCTACGCTGACTTGCCCAGCAGTCGAGCCAGAAACGTACGGTCGAGCACGTCCTTGTCGCGAACGGTCTGCTTGGTTCGCCAGAGCAGCTCTGGCGTGGCAAACGGGATTCGGACCCCGTCAATGGTGACGTGTTCGACGTCGGACTTGGCGTCGTCGTAGGTGACACCACAGGCCAGCTTGAGAAGGTCGACGACAATTTCGTCCGCCACGCGCACCACCGTGTAGCGTTCCACGTCGTCGTCAGACAGCTCCTGTGCAGCACCGTCAGGCAACTGCGCCAGCGCGCGCCTGACCTTCTGAACGTTGTCCGGAGACGCATCGATGAGCAGGTCGATGTCCTCGGTGGCGCGCACGAAGCCTGCTTGGATCACCGCCATCCCCCCGATCACCACATACCTCGCCTCTGCGTCGTTGAGGCGCCCGCAGAGCGCAACGAGGTCGTTCAGGGTCGGGGGTCGCGACTCGAGCGTGCCATCATCTTCAGCGACCACTCCTGACTCTCCTCGAAGCTCGCAAACCGGTGCACTCCACGCGGCACGAACGGCCGCTTCCCACGCAGCGCGACCACCAGTTCCAGAAACGGTGCGGCCTGCGCGAGGCCCGGCCGTGGCGCCCTTCGACGACCGATCACCTTGGTCGGCGCCTCATCCGGCCTGGCTCGGGTCTCGTCGGCCATCACGTTCATTGTTTGTCCGTTCAGACGGCAGCGCAAGCGTGTGGCACCCGCCCCGGCTGAAAACGCGATCGCGCCTGGCGTGCTGCCGCGACCCGTGGCCATCGTGCCGCAACAACCCTGGAGTGGGCACCCGACTTGCTTTGCGTCGGGCACCTCGGCTCACTGGTCGGCACCTTTCTCCACGCGGCGCGCCGGGCCTACTCAGTTCCTCGAAGAGCCTGCGCCATGACCGCGCGCAAGCAGCACCGATCGACCGCCGCGCCCTCGCCCGTTCCCCAGTACCTACTGCACCGTCAGCGTGTGCACGTACCGAATCCCCGTGTTGAGCACCCGGAAGAGGTGGGTATCGGCCCCACCCAGATTCAAGAGCAACACCGCCATTCCGTAGTCCACGTCGACGAGATGGTCGCGTGGTTGGGGAGCAAAGCCCTGGTCGGGGATGCCAACATCGCAGCTCGAGTTGGGAAAGTCGCCCGTATAGGCACCGCCCTCCAGGCGGGCGCACGGCGTACCCCAGGGCACCTGTACCGACCTGTCGGCCCAGTATTCGAAGTAGGAGTACGCCGCGTCGCGGAGCTCGTCGTAGCTGAGCCGTTCGCCCTCGGGCACCAGCGACCAGTCCTCGCCGGACGAGTACTGCAGGTAAGCGTCAGCGTCGAACAGCCAGTCGCCGTCATCCGTGGCCACCACCTCGACTTCGGTGATCTCACTGTCTTCGACCTGCAGCCGAGCTCCGAGAACGTACTGGTGGCTCGCGCTGGCGGAGATCACTTCGGTGAAGGTCCCACAGCGTTGGACGTCGAGAAGGTTCCGGTGAAAGTCCACGGGCACGGGGGCCTGCCAGACCCCCTGCCCGAACGCGGAGGAGGAATCATTCTCAACGTAGGTCGCTCCGACGGCCAGTGACAGGATCGATGGATCCCCGGCCTGCAAGGCCGCGATGTAGCTGCTGGCCGCCGCCTCCAGACCCGCCCGGTCGCAGCCGAGGGTAGCGCCCCCGCCGGATCCGGTTGGGTTCGAGCTCCCGCCGCTTCCACTCGGGTTCGCTCCGCCTCCTGTTCCAACCGGATTCGAGCCTCCGTCGCTCGCGGATGAGCCCCCGCCGCTGCCAACACTGCCACCGGTATTCTCGTCGCCAGCGACCTCGGAATCGTCGGACTCTGAGCCACACGAACACAGCAACGCCAATGACAAACCCGCAACCATGAAGCGAGTGCGCATGGTGCCTCCCGGTCAGTTCACGCCTGTCTGATGCCTCTCTCGCGCCAAGTGCCGCACAGTCCTCGGTGCGGGAGGAGGTGCCGCAAGCATGTCGCAGAGCTTGGCCACCGTCCATGTCGAACGCGGATCTCGGGATATCCTCGCGATGCACTTGCGGCGAGACTGGACAATTCCGGTCCGCCTCCTCCGACACCAAAGCCGGATCACCAGGCGCGAGTTCTGCCGCGCCCATCACGGCTGCCCACGGCCTCACCCGGACAGCGAAGCGCCGCGTCTGGATGGCGTCAAACGAACTGCCGCACGCGAGGGGCGTCAGCACCGACGATGTCTAGGTAGTTCGCAGCGCTAGGTGCGCCGGGACCTGGCGCAACGGGTTTGGGGTGGGGCCCCACCACGGTACTCCGTCTGTCGAGCTGAAACGCGAAGCCCGCGTCCTCCAACCGGTCGGGCAGCGGCTCGACGTTCACCTGCGCAAGACAGACACTCGAAAGTGCCACGACCGCTGCTGCCAGTACCCATCTCATCGCGCGCTCCGCCGCGTCAGAGTAGCTCCCGCGGTACGCTCTTCTCAAGTGCACGGCGCGTGCCCAGCGGAGAACACACAATCGCGCGAAGCAGCGGGGTCGTCGGGGGGGTCGCGCTCCAGCACAGCGGCCGTTCCCCCTTTTTCGTCGACCAACTTCCAACCAGTATAGAATGCTCCTCCCCGGGCCACAGAGGAGGAGAGCCAATGGCGCGACAGCGGCTGTACATCGTTCAGGGTCACGGCCACGACGCGGTGGGGCTGGTGGGCACCATCACGGCGCCCATCGGCAAGGCCGGTGGCAGCATCGTGGATCTGCGGCAAGACGTGCTGCACGGGCTGTCTACCCTGTATATGGTGGTGGATCTTTCCGACACCGAGCTTCGCCTGGAGGACCTCTCCGCCATGGTGAAGGATCTCGCCGAGGACACCGGCCTCGAGCTCTCGGTTCAGAAGTACCTGCCGGTGCTCGTGTCCATCAATCTCTTCCTCGGCGACCCGGACGAGGACCTGCTCGACATCCAACGCGCCTGTCGGGCGGCGGGCGTGGAGGCGCTGGTGACGGACTATCGAGAGTCAGGGGGCGCCGGAGGGACTGAGCTCGCGAACAAAGTCTGCGAGCTTTGCGAGCAGCCGTCAGAGCTCGAGTTCCAGTACCCGCTCGACGCGTCCATCGTCGACAAGATCACGGCCATCAGTCAGAAGATCTACGTTGTGGTGTACCCCGGGGACGTGGTGACGATGCCCGGCCTGGCCAAACAACCCGCCGCGCTGAAGATCGACGTCGACGACGCCGGCACCATCTCCGGTCTGTTTTGAGGCATTCCGGGTGTCTGCCTTGAGAGCCTACTGCGTAGCGTTCGCGTGGTTCGTGTGTCTGACGCCCGGATGCGGTGGGAGCGAACGGTGCCCCCAGCAACCGGTGCAGTCTCCGCACACGGCGACGCCCGAGTTGGGTTCACCCCGATCCAACCCTTCGATGGAGAGGGTCACAACAATGGTCGCACCGGTTCCCCTCATTCAGAACGTGTCCGCTCGGCAGGTCCTCAGCCTGAACGGCGCCTGGCGCGTCATCATCGACCCCTACGAGATGGGCTACCGCACCTACCACGGTCAGCCGCAGATCGAAGAAAGCTACTTTGCCAACGCCAAGCCGACCTCCAAGTCGGACCGGGTGGAGTACGACTTTGATGCGAGCGAGTCACTGCAGGTGCCCGGGGACTGGAACTCTCAGAAGCGCGAGCTGTTCTTCTACGAGGGAACCATCTGGTACAAGACGGACTTCGACTATCAGCCCGAGCCCGGGCACCGCACCTTCCTCCACTTCGGCGCAGCCAACTACGACGCGAAGGTGGCCCTCAATGGTCAGAGCCTCGGTGAGCACGAGGGCGGTTTCACTCCCTTCAACTTCGAGGTCACGGAGCAGCTGCGCCCGGGCAAGAACTTTTTGATCGTCAAGGTCGACAACACGCGGCGCCGAGAGGGCGTGCCGACGACCAACACGGATTGGTGGAACTACGGTGGCCTCACGCGGGACGTATCACTGGCGAGCGTCCCCGGGACGTTCATTCGGGACTACTCGATTGAGCTCGAGGCAACCGCAAAGCACCAGCTCGTCGGGTGGGTGCAGCTGGACGGTCCGGAGCTCTGCCAGGAGGTCAGCATCCACATTCCCGAGGTCGGGGCAAAGGCCCGCGTGCGCACGAACGACAGTGGGTTCGCTGAGTTCGCCCTGACCGCGAAGTTGGATCGCTGGGCACCAGAGCGCCCGCGCCTCTACGACGTCCAGTTCCAGACACAGGCTGATCGCGTCAGCGAGCGCATCGGGTTCCGCACGGTGGAAGTCCGTGGGCAGGACATTCTCGTCAACGAGAAGCCGGTGTTCTTGCGAGGCATCTCCATTCACGAGCAGGCCCCGCTGCGAGAAGGCCGTGCCCACAGCGAAGCCGACGCCCGCGAGCTCCTGGGGTGGGCGCGTGAGCTCGGCGCGAACTTCGTGCGCCTCGCCCACTACCCGCACAACCGACACATGACCCGCGTGGCCGATGAGCTGGGCATGTTGGTCTGGTCGGAGATCCCGGTCTACTGGACGATTCTCTGAGACCACCCGGCGACGCTGCACAGTGCCCAACAGCAGCTCACCGAAATGATCACTCGGGACAGAAATCGCGCCTCGGTGATCATCTGGTCGGTGGGCAACGAGACGCCGCGAACGGAAGCACGCCTGAGCTTCATGACCAAGCTCGTCCGAACAGCTCGGCACCTCGACGCGTCACGGCTGGTCAGCGCTGCGCTGGAGCGCCGGGCCATCGAGGAGAACACCCAGCTCATCGACGACCCACTCGGAGCCGAGCTCGACGTGATCGGGTGCAACGAGTATCTCGGCTGGTACGACGGGCTGCCCGACAAGGCCAGCAAGGCCAACTGGAAGATGAGCTACGACAAGCCCCTCATCATCACGGAGCTCGGGGCCGGGGCGTTGCAGGGCCTGCACGGAGACCCGCTCACACGGTGGACCGAGGAGTATCAAGCCAACGTGTACGAACAGCAGGTGAGAATGCTCAAACGCATCCCGTTCCTGCGCGGCCTGACGCCCTGGATCCTGGTCGACTTCCGCTCGCCGCGACGTCCGCTACCCAGAATTCAGGACTACTGGAACCGCAAGGGCCTAGTCTCCGACCAAGGCAAGAAGAAGCAGGCATTTCATGTACTCCGGAAGTACTACGAAGAGCTCCGACGTGCCTCGTGCTGCGGTGAGGCGGACCCATCCCCGGACTGATCAGCGTTGGCCTCTGTGCCGCCAATTGGGATTCACGCGCACCGACTTCCGACTGACCCGGGGTGGAGCCTGACCGTACTCTCGCGGGTAGAATCGTGGCGGCGGCTCGGAGCTCTTCCGGAGAACCGTTTACCCGGTCGTACGTCACGGGTCGAATGGCGAGGAGGTCGTCGTCAGAGCCGGATGCCGGCGCAGTGTCACTCATCGCTCCTCCGAGTGGCGTCGTACGGACGCACGACGACCCTTAGGCTACTTCAGTGCCGCTCTCGTCTCCAGGCGTCGAGGGTCCTGGCGCGCTTCGTGCTTGAGGACCAGCAGTCGGGCGAGAGTGTCGGCGCGTGCTGGCGGGCGAGGGCGTCAACTCGGGGGAGTGTTGGGTCGACGGTATCCTTCAGGCGAAGCATCAGTTGGCTCCCTTGGCCGCAGCCGCCGGCTTCTTGCCGCGCTTCTTCTCCGCCTTCTTCGGCGGTGCCTTCCCGGCACCCTTTCCCGGCTTCTTCTCCGGCGGCTGCTCGATCTGCTCGGCCACTGCAGTCGCGAAATTGGTGATCCACCGGTCGTTCTCCGCCTGATCGCTGAACTTGTTGCGACCGACCACGATGATGAGCTCGTGATCCAGCGCGACGCGCCACATGGTGCCGCTGCCAGAGCCGTGGCCGAGCACGTTGGGTCCCAGCACGCCCTGCTCGCGATCTCCAGGTGGATCGATCATCCAAGTGAGCCCGATGCCCGTTTCGATTTCCTTGTTGATCAGGTTGGGGGCAGTGTCGGCAATCGGCCGAGGATACAGCGACTTCATGAAGCCCGGCTTGAACAGGCGATAGGCGCCATACGCTCCGTCCTGAATGAACGTCTGCCCAACCTTGGCCAGGTACATCGCGGTGTAGCTGTCCCCCACTCCGAGATCGAACTGAGTTACCGGCTCCCCGAATGGCTTCTGCACGTGCTCGTAGAGAAGCCTGAAGATGGACTTGCCCGTCAGGAGCTCCAGCGCGCGCCCGGCCAGGTTGAAGCCGTCTCCGTTGTAGTAGAACACAGTGCCCGGCTCGGTGAACACGGCGTCCTGTATCAACAAGGCATTGTCGAGGTAGGCGTTGAACAACCCGCCGTGACTCTGGTGACCGGTCAGCCCGGTGACGTGGTTGAAGCAGTGCCTGAACGTCACTGCGTTGGTCTTCGGCGTGTTCCACTCCGGCAGGATGCCCGCCACGGGTTGGTCGAACTTGACCAGCCCCTGGTCCACCGCTTGCGCAAAGGTCAAGCCCGCAATGGTCTTGCCAATGCTGGCCGGGAAAAAGGTCGAGTCTGCCGAGAACCCGTTGAAGCCCTCATGCATGAAGACCACGCCCTTCCGAGCCACCAGCACGACAAACCCGCTCGGGTCGGCTTGGGCCCATTCCTTGGCCAGCTTTCGGAGCCGCGCCACGGTGCGCGGCTTCATCCCGGCCTCGGCTTCCTTGCCCTCGCGAAGTCTGCGCGCCTTGGGCTTGATCTCCTTCGGGGGTTCGAGCCGGATCGGTGTCCTGCCCTCGATGCTCATGCGGAGTGCCAACTGATGCTCGGCGTTCCTGACGAAGCCGCTGCTCAGCCACGCGGGCTCGTCCGCACGAGGAGCGTTCCGCGCCAACTCATGCAGGGCCGCAGCCGCCACTGCACTGGACTGACCTCGGAACAGCGACTCGCGTCCTCCATGCCACAGGTGGCGGGAGAGCTCCGCGTGTTGTGCCTCGTTCAGCTTGACGTTCTCGGGGAGCGGGATGACTTGCTTGGTCTCCGACATCGGCGGTACGGGGAACCAGGGCGTCGTGCCCTTGGGGACCTTCGCGAAGCTGAGCATTCTGCGATAGCGGAACCCATCGCGCGTCGTCGCTTCGATGAGCGCAACGTACCGTCCGACCTGGGCCGGAACTTCGATTGGCGTCCGGTCGGGCCCAAACCAGCGTGTCGTGAGCTCGACCTCTCCGAACACCTGCTCGGCCTGAGGGGCGTTGCAGAACGTAATTTCTGGGAACGTATCGCCCAACAGGTAGCTGTCGTCGCGCGGGCCCGGGTCGAGCGCACCGAGCTCACGACGAGCCTTTCGAGCCGCCATCCGCTGCTTCCCCTCTTCGTCGTAGATGCGAAGCGAGAAGCCCCAACCACCCCAGCCGTTGTCGACCTTGACCAGTACACGGTTCTTTCCCTGCGCGAGAGCGACGTCGAAGCTGTCGGAGTTGGGATCGACCGCGCGGTCCGCGGCAACGCGGTGCACCCGCTCGCCGTTGAGCCACACCACCGCGCCATCGTCCGAGCCAAAGAGCACGAGGGCCGGCACGGCTTCCGCGACGTCGAATTCTCCGTAGGCGTAGGCGACTTTCTGATTCATGTCGATGCTCGACTTCTCGGCCTCTGTCGATGCTGAGGGAGCAACCTGGTGAAAGTGGGCCACGAGGTCGACGATCGCGTTCTGGGCTTCGACCGGCTTGACCACTAGCGTCTGCCCCGCGAGTGTCAGGGACTTTCCGTCTTCGAGCAGAATCGCGGCTTCGCCACCGGCCTCACGCAGGTAGTCGTGGTCCAAGCTCTGGTGGACGTTGGTGCCGGCGGAACTGGCGAAGGGACCCAGCACCAGGAAACGGGTGGGGCCGATGTTCTCGGGCTCGACGAACGGCGTGCCGGTCGCAGCGGGCTGAACTTGCGACGCCTCGCTGGACGGCTGCGCCGTGCCCACCGGCGTCGCCGGCTGTCCCCCTGCACCACCACAAGCGACCGCGGCGACGTAACACCACGGCAAGCACCTGCTCCAACGACCCAGAAGCGAACGCATCATTTGCCTCCTCGTGCCCCTCGTGCTGCCCTGCCCTGCTTCTAGATCCGGATTTCGGTAATTGGAAGCCCTCGCGGCCACCGAATAGGGCGCCGCCCGCTCCAGGACCGAGCAGCGTGCGCCGATCTACTTTGCGAGACACGCACCTGGTGGCCAGGCTCCCACCCGATCAGTACACTTCGCTGCTATCGTTCTTCGCCCAGACAGGTCTCCACCAGCCGTGCGGTTTCGATCCACGGGTGGTCCGGGGGCACGGTGCGCTTGATGCCGGCCACCTTCTCCAGAGGCACGGGGACACAGGCGTTGCCCTGCAGCGCGACCATCACGTCGTAGGTGCCTTGCGCCAGCAGGTGCCCCGCCTTGGTCCCGAGGCGGGTGGACAACAGTCGATCGAATGGCGTCGGTGCGCCGCCCCGCTGCACATGCCCGAGTGACGTCACTCTTGCCTCGACGCGGGTGAGTTGCTGGAGCTCCCTTGCGATCCGGCTGGCCACCGGCTCTCGGACGAGATGCGGACCGTTCAGCGCCTGATTCTCGGGAGGTGGCGGCTCGACCTTCTTGTCGACCTTCTTCTTGGTCGTCTTCTCCACCTCCTGTCGGGATCGAACCCCCTCGGCCACGGCGATGATCGAGAACCGCTTGCCCAGATGGCGCCGCTGGATGAGGTGGCGCGCCACGACGTCGAGGTCGTAGGGGATCTCGGGGATCAGGATCACGTCCGCACCGCCCGAGATGCCGGCGCCCAGCGCCAGCCACCCCGCGTCGTGTCCCATGATCTCGCACACGATGATACGGTGATGACTGGTCGCGGTGGTGTGCAAGCGGTCGATGGCCTCGGTGGCGATGGTCATCGCCGAATCGAACCCGAACGTCATTTCGGTTTCGGCGACGTCGTTGTCGATGGTCTTCGGTAGCGTCAGGACAGGCACGTCACTCGCCTGCCGGAGCCGCAGCGCGTTCTTCTGAGTTCCGTTGCCCCCGAGGCAGACGAGACAGTCGATATTCATGTGGTGCATGTTGGCAACGGCCACCTCCGTCATGTTCATGACCTTGTTGCCCATCTTCATCTTGTGCGGCTTGTCGCGGCTGGTGCCCAACAGGGTGCCGCCCTGAGTGAGCAGCCCGCTCAGCGAAGCACTGTTGAGACTCACCGTGCGGTTCTCCACTAGTCCGCGAAAGCCGTCCTGGATGCCAATCACTTTCATGCCGTAGTGCATGGCGGCTTTGGCCACGCCCCGAATGCAAGCGTTCAGTCCGGGGCAATCGCCCCCCGCGGTCAGGATCCCGATCGAACCCGTCTTGCTCTTCATGCACCCAGCTCCAGAGAGAGGTTTGAATGCATTGAATCACTCCCTTCGTGTCACCGCCACCAGTGCCAGTGGCGCAGTTCATGCTTTGACACCTACCAGGCCCCCATTTTCAGGAGGTGGCACCATGAAGACCTACAGCATTTCGGTCGCCGCGCTCCTTGCCGTAGCGCTCACCGTGGGGTGCTCCAAGCACAAGACCGCCCCGCCCGAAAGTCCCCCCATCCCGCAGGCCAACCACGCCAACGTGCAAGAGAGAGTCCCCTACGAGGAGATGATCCCGCCGGTACCCGCTGACGACGCGGACCCTCAATCGGACACGTTGGACGAAAGCGGCTTTCCGGAGGAGTTCCGAGGTCCAGACCTCTACCGCTTGATCGAAGAAGAAGAAGAAGCGGCCCGCGCTCATCAAGAGAAGGACACTGGCTGATCTCTCCTGGCCTTCCCAACCGAGCCGCGCGGTGTCAGATGCCCCTGGGGAGGACCCAGGGCTGCAACCGGATTCGGAGCCGGGGCACGCCGGTTGCATGGGGCTCGGGCATGACCCTGCCAGCGCGTCCCGCCATTCCCGCCTCTACTCTCTCTGAAGCCATCGGTTTCTCGCTTCCCCTGGAACGGGGACCGTTGGTGCTGCTACTCGACCCGGATACGGCAGCGAGCGCCCAGCTGGTGGAAGCGCTGCGAGGGTCCGGGTACCGCGTCCGGGAGGCAGTGACGGATACGGAGTTGCTCGGCGAGCTGAATCCCGCGCTGGGTTCGCTGGACCGGCCCGCGATGGTGCTGGTCAGCGTTTCTGGTAGCAATCCGGGAGTCCTGGATATCTTGGGAGCAATTGAGCAGTCCTCGGGTCTGCCGCCGTGCATTGCGCTCATTCCCAAAGATGAGGACCAGTTGCGAGACCGAGCGTTCGAGAACGGTGTGACCGCGGTGGTAGAGAAGCCGTACGCGCCAGAGACCGTACTGGCGATCGTAGCCGAAGAGGTCCCGGCGGAGCGGATAGTCGCCGGCTGAGGCGGTCTCGACGCATTTGGGGGCAACGAGGCGAAATGGGACAAGGGGCACCCGCAAGCCCCGGGCCCGGCCGCGCAGGAAGGGGGAACGTGTCCGCCACCGCCGCCCGGGGGGGTGGCCAACCGCACGCCCATACTGCATGCTCGCGCAGCCCGAGTCGAAGTCGGGCAGCCGACCTCCTCGGGATCCCGAGGCCGGGACCTTCACGCAGGACGACGCGAGCGGGAATCGCATGCAGCCAAGACAGACTGATTGCGCATCGAGGCCGCCTCGATGAGTGGACCGGGCCTGATCGACCAGCGCGTCGCGGGATCACCCGACCGTCCCGCCCACTCAGGGCACGGCTTCGGGACCCTGCCGGTCTTTCTCGCGGCGGTCAGCACCATCCTGGGCGCGGTCATGTTTCTGCGCTTCGGCTATGCGGTAGGGCACCTCGGCCTGCTCGGCTCGCTCGGCGTGATCGTGCTGGGACACGTGATCACCATCCCGACTGCTCTGGCCATCTCCGAGATCGCCACCAACCGCAAGGTGGAAGGAGGCGGCGAGTACTTCATCATCTCGCGCTCCTTTGGGCCGCGCATTGGCGCCGCGATTGGACTGTCCCTCTACCTTTCGCAGGCCATCTCGGTGGCCTTCTACTGCATCGCTTTTGCCGAAGCGTTCACACCGCTCGCCGGCCACTTCGAGTCACTGACTGAGATCCGCTTTCAAGCCCGGATGGTGTCGATCCCGGTGACACTGGGGTTGGTGCTCCTCATGCTAACCAAGGGTGCAGCCCTGGGCGTGAAGGCGCTGTACGTGGTGGTAGTAGTCCTCGCCGCCTCGCTGGTGCTTTTCTTCCTGGGTCATCCCGTGGAGGGGGCCGAAGAGAGCCTGCGTTGGACCGCGCGCATCGCCGAACCGCACGGGTTCTTCCTGGTGTTTGCCGTGTGCTTCCCCGCCTTTACCGGCATGACGGCCGGTGTCGGGCTGAGCGGTGACCTGGCCAAGCCGCGCCGGTCAATCCCGCTGGGGACCCTGCTCGGCACGCTCGTCGGGATGCTGGTCTACGTGGGACTAGTCTACAAGCTCAGCATTTCCGCGCCTCCCGAGTTGCTCGCCCAGGACCAGTTGGTCATGTCACGGATTGCGCTCTGGGCGCCCATCATTCCGATCGGACTCGCTTGTGCGACGCTGTCGTCCGCCATTGGGTCGCTCTTGGTCGCGCCCCGCACCCTGCAAGCGCTGGGGCGCGACGAGGCGTTCCTGGTGGGCCCCGCCAATCGCCTGTTGGCGCGCGGCGTGGGCGAGGAGAACGAGCCTCGCGTTGCTACCGTCGTCACCGCACTGCTGGCGCTTGGCATCGTGACCATAGGGGACGTCGATTTCGTGGCCCGGCTGATCTCCATGTTCTTCATGGTGACCTACGGTGCGCTGTGTTCCGTGAGCTTTCTCGAGCACTTCGCCGCAACCCCAGGGTACCGACCGAGCTTCCGCTCTCGCTGGTATCTGAGCTTGCTGGGAGCCGTGCTCTGCCTGCTCATGATGTTCCAGATGGACCCGGTGTTTGCGGTCCTGGCTCTGGTGGCCATGGCTGGCTTCTACTGGCTTACTCGGTTCACGCCGGCAGGTGCGGACGCAGACGATGTGGCGGCGCTGGTGCGGGGAGTCATGACGCAGCTCACGCGCCGCCTCCACATCCGACTCCAGCGCGAAGACACCCGCCGTGCCGGCCGGTGGCGCCCCAGCATCATCATGGTGAGCGGCCGGACGTTCACCGGCAGTCACTGGCCCATGAAGCTCCTGGGCTGGCTGTCTGCGCGACAGGGGTTTGGCACCTACCTGCACTACGTGAAGGGCTATTTGGACGGGGATACTGCGCGACAGCGCCGTGAGCTGCGTGCCCGCCTGGTCGAGCTGCAGGACAAGGATCTCGCGGGGGTCTACGTCGAGGTGATGGTCAGCCCGTCCATGCGGTCGCTGCTGGCTCAGGCCCTGCAAGTTCCCGGGGTGTCGGGGCTGGAAAACAACGCCGTCATGCTCGAGCTCAGCCGGGGCGATAGTCCCGAGGTCTTCAGCTCAGTGGTGGAGAACGCTCTATTTGCCGCCACGGTGGGCAAGAGCGTGCTGGTGTTCCGGCACTCCGAGGCCGGCTTCGGCAAGCGGCGCAACGTGCATGTCTGGCTCACCTGGGATGACGAGTCCCATGCGACCTTGATGGTGATGCTAGCGTACGTCCTGCTCGGCCACCGCGACTGGCGCCACGCCAATATCCACGTGTTTGCGGCGCTGCCCAGCGAGCGCGTGGACACATCTCACGCTCAGTTCTTGGACATGATCGGGGACGGCCGCCTACCCATCAGTCCGAAGAACATCCATTTCATGCCCTTCAATTCCCGCGAAGACTTCCACGGCGTGGTCGAGGATCGTTCCTCAGGCGCAGATCTGGTGATCCGCGCCGCCCGAGTGGAGGCGCTCCGGGAGGGGGGAGCCGCGGCCCTGCAGCGCCATCCCAGCCTACCGGCAGTGCTGTTCGTGACCAGCTCCGACGGCGTGTCCCTGTCGTAGACCGAGCGTGGTCGTGCCGATCCGACGGTCGCGGGCCTGACCGCAGCGGCCTCCCCGCTCGGAAGGCTTCACTGCCCCGTTCTGACCCGCGCTGTCCCAAAAGTGGACTCGCCGCACGGCCACCGCCCCCCCTGCGTTTCGCCCGTGGGGCGAAAGTTGCGGAGGAGGCTTCGCACGCAACGCTCGAAGCCCCTGGCATGCTCCTTGATAGCACCCCGTCTCATTCCACACGACAGCCTCCCGGTGAACGGGGACTGCTAGCCACTGCGCACGTCCACGCCCGGTGCAGTTGCCGCCATTCGAGGGAGCAAGCACGGTCATGTCACTCCGCATTCTCGCTGTTGGGCTCGCCACCACATTCGCGCTGGCCAGCTGTGCCAGCCCGGAAACCCCACCGCCCGTGGCCCCGGCCGGTAACACCCAGCAACCGGAAGCCAAGCCCGCCAAGCAGACGATGCCGCCAACCAGTATCCAGGTCTCCGACGAGATCCGGCAGGCGTGCAACCTATCTGACACCGAGGCGTACTTCGATTTCGACTCGGCCCGAATTCGCGCAACCGAGGACCAGGCGCTCAAGAAGATCGTCGACTGTTTCGTCACGGGTCCGCTGTCTGGCCGTGAAATGGTCTTGGTGGGCCACGCCGATCCGCGCGGCGACGAAGAGTACAATGTCGCGCTGGGCGGCCGTCGATCCGACGCCGTGGCCAGAGAGCTGATCGCGCGCAACCTCAAGCGCGAACAGGTCTCCACCAGCTCACGCGGGGAAATGGAAGCCACCGGCAAGAATGAAGCCGGGTGGGCCAAGGACCGTCGCGTCGAACTACAGCTCGCCTACTGAACCCCCGATCCCAGCACTCCTATCCCGAGGTAGCCTATCCCAAAGTAGTCTCGTCTCCTCCCAACCAAGACCAGGCAGCGGGTGCGTAGCCCGAAGGGATGCGCACCCGCTGCCGCTCCCCTCGTACGGCTGCAGTCGGCGCCGCGCTACTTGTCGCTCACGCCGTACTGAGACAGCTTGCGATACAGGGTCTTGCGGTTGAGACCCAGCGTCTGAGCAGCCAGGGACTTGTTGCCACCGGCTGCTTCCAACACCCGCAGGATGTAGCGTCGCTCGACCTCTTCCAGCGGAACCAGCTCCTCTAGATCGTCCCCGGCCACGACCACGTGCTGGCTGCGGTACCCGCGTATCTTCTCGGGGAGGTCGTCGGGAGTGATGTTGTCGTAGCGGGTCAACGCCACCGCGCGCTCCATGCAATTCTTGAGCTCGCGTATGTTCCCGGGCCAGGGGTAGTTCATGAGCTTGTCAGCGGTGCCGCTCGCCATGCCCTTGACGTCCTTCTTCGCTTGTCGAGCGAAGTGGTCGATGAAGTGTTGTGCCAAGAGCAGCACGTCACCGCCGCGCGACCTGAGCGGTGGGAGTGGGACGTTCAGGACGTTGATACGATAGTAGAGGTCCTCGCGGAAGCGACCCTCTTCGATGGCGGTCTCGAGGTCCCGGTTGGTGGACGCAATGAGACGTGTGTTGAACGGCACCTCGGACGTTCCGCCTACTGGGCGCACGCGGCGTTCCTCGAGCGCTCGCAGCAGCTTGGGCTGCAGCCCCAGGGGCATCTCGCCGATCTCGTCCAAGAGCAGGGTGCCTCCGTCCGCCTGCACCATGAGTCCGGAGCGAGCGGTCTTCGCGTCAGTGAAGGCGCCACGCACATGTCCAAATAGCTCACTCTCCAACAAGGGCTCGGGCATGGCCGCACAGTTCACGGCCACGAACGACCCAGGATGGGGCCGCCCATGCCGGTGCAGGGCACGGGCAACGACTTCCTTGCCCGTCCCACTCTCCCCGGTGATGAGCACGGTGGCATCGGACTGAGCAACTCGCTCGAGCAGAGCCCGCAGCTCGGTCATGGCCGGGCTGGTGCCGATCAGGTCGTCACTCCACTCTCCTTCGCCAACTGCGGCCTGCAGCCGCCGAACTTCGGCGCGAAGCTCGCGGAATCGCAGTGCGCGTTCGACCGCCAGCCCGAGGGCCTCCATTTCGAAGGGCTTGGTGACGAAATCGTAGGCTCCCGCGCGAATGGCGGCGATGGCAGTCTCCATGCTGCCGAACGCCGTCACCACGACCACCGGTACGTTGGCGTGCCGTTGTGCGATCTCCTGACACAGCTGCAGCCCGCTCATGCCCCCCATGTTCAAGTCGGTCAGCACGACGTCGATGTCCTCGCTGTCCAGCATCTGCAGCGCCTTCTCGCCGCTCGTGGCCGAGCTCACCTCGAACCCCTCGGGCCTGAGGCCGAGCTGGACGAGGCTACAGGTGGAGGGGTCGTCGTCGACGATGAGGACGTGTCGTGGCATCGCGTCTCCGGTGCGGCCGGCAGTATAGGGCGAATTTCGCCCAGCCCGAGTCCGATTTTGCTCAAAATCAAGGACGCACTGCGCGCAGAACCCGCACCGAGCGCGAGGCCACGGTTACCGGGTCGTGCTCGGTGGGGGGGTCGCGCCGGTCTAGCCGTCCGCTGGCAGTGTCGAGCAACTCGGCCCACTGTAGCTTCCGGATCCCCTCGGGGATCCGGAAGCGCACCGGGTCGGCGCCGGCATTGAACAGCACCAGGAAATGGTCGTCCAGCACCCTTCGCCCGCGGCGGTCCGGAGTGGCGATGGCCGCGCCATTGAGCAAGACGCCGAGTGCCTTCGCGTACGTGGCCTGCCAATCCTGCTCGGACATCTCAGTGCCGTCCGGCTTGAACCAGCTGATGTCGGTCGCCCCTTCGCCACGGATCGAACGGCCCTGGAACCACCGACGGCGCCGAAACACCGGGTGGCGGCGCCGCAGCGCAATCAACCCCCGGGTGAATTCGAGCAGCTCCTCGTCCGCGTTTTCCCGCTCGATCCAGGACACCTCGTTGTCCTGACAGTAGGCGTTGTTGTTTCCGCGCTGGGAATGCCCGAGCTCGTCGCCAGCCAGAAGCATCGGGACGCCCTGGGACAAGAGCAGCGTGGTCAGGAAGTTCCGCTGCTGGCGAGCGCGAAGCTTCCGAACCTTCGGGTCGGGGGTCTCGCCCTCCACACCGCAATTCCACGACCGATTGTGTGATTCACCGTCGCGGTTGCCCTCACCGTTGGCCTCGTTGTGCTTCTGGTTGTAGCTGACCAGATCCTTGAGCGTGAAGCCGTCGTGGCAGGTGACGAAGTTGACGCTGGCGAAGGGCTTGCGCCCGGTGGACGCGTACAGGTCCGAGCTGCCCGTCAGGCGATAGGCGAACTCCCCCAGGGTTCGGTCCTGGCCACGCCAGTAGTCCCGCACCGTGTCGCGGTACTTGCCGTTCCACTCCGACCAAAGTGGCGGAAAGTTGCCGACGTGGTAGCCGCGCTCGCCCACGTCCCAGGGCTCCGCGATCAGCTTCACCTGGCTGATCACGGGATCCTGCTGAATCAGGTCGAGGAAGGCGGAAAGGCGATCGACCTCGTAGAACTCACGCGCCAACGCCGCTGCCAGGTCAAAGCGGAACCCGTCCACGTGCATCTCCAGCACCCAGTAGCGGAGCGAGTCCATGATCAACTGCAAGACGTGTGGATGACGCACGTACAAGCTGTTGCCGGTTCCGGTGTAGTCGACGTAGCGGTTCCACTCGGGGGCGCGCAGCCGGTAGTAGGAGCGGTTGTCCAGCCCGCGGTACGCCAGTGTGGGGCCGAAGCGATTGCCTTCGCCGGTGTGGTTGTAGACCACGTCCAGGATCACCTCCAGTCCGGCCTCGTGCAGAATGCGCACCATCTGCCGGAACTCCTGAACCTGATCGCCGCCATCTCCGACGCTAGCGTACTCGTTGTGCGGGGCCAGGTAGCAGATGGAGTTGTACCCCCAGTAGTTGCGTAGCCCCTTATCCAGAAGCATCCCATCGTGGATGAATTGGTGGACCGGCATGAGCTCGACGGCCGTCACCCCGAGATCCACGAGATAGTCGACGACTGCCGGGTGGGCGAGACCGGCATAGGTTCCGCGGAGCTCGGGCGGCACTTCCGGATGCAGGGCAGTGAAGCCCTTGACGTGCAGCTCGTAAATGATGGTCTCGTGCCACGGAGTGCAGGGATGTCGGTCGTTGCCCCAGTGAAAGTAGGGGTTGGTCACCACGCAGCGGGGCACGTAGGGAGCGCTGTCGCGCGCGTCGGGGGAACCGTCTGGGTTGCCGTCGGCGTACCCAACTACCGAACCGTGCCAGGTCACACCGCCCTGCACGGCTTTGGCGTACGGATCCAGAAGCAGCTTGTGGGGATTGCAGCGGTGCCCCTGACGCGGATCGTAGGGGCCGTGCACTCGCAAGCCGTACCGGGTTCCCGGGCGCACGTGCGGGACGTAGCCGTGCCAGACGTAGCCACTGACCTCCGGTAGGTCGAGTCGAGTCTCCACGCCACGCTCGTCGAACAAGCAGAGCTCGACCCGCTCGGCCACCTCGGAGAACACGGAGAAATTCGTGCCGCTGCCGTCATAGGTGGCACCCAGGGGATAGGGGTCGCCGGGCCAGATCTGCATCGGAGGCGGGAAGAGGGAAGGCATGCTCGAAGGCCTCCCTTACCCCACGGCCGCCCTGCCAGCAACGCCTGCGCAGAGCGAGCCATCCAGGATCCCTGTTTCGTCAGCCGCCAGCCGCCGACCCAGCAGGGATCTTGGGATGAACAGGAACCCAGGCAGCTAGGGAACGTACTCGACGATGCAGTAGGCTGAGCAGCCGTCGCGAGAGGAGTTGTTGCCGTCGTCGCACTCCTCGCCCAGTGTGATCTGGCGCACACCGTCACCGCAATACTCGCGCCGACACGTGGAACTGCAGCCGTCGCCAGAGACGTTGTTGGCGTCGTCGCACTGCTCGCCGCTCGTCGCCTGGGCGACCCCATCGCCACAGTACTCACGCCGGCAGGTCGAGCTACACCCATCACCCGAACGAGTATTCCCGTCGTCACACTCCTCAGTCGATTGATTCTGCCTCCCGTCGCCGCACCAGGCTTCCGTCCGACAGGTCGCGCTGCAGCCATCGCCCGAACGCGTGTTCCCGTCGTCGCACTGCTCTCCCAGTGCGGTCTGCGTTGCCGCGTCCCCGCAGTATTCGCGTTGACAGAGCTCACTGCAGCCATCACCGGCCGCATTGTTGCCGTCGTCGCACTGCTCGGCGCCCTCGATTCGCCCATTGCCACAGGCACTCTCCAGCCGACAGAGCTCGCTGCAGCCGTCACCCGAGCGGGTGTTGCCGTCGTCACACTGCTCGCTCAACGTCGGCTGCACGGCGCCGTCGCCACACCGTTCGGACCGGCAGGCGGAGCTGCAGCCGTCGCCGGAGACGTTGTTGCCGTCGTCGCACTGCTCGATGCCCTCCAGCACACGGTTGCCGCATACGGTTTCGAACCGACAGGTATTGGAGCAGCCGTCGCCACTCCTCGTGTTTCCATCGTCGCATTCCTCGTTCGGATCGAGCGCTCCGTTGCCGCAGATCTCCAGCTGGCAGGTCGGAGAGCAGCCATCGCCAGGAAGGCGGTTGCCGTCGTCGCACTGCTCGGCGCCCTCGACCCGGCGGTTTCCGCAGTCGGTCTCAATCCCGCAACCGGCCGAGCACCCGTCGCCGCTCACCGTGTTGCCGTCGTCACACTGCTCCCCAAGGGCCGGCTGGCGGGAGCCATCGCCACAGTACTCGCGCCGGCAGGTCGAGCTGCACCCATCACCCGAGATGTTGTTGCCGTCGTCGCACTGCTCGACACCCTCCGACCGCCCATTGCCGCAGAAGGTTTCCATCCGGCAGGAGTTCGAGCACCCGTCGCCGCTCACCGTGTTGCCGTCGTCGCACGTCTCACCCAGGCTGGTCTGGATCGTGCGGTCGCCGCAGAACTCGCGCACGCACGACGTCGAACAGCCGTCGCCGCTCACCGTGTTGCCATCGTCGCATTGTTCCAAAACGTCCACCACGCCGTTGCCGCACCTGGTTTCGAACTGGCAAGTGCCGCTGCACCCGTCACCCGATATGCGGTTGCCGTCGTCGCATTGTTCGCCCAGCCCGCTCTGGGCAACGCCATCGCCACAAATCTCCAGTCGGCAGGTGCTGCTGCACCCGTCACCGGAACGAGCGTTGCCGTCGTCGCACTGCTCGGCGCCCTCCCGCCGGGCGTTGCCACAGACCGTTTCGACCTGGCAGGTTTTCGAGCAGCCGTCCCCGCTCATCGTGTTGCCGTCGTCGCAGGTTTCACCCAGGCCGGCCTGGACCGCACGGTCGCCGCAGAATTCGCGGAGGCAAAGCCCCGAGCACCCGTCGCCGTTCGAGGTGTTCCCGTCATCGCACTGCTCGGCGAGTTCGAGTACGCCGTTGCCGCAGCGGGACTCGACCTGGCAGGTCACGCTGCAGCCGTCACTCGCAACCGAGTTTCCGTCGTCGCAGGTTTCGCCCAGACTCGCCTGCGTGACCCCATCACCGCAGTACTCCACCCGACAGCCGGCGCTACACCCGTCGCCAGACACGCGATTGCCATCATCGCACTCCTCGGCACCTTCGATCGCTCCATCACCACATTTGGCCTCGAACCGGCAGGTGTTGGAGCACCCGTCGCCGCTCACGGTGTTGCCGTCGTCGCAGTCTTCGTCTCGACCGGGCTGCGGCACGCCGTCGCCGCAGTACTCGATCTGGCAGGTCGCAGAGCAACCGTCGTCGGCAACGACGTTCCCATCGTCGCACTGCTCGACGCCTTCCCGAATGCCATTGCCGCAAATGGTCTCGAGCTGACAGATCGCCGAGCAACCGTCACCGCTCACCGAGTTGCCGTCGTCGCATTGCTCACCGTGCACTGCCTGGCTGACCCCGTCGCCACAGTACTCCAACCGGCAGGCCGCGCTACAACCGTCCCCGGATGCGCGATTGCCGTCGTCACACTCCTCGACACCCTCGCGCAGCGCGTTGCCGCAAATCGATTCCGAGCGGCAGAGGTTCGAGCAGCCGTCGCCACTGGTCGTGTTGCCGTCGTCGCACTGTTCGCCGCGGTCCGGCTGCACGATACCGTCGCCGCAGCGCTCGGCCGGAATGCAGCCCGGCGCACAGCCGGCCGTACCGTCGTTGACACCGTCGTCGCAAGTTTCGGGTCCGTTGACGATCCCGTCTCCGCAGTACGGCCCGAGCTGGCAGGTCATCTGGCAAGTTCCGTAGGCGTCGGCGTTGGCGAACCCATCGTCACACGCTTCGCCGAAGCTGCTCTGGACGACGCCGTCGCCACACTTCGGAGCAGAGACGCACCCGGGCGCACAGGCCCCGCTGTTGTAGCCGCCGAGATTGAACCCGTCGTCACAGGCTTCAGTCCCGTTCACGATTCCGTCTCCGCAAACGTTTCCCAAAGTGCAGTCGGTTTGACAGGTCCCGTAGCCATCGGCGTTGCCCTGACCCTCGTCGCACTGCTCGCTGCCCACTATGATCCCGTCGCCGCAGATCGGCTGGCAATTCGAGGTTGCCTTGACGAACCCACCAAGTGTCAGGATGAAGTTGGAGGCAACCGTGTGACGCTCGGCATGCAAGAGCGCGATCTCGTAGATGCGCCCGACCTGTAGCTGGTAGGCCGACGCGGCAGCCGGATTGAGCGTGGCTCCGGCTGCGGTCTGTGGGTGCAGCCCGCCGAGGTCGACCGCCAGGTACCCGTTGACGAACACCCAGACGTCGTCGTCGCCGGAAAAATCGAGTCGCTCTCCCCCTTGGTACTCGAACCAGTAGCGCAATTCACTGGTGAACCCGAAGTTGTGTCCGTTGTAGGCCGTTTCCCTCCCCGCGGCGACCCATCCCGCGCCATCGAACGGAAACAGGTTGTTGTCCTGGTAGCGGTAGACATTGCCAGTCTGCTGCGCGAACGGAAGCCGGGTGACCTGGGCCAGATTGACGTTGGCAGTGGCGCGGTACCACTGGTTGAAGGCCGTCGGGGTGGTGGTTTGCTGGCCGTAGGGGCAGTTGGCGTTGGGGTAGCTGACGCTGCTCCCACAGCGTCCCGTGTACGCCGGAAGGCCGTCGCTGCCGAGTTGGCTCTGCACCAGGCCCCGCGTTGCCGCGGTTCCGGAGAAGATCTCGAAGTCGGGGTGACGGACGTTTCCAGAGGTGGGTCGCGCGATGAAGTCCCGGAAGGTGACCACGACGTCAATGGAAGGCGGAAGCGCGGCCGCCACCACCTCGCACGTCCAACCTGGCTCTGCCTGGCAGGTCGAGTCACACCCATCACCGTCGACGGTGTTGCCGTCGTCGCAATCCTCGTCGTCGACTGCCAGGATCATCCGGTCTCCACAGGCCGAGGTGCAACCGGTGACGGTTCCCGTCGCGGAGCAGTCAGGCTCGACCTCGCAGAACGGCGTGCAGCCGTCCCCCACCACGTCGTTGCCGTCGTCGCAAGTTTCCCCGAGCTCCACGCTGCCGTCGTTGTCGCAGGCCTCGGCAATGAGCGCGCAGTCGAGCCGCCCGGCGACGTCGTTCCACGCACAAGCATACCCTTCGGCAAGGGCGCAATCGCCGTCGCAGGCCGACGCCGGCACCGTGGAGTTCGGTTCGCACTGCTCGCTGCCCGCCACCATGCCGTCACCACACGCCACGGCCGTACAGCGCGCGTGGGGGATTGGGCAGTACCAGCCGGGGTCACGCGTGCAGTCTGCCGAGCAACCATCCGCGGCAGCCATCTGGCAAACGCCCGTCCACGACGCTGGAGCGAACGCCATCAGGGCGTGCGCGATGTGGTTGCAGTCGCCCGTGCAGTTCCAGGTCACGATCGTGGTGCCCGCGGTCGCGACCGGCAGCGTGGCGACGGCGCCCCGCATGCCGTTACCTGCCAGATCTCCCCGCTCGCGCTGCTGCGTCACGGCGACAAGACCTGGATCTGCCAGGGCGTTTCCGGTCCCGATCACGTCGAGTACCCACGCTCCATCGGCGCTAGTGGCGATGCTGGTCGAGATGGTGTCCGGGCCGCTATTAGAGCTCCACCCTGTAGCCTCGGGTGCCTGGTCGGCGACGCCGTTGAGCTCGAGCACGTGGTAGGTCGCACCGGTCGCGGCGTTCAGCGCCACGGCCAGAGTGTGAGCACCACCGACCGGCAGCAGTGACTCACCCAGATAGTACAGGTGCACCCGGACCAGGGTCCCGCTCGGGTTGACCACTGCGCCCACGCCCAGCTGCAAGGGCACGTCACCAAAGGTGATGCTGTTGACCACCCCACCCCCGGCGCCGGCCTCGACGGCGATGGCGACGACTAGCATCCGGTCCCAGCCGTCACTCAGTTCAATGCTTCGCTCCACTGCTGCCGTATTGCTCACGAACGAAACACTGCTCCGGAGCCCAATCGTCACGCTGGAGTTGCCCGAACAGTCGGCTGGATCGGTGCAGGGCTCGCCGTCGTTGTCGCCCCCGATGCAGAAGCCGTCGCCGCCGGTGGTGTTTCCATCGTCGCATTGCTCGGTACCACCGAGCGCGCCGTCGCCACACCTCACAATCGTAGCCACGCAGGCCTGCCCAGGCGTCGGGCAGGACCAACCGGGCTCGATCAACCGGCAGTCGGCCGAACAGCCATCGCTGTCAGCCGCATTGCCGTCATCGCACGCCTCTCCGGATGACTGGCTGCCGTCCCCGCAGACGGGGATCCGTACACAGGCCTGCCCGGGCCGATTGCAGTAGTACCCGGCTTCGGTCTGGCAAGAGTCCGAGCAGCCATCGCCGGCCACGCCGTTGCCGTCGTCGCAGCTTTCGCCGCCGTTGATGCGCGAGTCGCCGCACACCACGGTGGAGACGCAGGGACCACCGAGCGGGGGGCAGCTCCACAGCGGCTCCAACTGCTGGCAGTCAGCCGCGCAGCCGTCGCCACCGAGCGTGTTTCCGTCGTCACACACTTCGTTCGGATCCGTCGAGCCATCCCCGCAGAGCTCGCACGGCTCGTTGGCGAATATGCACCTGTAGCCGGCTTCAATGCTCGCACAGTCGGCCGCGCAACCGTCGCCATCCACCGCGTTGCCGTCGTCGCAGAGCTCCGAGCTCTCGAGCACCCCGTTTCCGCACTCCTCGCACAGCAAGCCGGGCGTGGGGCACACGTAGCCGGATTCGATGGTCCGGCAGTCCGCCGAGCAGCCGTCTCCCGACGACCGGTTGCCATCGTCGCACGTCTCGCCGGCCGGGGCGTCAACCACGCCGTCACCGCACCGGTAGCAGCTCGTGCCACCGACGCACGTCCATCCCGGCTCCACCGTGCAGTCGCTGCGACAGCCGTCGCCGCCGGTTTCGTTGCCGTCATCGCACTGTTCGCCAGCCATGGGCAGCACGACGCCATTGCCGCATCGCTCGCACGTCCCGCCTGCCGGCGGGCACCAGTAGTCAGCCGTGACGCTCGTGCAGGTCGAGTTGCAGCCATTGCCGTGGAGGCGATCCCCGTCGTCGCAGGTTTCGTTGGGATCGGTTACCCCGTCGCCGCATTGCTCGCACGGTGCGCCGGGGAGCGGGCAGCTCCAGCCGTCAGCTTCGACCTCGCAGTCCGCCGAGCACCCGTCTCCGCCCGTGCTGTTGCCGTCGTCACACGTCTCGCTGCTATCGACGACCGAATTGCCACACTCCTCGCAGAGCGCACCGGGGATCGGACAGGCGTAGCCGGATTCGATGCTCTGGCAGTCGGCCGCGCAGCCGTCACCGCTCTGCGTGTTGTGATCGTCGCAGAGTTCGTTGGGGTCGACCGCACCGTTGCCGCACTGGTAGCAGTCCGTGCCTCCAACGCAACTCCATCCCAACTCCACCATCCGGCAGTCCGCTCGACAGCCGTCACCCGATGTATTGTCACCGTCATCGCAGACTTCAGGAGGCTGCACCACACCGTCGCCACAGCGCACGCACGCGCCACCGGCCGGTGGACACCAGAAGTACGGCTCAACGCTGGTGCAGGTGGCGCTGCAGCCGTCGCCATCAAGCGTGTTGCCGTCGTCGCAGCTCTCGTTTGGGTCGGCGACGTCGTCCCCACAGAGCTCACAGGGAGCACCCGGAATCGGACACGCCCAGCCGCCAGCCTCGAGCTGGCACGTCGAATCGCAGCCATCGTCGCCAGTGGCGTTGCCGTCGTCGCATTCTTCCGAGCTCTCCCGCGCACCGTTGCCACACTGCTCACAGAGCAGGCCAGGGGTGACACAGTTGAAGCCAGGCTCGACGGTTTGGCAGTCGCTGCTGCAGCCATCGCCGCTCTGACGATTGCCGTCGTCGCACGCCTCGCTGCCACCGACCGCTGCGTCCTGAAGCCGACCGTCGCCGCACTTCAGACACGGTTGACCCGGATTGGCGCAGTCATAGCCAGCTTCGACTGCCTGGCAGTCATAGCGGCAACCGTCACCGCTCGCGGCATTGCCGTCGTCGCAAGCTTCTGTAGCCTGCACCACGCCATCCCCACACTGGACGCACGGCTGCCCGGGAGTCTCGCACCGGAAGTTCGCCTCGACCGTCGTGCAGGTTGCGTCGCAGCCGTCGCCCGAGACCTGATTGCCGTCATCGCAGATCTCCACCGGCTCGATCGTCCCGTTGCCGCAGTCTCCGCACTGCACTCCCGCCACCGGACACGCCCACTGTGGCCCCTCCACCTCGCAACGCGACGAGCAGCCATCGCCGTTGGTTCGGTTGCCGTCGTCGCACGCCTCGGTGCTCTCCATGATCCCGTTGCCGCACTCCTCGCACGCTGCGCCGGGCACGGGACAGCTGTAGCCGGGCTCCTGAACCGTACACGTCGCATCGCACCCGTCGCCCGAGACCTGATTGCCGTCGTCGCAGATCTCCCCGGACTCGATCGCTCCATTGCCGCAGCTGGCGCAGGGCTCCCCGCTCGCCGGACAGAACCACCCCGCCTCAATGCGACTACAGTCCCAGGAGCAGCCGTCGTCGTTGCTCCGGTTGCCGTCGTCGCACGCCTCGTGGGCATCAAGCACTCCGTCACCGCACGGCTCGCACAGCTCGCCGACGACTGGACATGCATAGCCGTCCGCTTTGACGGTGCAGGTGCGGTCGCAGCCGTCTCCGTCGGCCGCGTTGCCGTCGTCGCAGGTTTCGTCGGTCTCCAGCACCCCGTTGCCACACTGGCCGCAGGGCTGCCCCGGTACCGGACACACCCACCCCGGCTCGACCGCGGAACAGTCGGCAGCGCAGCCGTCCCTACCCACCTGGTTGCCGTCGTCACAGACCTCGCTGCTCTCCCGGATCCCGTTGCCACAGCGTTCGCAAAGGGTGCCTGAAATGGGACAGGCGAACCCCGGGGCCACAGCCGAGCAATCCTCGGCACAGCCGTCGTCGCCCGCTTGGTTGCCGTCGTCACAGACCTCCAACGGTTCCAGCACGCCGTTGCCACAGTTAGCGCACGGCGCGCCCGGCAGGGGGCAGACCCAACCAGTCTCAATCGCGTCACAGTCGAACCGGCACCCGTCGCCGCTCAGGGTGTTCCCATCGTCGCACTGCTCGTTCGGTTCCACCACGCCATCACCACAGAGCTCGCACGGCGCCCCGGCCTCCGCGCAGTCGTAGTGCTCCTCCACGGCCGAGCAGTCGCCGCCACAGCCATCTCCGTCCAGCGTGTTGCCGTCATCACACTGCTCGTTGGGCTCGACCACGCCGTTGCCGCAGAATTCGCAGCGCTGCCCTGCCACTGGACAGGCCCAACCCTCCTCGACCGAGCAGTCTGGACTGCACCCGTCGCCCTCGACCCGTCCGCCGTCGTCGCACTCTTCGCTGCCTTCCGCAGCGCCGTTACCGCACTCATAGCATTCAGCTCCGACTACCTCGCACCGGAAGCCCTCCTCGACGTGACAAGCGGTGTCACACCCGTCTCCGTCGGCCACGTTGCCGTCGTCACAGAGTTCCCCGTCGTCGAGCACTCCGTCGCCGCACTCAGCCCGACGCAGCGCGTCGGGCTCCTCGGCACCGTCTGCCATGGCCGCGTCCAAATCAAGCACGACGTCCACCCCGCCATCAGCCCCGCCGTCAGCGGCGGCGTCGGCGGAATCGGTACGCGAAACCTGCGGGTAGGACTCACAGCCGGGCAGCGCAGAAAGCGCCACGGCAAACGGCAGCACCCACACTTCGAGGCGGAGGGACATTGAGGTAGCTTCCGGGGTGAAAGCCGAACGGCAAACACAGGGGGTACCGCAATTGGCATGCCAAGCCCCTGCAGAGCGGTCCAGGGCACACGTCGCCCGGCGTAGGGAGGGAGTGGCTGGCAGAGGCGATCATGGCGCCGCGAGCACCCCATTCGTGGGACTGTGTCGGCTGCCGTACGAGGCCAGCCAGCATTCTCAGCTGAACGATCCCGGGGCACGGCCCTGGCGCGTGCGCGTGCAGCCGGCTGCGACCGGTGTCCGATGCACAGTTAGAATACGTGTCGGAACGTCTCACCGCAGCGGTTTCGGTTTGCTTGACCCCACGACACGGCGACTGCGACCGATGCGTTTCGGGTCAGGGTAGGACAGAATGGGCCACCGCCATTGGCGGCGCTCGCCGCACACGCTGGGCTCGGAGCGCGCAGCCGCCCGTGGCTCGAATCGTGCACGGACCGATCTCGAAGGTGACCATGATCGGTGCATCCAGCCTCGCCACCGCCAAAGCAGTCCTCGCCATTGCGTCCGTTTCTGGCGGCGTGCTGCTGGTCGGAATGGCGGTGCACATCCAGAACCATCGCCTGGCATTCACGAGTTCGCCAGCTCCCCACCACGCCCGAGCAACGGAAACGGCCGTCATGCCCATGGAAGTTGCGGTAGATCCGGACGTCGCCGCGTTGCCGCCGGTCTCCCGCCGCACGCGACCCATCCACCCCCTCAACCGGGTGACTCCCAAGCAAGCACTACGCCCACGCTTGGCAGAGCGTTGCGAGTCAGTCTGGCACGAACTCGAATCCGGTCCGGCGGGGCGACGAGTCCTCATCACTTGCCCCCAAACGCCGGGGTTCCAACCAAACTCTGCCGGGGACGGCGCTGGCGATCGTCCCGCACGACTCCGGATACCCCGACCCAGACTCGGCAGACTCGCGCCATACCCGTGAGGAGAGCGTGGCGCCTCGGAAGTCCGACCTCTCCTCACGAGCGGGCGCGAGGTGTCTGGGCTGGCCCGGGGCGCATTACATCGCCCTGTCACCGCAGGTGCAACGCGCTCGAGGTCTTCGCTGACTTCAACCCCGCCGCGGCGCTACGGATCACCCGCCGGGAGCAGTCACCACCACGCGGTGCGGGTACGGGAACCGAATCTCGTGCCGGTCGAGCACCCGTTTGACGTCGGTGGTCATGGATTCGAGAAATCCGAGCCACTTTCCAGTCTCGCACCAGACCGAGTACTGAGCCAAGACGTGCGAGTCGGCGTATTCGGTGATGTAGAAGAGCGGTGCAGGTTGTTCCAAGCACAGGGCATTGAGCTCGGCGGCCTCGAGCAGTGCCTGCTTGACTCGATCCAGATCTTCCGCGTGCGCGATGGGGATGGACAGATCCAGCCGCCGGATGGGGAACCGGGTAAGGTTCACCACCGTGCTCTTGATCATCACCTCGTTCGGAATGCGGACGAACCGGTTGTTGAAGGTACGCAGCGTGGTCGAGATGAGGTTGACCGCCAGGACCTCACCCGTCTGACCCGACACCTCGATGAGGTCTCCAACCTTGAACGGTCGCTCGCCGAAAAGCAGGAAGCCGCTGATGACGTTCGACAGAGAGGTCTGGGAGGCAAACCCCAGGGCCACGGAAGCGATCCCCGCGGCGCCCAACACGACGGTCAAATCGAAGCCCAGCTGCTGCACGCACCACGCCACGACGACCACCGACGCGCCGTAGAAGACCAGGCGCCGCACGAGCTCGGCCTGTTCTGCGTTCCAGCTCTTCTTCGCCAGGGTCGCGAGCAGCCGGGACAGCAGTCGGGCCACCAGCAGGCCGACGAGGAGAATGAATGCCGCGCGGATCGCCATTTCGATGCGATCATCCGTGAAGAAGCCGGCTATCCGAACCCAGGCGCGGTCCAACATGTTCATCTCCTACTTGAACAGAGAGCCAAATGCCCGGAAGAGGTCGGTGCCTTCACGGTCACGCGGCTCGCTCACGCGCTCGGCGCCACCGGCCACATCTGGCGGTCCTTCGGTGAGGCTCAGCTCGGCGTAGTCCTGCTTCTGACCGCGCTCCAACACCACCGCCTCGGTCCAGAGCACTCCCTCCCCGGTCGCGAACAACCCGAGCCGGCGCACCGGTAGATTGAGGCGCTCCAACACGAGCGAGCTGTCCGCCCGGTTGACGATCCGCACCTGCGTGACCACGCGATGCGGGTAGCTGATCATTTCCTCACGTCGGATCCGCCCGGCCGTGTGTGACGCGTAGCAGAGCTCACCCTCGATGGTGCTCGGGCCCCACCAGGTCAGGTTGGGGCGGATGGCAGGCAAATCTTCGAGCGGCGTGGTGCCGTTCTCGCTGAGACGCAGCCAGAGCGGAGAGCCGACGTAGATGGCGACTTCACCGCGTGCCGGAACGGTGAGTGGCGGCTCGGGTCGAGCGGCCACCGAACGGTCCGCGAGGATCGGGGTGACGCAGATCGAATCGGCATCCGGTGATGCCGCATAGCGCGTGAGCAACCCGCAGCTACTCTCCCGGGAGAACTCGACCGGGATTTCGACCGCTCGCGACCGGTCTGCTGGATCGTCGGAGCTGTCACGACACACGCGCCACTCGCTGCGTAGATGCGCAATGGTGAGGATCAGCGGACCCACCCGCCACCGGCCGGCAGACCCCACGGGGATCTCGAAGTCCCCCCACCACTGCGCGCGACTCGTCTCCTCGTCTGCCACGCTGAGGGAGTTAGTCACATCCGGCTCCATGATCAAGCCAACGTGCCAGGGAATGCTCAGTTTGCCCCAGCGTCCCGCCGCGCAGAGGGCCTGGCAGCTACCTCCGCGGATCGATGCAGGACTGCCGGAGGCAGAATCCGGTGCTCTCGAAATGCACGCAACACGGTCTTGCTGACGTCCGTCTCGAAAGCCTTCTCGTACTTCGTGTCGAGCACATAGGCTTTGCCACGCAGGTGCACGGCAACGAAATCATCCTTGAGGACCTGCTTCACCAGCACGACGACGGGCTTCTTCAGGTAGACGTAGCGACTGGTGAGGATGGCTTCGGTGATCAGGCGCTCTGCCAGTTCCAGGTCCTGATCCGTGCCGACGTGGAAATCGACCTGAACTTGCATGTCGAGGGCCCCGTAGTTGCCGCAAGACGTCACGTCGGTGAGGACCTTGTTGTTGGGGATGGTGACCGTGTTGTCGTCCAGGGTCTGCATCCGCACGCTCCTCAGGCCGATGGCCTGGATGTCTCCGTACTCGCCCGCGTACTGCACGCGATCGCCAACCTGAAACGGGCGATCGAGCATGATGGTGACGCCCGCCAGCATCGCGGCCACCAAGTCGCGCATGGCAAACCCGACGGCCACGGCAAAAGTACCGCCGACCAGTGCCAGCACCGTCTGGTTCACCTGGAAGCTCAGCAGGATGACCACCATGGCCGTGGCCAGGTAGACGAAGAAGCGGGTGAACGAGCCCACTTTCTGGAAGGTCAGTCTCCGGTGCGCGAAACGCGCGCCGAGGCGCTCCACCGCCGTGTGGAGAAACCGAAGCAGGATCATGGCTCCGACGACCACGCCGATCGACACGAGCACGCCGCTCCAGCGGACGAACCCGACCAGCTGCGAGAACTCCGGCGCCGCCGGCTCAGCTGCCGCTGCGATGGGTGTCCACAACAGCGAGCCGAGCGCCGCTAGCGTTGCGCATGCTCCGTTCATGCAATGTCGTCGAGTCATCATGCACTCCCCGGCAGCGCCAACAGGTGCCGTCGCTGCAGCAACCGAGATACGGCTCGGTACCAGTCCCAGCTGAGCCGCACCCGGTCTCCATCCGCATTCAAGTAGCCGCGAACCCGAGCATACCTGACGGCTTCTTCGACCTCGCGCGCCGAGATGCGAGTGGCCAGGGCGAGGTCCGAGATCCGCACCGGCTCGAGTTGCATCACGGCGCGCAGCACGAACACCGTGGCGTCCGGAAGCCCTTCGAGGTCGGCCATTTCCGGCGTAGCAAACAGCTGGACGAAGACCTCGCCGTCGCCGTCGAGGTAGAGCGAGTGACACCAGAAGCGCAGCGCTACGGCGGGGTTGCCGGTCGAGTAGTCCCAGAGTAGCCGGTAGTAGCCGGCCTCGGTGCGCACCAACTGCTCGGCCCGACGATACTCATTGGTGTTGCCCGGCGGCAGTAGATGATCGAACCGGGGCTTCAGGCCAGCCTGTGAGCTGCGCTGGCGCACCAGAGCGGCGATCACTTCCTCGGGCCACGGGCGGATGACCAGCACCTCGTCGAACTGCGGTCTAACCCCGCGGGCACGCTGCACGAACTCCCAGAGAGCGGAATCGAAGGCCAACACCCACGCACACGTCGCGCTCGACGTGCGCGCCATCTCCAATAGCGCGTCGAGGTCCCGCAAGCCGTTGATGGTCGGAACGACGAGTCGCTGGCAGTCGTCGATGAGCAACGCATGGTCTTCAGCGCGAGTGTCGAGCGCGGTTCGGATCTGCTCCGCGGTCGCGTCGGTGGCCAGTTCGAGCAACTGCCGGAGATCTGCGAGCAGCGCGGTCAGCCCTCCGGTGGGGCAGCGGAGACGCAGGCAGTGCGGATGCTCATCGACGATCCGGCGGAGCAGGGTGGATTTGCCACTGCCACGCTCTCCAACCAGCGCAAACACCCCGCCCCCAGGTGCGTCGATGACGTCGAGCACGCTCTGCAGGTCTGCATCCGCCGCCGTGGGAAGAAGCTCTGTCGCGCGAGTGTCGGGATCGAATTCGGCGCACTTCTTCCGGGGGTATGGGGAGAGGGCGCCTTCCACCTCCTGCCGCCGGGTCTGCTTGGCGATCTCTCGGCGAAACAGGTACGCCAGCAGGCGGCGGGTGATCACGAAGCCACTCACGTACCGCGCGACGGCCCGGGCGGTGCCCTGCCCAAGCAGGAACACACCACCCACCGTCGCCGCTACCAGGCTCGTCCAGCGGTCCTTGCGCGCTACCACCCATGCGGCCAACGTGCTGGCCTCGACGCGCGGCTCGAGGCGCTCGAAGATGACCCGCCGCCACCAGATGACGATCCACAGCGCAACGGGCACGGCCAGGAACCAGCAGGTGCTGAGCACCCAGTTGTAAATGGTCCCGCGCCCCACCAGGTGACTCGTCAGCGCCAGGGTGAGGCCGATGATCACGACCACGCGACCCACCAGCTTCAACGAACGCAGACGCAGCTCAGCGGTCGGGCGCCGCGCATCGGCCACGTCGTGCCCGGCGGCCAATGCATCGATGAGGTTGACGACCAGGACGCCACCGAGATTCCAGCTCACCAGGATCCAGAGCAGCTGCACTTCCAACAGCGCGCTGACCTCCGCGCCCATTATCACCAGGGCGAGCCAGGTCGCCACGAGCCAGCCCAGGGGTCTTCGCACCCGATCCGCGACAAGAAGGACGTGGTCTCCACCTGCTCGACTGGTTCGATCCGCCCCCAGCATGGGAGTCTCGAATCGCGCACGCAAGCTGGCAATCAGCGGACCAAGGCGGCGCTGCAGCCACCACAGGACGACGAACAGGCCCAGGATCTTGAGCAGGTCGATGCCGAGAAACACCGCTTCGGTGCGACCGCCTTCGCCGCTCCAGAGCCCGCCCACCCAGCGCCGCGCAGCCAGCACGCGTTGGCGGAGCACCAGGCTCACCTGCCAGCCCTCGGCCGACGCCTGATCCCACCCATAGGCACTGAAGCTGGTGAGCTTCGTGCGCTGGTCGCTGGACAGGTACGGGTAGAGCGCGAGGCGTCCTTCGTCGAGGGATCCCACCAGCTCGCGCAGCAGCGTGGCGCGGGTCCAACGCAACTGGGCGTCGTCCTGCTCGACTCGCGTGCTCAGGGCAGTGACTTCCCGCCGCACGTCATCCACCTCCGTGCGGTCGACCTCCGCGGGCAAGTCGCTCAGCGGATCCTGACCCACGACGGGCACCGATGACGGTGCCGTGACTGCCGAGAGCGCGTCGCGCAACTCGGCGCGCAGTCCCCGCAGTGCGCTGCGCAGCTCGGGGTACAGGCGATCGGCGTCCTGGTCCCCGGCCTGGCCATTGCGCCGCCGCTCGATCAGGTCGTTGACCCGCCGACGCCAGCCGAAGGCGCCCTCGCGGGCCTGATCCAGGGCCTGCCGACGTCGCGCCAGATCGGCCTCGAACTGGGCCAGCTCCACCTTGACTCCGAGCAGACGTGCCCGCTCCTCGATGAGCAACCGCTTGGCCTCGGTGCGCGCCCGCCCGGCCTCTCTCAGAGCCTCCTGCTGCGCCTCGGAAGCGCTCTTGGCCTTGCTCTCAGCGGCGGTCAGTGCGCGAGCGGATTGCGCCTGCTCGCGCTCCTGCTGCCGCCGTGCGTGGCGGGCCAACAGCTCGGTGCGGCGCGCTCGGGGCAGTGAGTAGAACGCGAGACGCGCCCGGTCGAGCTCCAACCGCGCTGCCCAGTCCCGAGGATCCGGGGGTTCCGGCTCGGCCGCCGCCGCGTCCACGCCGGCCTCGGCGCCTGCGTCTCCCGCCTGCCTTGGCTCCGCCTCGGCCGGGGCAGCTGGCTTGGCCGATTTTCGCCTGGACGCCAGAGGCCGCCGCTCTTCGGCATCCTTCGGACCCGCATCCGACCGAGCCTCAGCGCTGAGCAGCAGTGCCTCCAGCCGCTTCCGCTCCAGCGCCAGCGCCGATTCGTCGTCGAGCGCAACATCGAAAAGGCTCGAGGGCTCGACTTCGGGGGCGAGCTCGACCGCGATCAGCTCACGAATGTGCTGCGCGGTCTGCCGCCACTGCCGTGCACGCTCGGTTTCGACGCCCGCGTCGTTGATTCCACCGTCACCCGCATCAGGCGACGATGCGACTGCCGCAGACGCGGACGCGGACGCGGTCGGAGCGGGCCGCGCATCCGCAGCGCTCAGCCAACCCGCCATGATCACGAACGCGACCAGTACGATCGCGAGAAGGTGCCGGGAGGGGTGACTCGACCCGCAGGCGAAGCACCTCTTGCACCCGGGTTGGGGCGCCCCTGCGAGACCGTGTCGCGGGTCGTTTTCCATACCGCGTCTACTTCTCCGCCGATTGGCCGGCAGCGACCCGGACATCCAGCAGCGGCGATGCCACGAGCTCGAACGTGGCAGATGCCAACTGCACCTTGCCCCCGGTGCCGTCCACGGCGTCGAGGATCTGCTCGAACAGCCGGTCCTTGGTCAACCGTCGGGCCTTGTGATCGACCACATAGCGCACGGTGAATTCGATCCAGTTGTCGTTGGCCACGAGCGTCACCGCGGGCTCGACGCGAGCGTCCTCGATCAGGTATTTGCGCACCATCTGGTCCCACGTCTGACGGGCCTGGGCTGCATACTCACCGGTGATTTCTTCTGCAGCGCGCTGCAGGATCTCCCGCATCAGACGCCAGTCGGACCCGAACCGGACGGGGACGCGCACCTCATCCCACAGAAATGGAAAGTCTGCCGAGTAGTTGAACACCGGCTCCTTGAAGACGAAGCTGTTGGCCACTCGCACCAGTCGGCCGCTGTACAGGTCGCCCTGAACCCACTCTCCGACCTCCATCAGGGTGGTGCGAAGAATACCAATGTCGACCACGTCTCCCTTGATTCCGCCCAGCTGGACGCGGTCCCCCGCCTTGTAGAAGCCACCGCCCGACACCGCCAACCAGCCCGCTACCGAGATAATCACTTCCTGCAGGGCGAAGGCAATCCCCGCGCCGATGGCGCCGAAAGCCACGGCCAGGCCACCCAGATTGCCGCTGAAGCCAGTAATCAGCACCGCCAGCGCGCCGAGATAGCCGAGCAGCGCCACGGACTTGCGCATGTGGTAGCGACTCTTGGAGTCGGCCAGATACCTCGTTGCCCAGCGTCGCAGCACGCGGGTGGCCACCAGCACGATGAGCAGGCCCACCACGAGCGCAACGGCGCGCCCGCCCCAGGCTCGTCCGAACCACCCTTCCACGTATTGCATTGCCACTCGCTATCGCGATCGCGACCGCAGCCGAGTCTGGTGTCAGCGGCGTGGCGCGGCAACCCCGGCGGCACATGCGGGAGGGGATCGTCGCAATCGGCAGCGATCTCAGGCTGTTGGAGCCACGAGACGCGGGCGTGGTCACCCGCGGCGTGCGCCCCTAGACTCACACACATGTTCCGCAAGCTTCTGCCCGCAATCGGCGCTCGCCCCGGGACGCTCGCGATCAGCGAGCATGCGGCCAAGCCCGAGGTTCAGGTGGTGGTGTACGGTGCGGAGGAATACTCCTCTCGGACGCTCAGCCTCGCCGAGGATCTGCCCGCTCCGCACTCTCCTGGTTCGATCACCTGGCTCGACATCCGTGGACTCGGGGATGCCGCGCTGCTTCGTCGGGTTGCCGAGACGTATGGCATCCACCCGCTCACGCTGGAAGACTTGGTGCAGGTCCCGCACCGGCCGGCGGTCGAGCCTCGCGGGGACTTCCAGCTCTTCGTCGTGCGCGCGCTGCGCCACGACGACAGTGGGGACATGTTGGTTTCACAGGTAGGCGTCTTGGCCCGCGAAGGGCTGGCGCTCACGTTCCAGGAAGGACGTGACGACCTGCTGGGACCGGTACGCCAGCGCCTGGAAGAAGGTCTCGGGCCGATGCGGCGGTCCGGTGCCGATTATCTCGCCTACTCGATCGTCGACACGGTGGTGGATGGCTACTACCCCATCGTGGAAGCGCTCGGGGCACGCATGGAAACCCTGGAGGATGAAGTCCTGGAGAGCGGCGACGATTCGCTGCTGGCGCGCCTCAACCAGATGCGCCGAAACTTGCTCCAGCTGCGCCGTGCGGTCTGGCCGCTGAGAGACGGCCTCAACACGTTGCTGCGCGGCACGGGGGCCCTCATCAGCGAGGAAACGAAAGTGTACTTGCGCGACACCCGCGACCACTGTGTCCAGGTTGCCGACATCACCGAGATGTACCGGGAGTTCCTGCAGGGTCTGTTCGACACGCACTTGGCCGTGGCTGGAAATCAGGCCAACGAGATCATGAAGGTGCTGACGATGATGGCCAGCATCTTCATTCCCCTCTCGTTCATGGCCGGCCTGTACGGCATGAACTTCGAGAACATGCCAGAGCTACGTGCCTGGTGGGCCTACCCGGGTCTTCTGGGCGTGATGCTGACCACCGCCGTCGGGCTTCTGTTCTACTACCGGCGCAAGGGCTGGTTGGGCCAGCGGCGCCGCTGACTCTGATCCGGCCGTCCGACGCGCCTGGCTGCCGAACGGTGCGGAAGAATGGCCGCACGCCCCTTGTGGCACCTGCCGTCCTTCTTCATGCTCTTGCGACCAACGTGCCGCGTTTTCGGCAGGAGGGTCAGGTCATGCAGAAGGTCCACGCAATCCTCAACGCGTCGCTGTTCATGATTGGCGACGTCAAGGTCACCACCTCGACCCTGCTCATCGGGCTGGTCATCGTGATCGCCGCGCAACTGCTTTCGATGGCGCTGCGAGTGGTCATCCAGCGCTCACTGAAGGGCCGGGGAGTCGGGGCGCAGGGGAGCGTCAGCGTGGCCACCCGGCTGCTTCACTACACGGTGCTGGCGACCGGCATTGCCATGGCGCTGCAGACGGCCGGCGTGAAGCTCGGCGGCCTGTTCGCCGCGGGCGCGGTATTCGCCGTGGGTCTCGGCTTCGCCATGCAGACTCTGGCCCAGAATTTCGTTGCGGGCGTCATCCTGCTCATGGAGCGGAGCATCAAGACTGGCGATGTCCTCGAAGTGGAAGGATCGGTAGTGCGGGTGCAGACGACCGGCATTCGTTCCACCCTCGTCCGCACGCGGGACGAGGAAGAGATGATCGTCCCGAACTCCACGCTGGTGCAGGCGACGGTCAAGAACTACACGATGAAGGATGCGCTCTACCGCCTGCGGGTGGTGGTCGGGGTGACCTACGGCTCAGACATGGCGTTGGTGCGAAAGACTTTGGAGGACGTCGGGAAGAAGCTCGACTGGAGACTCCAGGACCGGCCGTGCCAGGTCCTGCTGGTGGACTTCGGGAGCTCCTCGGTAGACTTCGAGGTCGCCGTGTGGACCGACAATCCGTGGCTCGCGCGCGTGCATTCGTCGCAGCTCCGCGAAGCCATCTGGTGGGCGTTCAAGGAGCACGGCATCACCATCGCCTTCCCCCAGGTCGACGTCCACTTCGACCCTCCGGTCAACGACTCGTTGCGGGGCCTGGCCCGGGCCGCGTAGCCCTCGGTAACCCTCCGGTCGCAATCCCGGAGTCCTGGCGTGTCAGCCGCCCTGGGTGCGTCGTGGCCCACCCACCCGACACCCCCGCTCGCCGACGCCCGGCACCCGCAAGAGCACTAGTGTCCCCTCTGCGACGGCCAGTTCGGTCCGCAGCCGCGCTGCAGCTCCGGCGGCGGTGTCCTGCGATGCTCCGACCACGGCGCGCGCAGCCTTGAGCGCTGGGTCGACGTCACGACCGAGCTCGCTGCCCAGTAGCCACACAGCTTGCTCCAACTCTTCGGCGGGGCCCGCAATGACTTCGCCCCATTCTGCTGGCGGAAGGCTTCTCGCTGCCTGCCAGCGTGCCAGCAGGGTGGCCCACCGGACGCTGACCGCTGCCATGCGCACTGCAGCGAAGGCTTGGTCGAGCTCCGCCTGTTTGACCGGCTCGCCCGCTTCGGTCCGCACGGCCAGGTCCTCGAGCGCTTCGATCGCCGCAGCGGTCGCGGACCGCCTGTCAGGATCGAGCCGCGACGAGGACAGCACGAGTCGCCCGGCCGCGACCCGAAGCTCGGCCGCTACGGCGGGACGATCACGTCGAACGTGTGCGCGAATGAACCGGAAGTGCTCCAGCAGGTCGTCGCCAGGATAGACCTTCTCCAGCAGGCCGTAGCCGGCCGGGTCGTGTGACGCATGCGTGCCGGTGAGCATTGCGGAAGCTTGGAGATTGTTTCGTGGGGGCCGCACAGCGATCGGGTGCAATCCGACTGAGGTCACCTCGGTTGCCTCGGCGGGACCCGCTCCCCTATTCCTCGTCGGCCCAGCGGCTGGGAGCCGCATCGGCTACCGCCGCTGGCAGCAGGCTCAGTGCGCGTGCTCGGTCCATCACTCTCGAGGCGCCACTCAATCGCGCCAGGTGCGCCAGCTCGTCCGCCGCGACTGGAAGGAGCACGACGGTGGGTGGTAATCCAAACGCCACGTCCAGAGCGCCCAACTCCTCCAACGCGGCACTCTCGTCGCTGGCCACGCCGACGACCACGTGCTCGGGCGTGTCCAGATCCCCGCGGCTCTCCGCCAGCTGGCTCACGAGATCTTCGGCGCTCTTGCAGGCACGAACCCGGTAGCCCTTCCGCCTGAGGAGCGCAGCGAGCGCACGCCGGAGTAGGGGGTCACGTTCGCCGACCAACGCCAGCGGGGCCAGTGCGAGCTCGCCGCGGAAGCGGCTGGCCCGAGCCTTTCGGATTCCGGGACTGGACGTCGGCATCACGCTGTTCATGCGTGGACTCGCTGCAAATCGCGTACCCGTCGCGATGGCAGAATCCCCGGTCATTCCAGCGTGCTTTCGGGGCTCGACATGTCCCGAACCGCGTCACTTGTTGCCTATTGCCACAGCTGGATCGCGAGGGGACACCTTCACGGCGCTGCAGCGGACCCGACCGGTTTTGGTGGCCGTTGGACCGCGCGTTGCTCCAGCACCGCTGTGACCTTGACCGTCAGGGGGGAGCCATCGGGACTGTCCACTTCCGATGGCAGCAGGACTCGGCGCTCCACGGTCGTGGTCGTGCGGAGCTCGCTCAGGTCGAGAGGTGCCGTCTCCAACGAATGGATCAGCGGGCGCCCTTTGGCCGGAACCAGGACCGTGACCCGCTCGGGCTCGACCCGCAGCGCCTCCAGCACCACCCCTCGGCGAAGGTGGCCCTTGGTGTGAGCAGTGACCCGAAGCTCAGCTTCGACGAGTCGGCGAGCCACCACGTCCACGGTCCTCGGGTGCACGCGCTGGAGCACGATCCCCGCCGGCATTCGGACCGACGCTGGATCGACGGTCACGACCTGCTTGCCTTCGTCGACCTCGCTCATGTCCAACGTGAGAGGCAGGCGTGCCGGATCCAGCCCCCGAACGTCGACCGCTGGCCCGCTCAACGTGGCGCGCACCTCGCCGGGGACCGGCTCTTCGATTAGCCAATGATGGGGCACGTTCCGGTAGACCACGGGCAGCGTAACCGTCCGCTCGACCACCTCGGCCTGGGAACGAGCCACGATCGCCCAGGCCGTGGCTGCGAGCAGCACAGCAAGCAGCTTGAGGGCCGTGCGCCTGAGCCAGCCGCCCTGCCCGACTCGTCGCTCCGAAGCCTGAGCCTTGATGAACGCCGTCAACCGGTCCCGAAGCGCACGCGGGCTGACGACGTCAATCGCGCCCGCCTGGGCCACACTGATGGTCCCGCGCTCCTCCGAGACCACCACCACCAGGGCGTCAGAGCGCTCCGCCAGGCCCAGCGCAGCGGCGTGTCGGGTGCCCCGTGGCTCGGCGTCCGGTTGGGTCGAGAGCGGGAGATGCACCCCGAATCGGTCCACCTCACCCAGGTGAACCACCAGGCCGCCATCGTGCCCCGGCGACGACGGATCAAAGATGCTGAACAAGAGTTGCTCGCTGAGTTGACCCTGAAGCTCGATCCCACCCGTCAGGTGTCGGTCGAGAGGTTCGCGCCCTTTGAAGATGATCAAGGCGCCGATGCGATTGGCGGCCAGCTGTGCTGCCACCCGGCAGACGAGACGCACCGTCCGTTCCCGAGGAGGGGCTGCCTTCGGGGTCCCCAGCCGCGCACGGGTGGCGATCCGCTCGAACGCCCGGCGGATGTCCTCCTGGAAAATGACCACCAGTGCCACCACGGCGACGGTGAGGGCTGCCTGGAAGATGAACAACGTCAGGTGCATTCCCAGCAGCCGCGCCACGAAGTAGAGCGCGACGACCCCGGCCAAACCGCGCACGACGAAGCGGGATTGAGCGCGGCCCAGCCAACTGATCGCGGCGTACACCAGGGCGGACACCACCGTGACGTCCACGACGTCCACCCAGCGGAGCTGTTGGACGAGTTCAGTGGCGGAGACGATGAGCTCTTCGGGCATGGCGCGAGCTACCCACTCCGGGAGTATCACGCTCCCGCGTCATCCCCAAGTTGGGCGTTGCGCCGGGACGCTGCCGACGGGTCCTTGCCGTCCCAGCGCCGGAGCGCCCCATCGCCACGAGTCGTGACGCAGCCCCGCAGTCCGCCCTGGTGGGTTGCCCGTTCTGGGCGCCTCACGGGGACTGAACCTCGGGAGGGGGATCAGCGCAGCACCGCAGGCCAATCTGGTAGCCCGAGTGCCACATGTTGTGCACGTCGGTGATGGGGCGGCACCGATTGCGGACCGGGCCCCAGTAGCCCCCTTTCAGCCCACTCACGTAGGGCGGTTTGGTCCGGGACCCCTGCTCGTTGACCACCCATTCATCGACGTTGCCCGTCATGTCGTACACGCCGTAGGGGCTCACACAGCCGGCGCGGGCACCGGACGGTTCACGCTGGTCGAGGCGCGCAACTTCCTGCGCCCGAGTCTGAGGATTGGCGTACGCCGAGTTGTTGGGGAAGCGATAGGGTCGGTCTATGTTGCAGAGGCGCGAATCGCGTGAAAAACCGTAGGGATACGGCAGCGGCTCAGCCCCCTCGCAAGCCAGCGTCCACTCGCTGGCCTTGCACAATCGCTTGCCCTCAGCCTGACAGAGCAGCTTGGCCTCCTCCCAGGTCATTGCCAGGCGAGGCTTCTTGCCCTCCTGGTTGGGGTACTCGTAGCTGTCGATGCAGAAGCGCTTCTTCTGCAGAGCTCCAAAACAACGTCGCGTCTTGGCGAACTCCGCACACCGGAGGCGCCCCTCTCCCAAGTACTCGAGGCAGCGGAACGCCATTTCCGGGCAGTACTGCCCGTCGATCAGGACCATGTCCGCGGGACAGAGGGACACGTCAGGTGGCGGGACGGACAGGGGCGGGGCGAAGGGGATGGAAGGGTATCTCTGCGCCACCGAGTGTAGAACCGCTCGCGCCCTGGGCATCTTGGCCCGGGCAGCACGGCGCCGGACCGCCTGGGGCCAGAGGACCAAGCCCAACCCCACGGGCACGAAGGCGAGCATGAGCACACGCATGATCTTGCTGGCTACACGCACGAGCCAAGATTCTCACGGTTCCGGCCCCGAAGACACCCCAATGCTGCTCGATCCAAGCCGAAGGTGAGGTGGCCCTACTTCCGCTCGTCATCGAGCTCGCGCATGCGTCGAAGAATGGCCAGCGGACTGTTGCCGAGGGCCACCTGGGTCAACTCGTCGAGGCGCCCCTGGTCATGCTCGAACTTCCGACGCAACCGATGCTCGTACGCGTCCTTGAGCACCTCGATCAACCGGTCGAGCTCATAGGGCTTGGGCAGGTAACCGAAGGCACCGAGCTTGGTGCACTCCACCGCTGAATCCAGCGAGCCATGACCGGTGAGAATGATCACCTCGAGAAACCGGTGCTCGGCCTTGAGCGCCTCCAGCACCTCTCGGCCATCCATGCCGGGCATCTTGAGATCCAGCAGGGCAACGTCGAACTTGACGCCCTGGGCGGCAGCCAGTGCTGACGCGCCGTCCGGAGCCTTGGTCACTTCGAAGTCGCGCATCTCCAGTCGCTTGGCGATGGCGTCCAGAAACCGGACCTCGTCGTCCACGATGAGCAGCCTGATCTTCTCGCTCACTTGCCACCTCCCGCAGGCGCGGGCACCCTCTCAGAAGCCAATCCAGCGCCAGTATCCCATGAAACACCAGCCCCACAGCACGACAAACGACAACAGCAGTACTGCCGCACCGTGCTTGAAAAAGTCGCCCAGGGTCACCAGCTGCTCCCCGGTGATCGGATCCTTGGCCATGGCATAGGCGATGGCGTTGTTGGGGGTGCCGATGATCATCATGTGGGCAAACGACGAGGCAAACGCCGTGGAGAACCCGGTCATCCACGGATGGGTGCCGGAAATGGTCGCCATGGGCACGGTGATGGGCCCGATGGCGGCCACGGTGGCTCCATCGCTCATGAAGTTGGTGGTGATGCCCGTGAACAAGCTCGTCGCGACGGCCAGCCCCGTTCCGTGGGTTAAAAACTCGGGCAGGACGGCCACAAACGCATCGGCCATGTACAGGGCCGCTCCCGTCATGGCGAGCCCCTTGCCCAGGGCCGTGGCGCTACCGTACAGCGCGACGACCTCCCACTGGATTCCGGCGACGTCCCGCCACTTGAGCACACGCAGCAAGTTGAGCAGCACCAGGCCGATGAGCACCGGCCCCCCCATTCCCAGCATGTCGCTGGCCCCCACCCAGAGGGCGATGACCAGGAGCAAGGTGCCGGCCGTAATGTACTCGCGCTGGTTCATCGGCCCGATACGTTCGGACGCATCCTTCACCAGCGACGACACGTCGAGCTTTCGTACTTTGAGCTTCCGGCGAAAGACCAGGTAGAAATAGGCTGCAATCACCAGCGCCATCACGGGCACGAATGGCAACCCGTACACCACCCACTGGCCAAAGGTCGGCGCGTTGCCGTACTCCGTGAGGATACCAATCATCACGGCATTGCGTCCTCCGGCGGCGGGCGAGCCGGGGCCCCCAGCGTTCGCGGCGAAGCACACGCTCAGCGCGAACATCACCGCCAGAGCCTTGTCCACCTTGACGCCGGCCGCGCGCACGGAAGACGTGTAGACGATCATGAACAGCGGCATCAAGAAAGCCACCAGCGCGTGCTCGGAGACGAAGGCGCACGCCATCGACAGCATGGGTAGGAACAAGAACAGGAGTCTTGGTAACGTCTTGGCCGGGCCCAGCAGGAGCAGGCCGATGCGTCGATCCAAGCCCGTACCAGAAATGGCCTTGGACAGCGCCAGTACCCCGAAGATGAAGATCACCGCATCCTTGGCGTACGCCTGGGCAACCCCGTCCGGCCGCAGCACTCCGGCGAGGTACATGATCAGTCCGACCAGCATGGCCGTCACCCCCACCGGTACAGCACCCACGGCCCAGAACAGCGCGGCGACGACCAGAGTGCCGAGCATGACCTTGGCTCGGAGCGCTGCCCCGTCCGGACTCAGGGAAACCACACGCGTCTTGCCGTCAGCCTCGGTGACCTTCCGCTCGAGCTCGGCCTTGTGGCCATAGTACTCGGCGATGGTCTGCCCCGGCTCGAGCTTGCGGTAGTCGGCGTACCCGGCGGTGGCGTCCGTGATCTGACCGGTCTTGGGCTCCGCGAGAAGCTGCGTCAGCCGCGCCGGCGTGGGCATCAAGACGATGAGCGCAAACAGTAGCGCGCCGAGCAGGACAAGTCCCGGTCGGGAATGGTGGCTCCCCTTCAGCCAGGCTCGCAGCGACCGTGCTTCGACGTGCGGAACCTCGAAACGACGCTTGGCGTGTACCGTGGCCTCCCGGGCTTCGTCGATCACCCGCGTGAGCTCCTCCAGCTCGCACGGCTTCTGCAGATAGGCAAATGCGTCGAGTTGGCCCGCCTCACGCGCCGACTCCACGTCGGGGTGGCCCGTGAGCATGATGACCTGCACCTCGGGTCGAAACTCCTTGATACCCTTGAGGGCGTCTTCCCCGGACAGATCTGGCATCTTCCGATCCAACACGACGACGTCGATACCCTCGTTGCTGCGCACTTGCTTGATGGCCTCCTCGCCTCCCGGCAGGTCCACCGTCTCGTAGCCACGGGCTTGAAGGCGCCGCGCCAGCGATGTGCGAAACCGCTCCTCGTCATCGACCAGCAAAAGCTTTGGCATGTTCGTCTCCGTTCAGACGGACTCGTCGCTCTCTGTGTCTTGCTCCTGCGCGATCAGGCGCGCGGTGTACTCGTACACGTCCGCCAACCGCAGCAGGCCGACGGCTAGGTCGCCTCGGCGCACCAGCACGGAGAGCGTGCCGAGGCGCACCAGCGCGGAGATGGCCTGTAGCAGAGGCATGGAGACGTCGACGCTCTCGCCCACGCCGCGCATGACGTCGCCCACTCGCAGCTGAGCCGCCCGGTGGCACGCCAGCTCCAGGTCGCCTTCCCAGAACCGCCGATACTGCGACAGCGACTCCACCAGTGCCGGATCCACTCCGGCGCGTTGCAGCGTTTCCCGCTCGTCGGGCGGCTCGAAGCCTGGCTCGAGCGCCTGCACGAACGCCAGGTGCCCCAGCTTGCCGACGACGTGCCCGTGCGAGTTCACCACCAGGATGACACGAAACGGGAGTCGCCCAGCCGGGCGACGGTGCTGCGCCCGGGCCAGAGCCGAGACCGCATCGGCGAGCGTAGCGTCCTCGGGAATGGTGGGCACGTCCACCAGGGGCAACATCACGTCCTGGACGACCGTCGCTTTCATGCTTCTTTCTCCCCGCGCGCTTTGGGCCCGGCTACTTCCGGCGGCTGTACCGGAACGACGACGGTGAAGGTGCTCCCTTCATCGAGCCGGCTGTCCACCAGGATGTCTCCCCCGTAGCTCTGGATGATACCGTAGCTCACGCTCAACCCGAGGCCCGTACCCTTACCGACTTCCTTGGTGGTGTGGAACGGAACGAAGATCCGTTCGAGCTGCTCCGGTGAGATGCCCACGCCTGTGTCGGCCAAGGTAATCCGCACTGCGTCCCCGACCGAGCGCGTGCGCAACGTGAGCTGCCCACCATTGGGCATCGCATCGATGGCGTTGGTGATGAGATTGATGACCACCTGCTCCAGCTGGCCACGGTCAGCGAGCACCTGGGGCAGCCCCTCGCCGTACTCCCGCACGAAGCAGATGTTCGACACGGTCATTTCGCGTTCGAGGAAGCCGCCGACGGCGTCCTCGAGAATCGAGTTGACGTCGTGCCACTCGAGGCGCACGTCGGTCTTGCGAACGAACGTCAGGAGCTTGCGGGTGATGTCGCGCGCTCGGAAGGCGGCATCATGGATGGCCTGCAGGTGCTCGTGCATCTCGTCCGGGGTCACCCCCTGACCCAGCTCGGGATCCATCATGTCCTGAAGCAGCCCTGCCTCCTCGGCGACGACGGCCAGCGGGTTGTTGATCTCGTGGGCCACGCCCGCCGCCAGCTCACCCACCGAGGCCAATCGAGCCGCATGGTGGAGCTGGCCCGATAGCTCGCGCTCGGTCGCGTCTCGCTCCCGCTGACGCCGCACGACCTGAGAGGTTCGGATCAGGATGGTGGACAGCACGGCCAGAATCAGACCCAACGACAGTGCTAGTAGGCTCACGTTCAGATTTGCAAGAACCGAGCCGGCGGGTCCTTTGGCGTAGACCGACAGGAGGGCCCAGTTGGTCAGCCCGAGCCAGCAGTAGGCGTAGTCGTACTCGCCATCTCCGGTCTGTACTCGACCCGTGCCCAGGCTCGGGGAACGGGGCGGGACCGGTGGCTGCTGCGCGCCGGCCAGCACCGCCGGAACGTCGACGGCCTGGTAGGCCCCCGCCTCGCTGACCAGTACGCTCTGCACCTCTCCGGCCCCCTCCAGGGTGGTCAGGTATTCGCCGAATCGCTTGGGGTCGAGCGTGGCGCGCACCGCCACCGGCTCGCGCTCGTCCGGCCGGAGCACTGCGATGGTGAAGTGCGGCTTCTGCCGGAAGCCAAGGTACATGTCGGTGATCACGGAGCGCTCTGCAGCCGAGCGCAACGCCACGAACCACTGTTCGCTGCCGTACCTCTTCTCACGCAACGAAGGGAAAGGGCCGGCGTAGCTGACCATCGAACCCCCGGCGTCGAAGAACCCCACGTCCACGAATGCGTCGCTGTCCCGCTTCAGGCGGTCGAGACAGTCGCTGGCTCGCTCTTCGGACGGGCCCTCCGGCAGCCTCGGATCCTCGAGCATGTTCGCGAGGTTGACGCGGCGTTCCCGCAGGAAGAGATCCAGGGTCTTGGCCTGGTTCTCCGCTATCGCCAGCAGGTGCTGCTGGCGCCCTTCCCGGGCGAGGTTCTGTGACTGCCAGTTGAAGTACGCCGCCAGCAAGACCAGGGGGGCCAAGTAGGTCAGCAGCAGGCGCAATGCGGTCTGCCGCCACAGGTGGCGGTACCTGGCAGGACGCTCGGTCATGGCGGACCGTGCTGCACGCCGAATCTGACGCGCCAGATCACCTTGTTGCCGGTCGGGCCACCATCCCTGGGGAGCGCTCGCGCGTTCGGCATGGACAACTCGGTCCGTCTATCATGGCCGCTCGGCGCGGACGAGCGGAAGCGACCATCGATGTCGCGCGATCCGGCCTGTGAATCGTCAGGACCGCCATGGCTGTAGCGCACCGTGCTACATTCGCTGGATGGGCGATCCCGCTGCCGACGAACGGACGCCGAGTCCAGCCCCCGATGGCGGGCTCGGCAAGCGAATCGCTGTCGGTGCCTTCGGCGCGACCTTGATCGCCGGCGTCTGGTGGGTGGACAAGGCCACCGGCGGGGAGATTGCCTTCTCGGTCTTCTACATTCTGCCCGTGACATTCGTGGTGTGGCGCGGCGGCCTGGGGCTGGGCATCGCTGCCGCGGTTGCATCGGCGGTTGCCTGGAGTGCAGCCGACGCGGGCGCGCACACCTACAGCCATCCCAGCATCCTGCTCTGGAACGCCATCGCGCGCCTGTTCGTCTTCTTGACGATCGGCATCCTGCTAGCGCGCCTCCGCCAAGCGCGGGACGCAGAGCAGGCGTTGGCCCGCACGGACGCACTGACGGGCGCCGCCAACAGCCGGGCCTTCTACCGTCGGCTGGAGCTGGAGATTGCGCGAGCGCGGCGGGGCAATCGTCCATTCGGGCTGGTATATTTCGACTTGGATGGATTCAAGCTCGTCAACGACCTCCAGGGGCACGTGGCCGGCGACCGCCTGCTTCAAGCGGTGGTCGGCTGCGCCCAGAGTGGGCTCAGGGCAACCGACCTGCTGGCCCGGCTGGGCGGGGACGAGTTCGCGGTGCTGCTCGAGGATACGAGTCCTCCTGGGACCCTGCGCGTGATGGAGAAGCTGCGCACGGCGCTGCTGCAAGAGATGGGACGCCAGGAGTCGGCGGTCACGTTCAGCTTCGGGGCAGCGACGTTCGCTGAGGCACCACCCAGCGGTCGCGAAGCCATCCAAGTGGTGGACGAGCTGATGTACCGTGTGAAGGCCGGAGGCAAGAACGGCGTGGTGCACGAAGTGATCGGAGACAGCAGCGATCCGAGGCAACCGGAGAACTAGATGCGAACCATGCCGGATCAGGAAGCAGAAAGCACCGAGCGCCCGTCGGTTGCCCCTGACGACGGCGCGCGCCTGGACGCGTTGATCGACGTGGTGCGCACCCGCCTCCGCAGCAATCGGAGGGTGCGACGCCGTCTGGGCAGCCACGGCCGATTGCACGTCGATCGCCTGCTACCGTTCTTGCTGCTCTACCGGCGCCCGACGGACCGCCTCGACCCAGGAACGGACGAGCTCGTCATCAGTGAGGCCGCCTACCTCACGGCCGTTGCCACTCCGGCTGCTGATCGGTTCGTACGCAAACTGATTCGCGCACTGGCCGAGCTGGCTTTCGAACAGTTCGGCAGCTTCTTCCTGCTGGAGCTCTGGTCTCGACCTGCCAGCGAGGACGCGCCCGCGCTGACACGAACCGGCGAGGTCGACGAAGCGAGTTTCACCGTCCACTACCCGAAGTCCGACCCAGTAGCTGCGGACATGGCCCAGATCCTCGCGCATCGCGTCGCCCGCGTGCCGGTGGGTACGTCCGAGGCCAGCGCCAGCGTCGCCGCAACCAAGCTGGTCCGCCCCCCCTACGGCCAGTCGGTGCTCTCACTGAGTGCAGCCCGGGAGCTTCACTGCGCCCATCTGGGGCTGGAAATCGAGGCGAGCTACCAGGGACGTGAGGGCAACGAAGCGTTCCCCATGATCCTGCGTTCGCTCCGAGGACGCCTGGGTCGGGCGATCCGCCGGACGTTCTACAGCTTCACCGAGCAACAAACCACCCTGCGACCGAAGAACTACCAGGTGCTCGGGCGGAGGGCGGTGGTCAAGGCCGTCTGGGATGTCGATCGGCAACTCGACGAAGTGGCGTCGGCATTCGAGTTCCTGGTCACCGTCAATCCAGTGAATCTCTCCGATCTCTGGAACAACTTTCACCGTGGCGAATTCGAGAAGCCGCCGCCCTTCCGCTACCGGCCGTTGCCATTCGATCCCACGACTGCCAAGCGCAAGCTATTTTCGGTACCCATCGAACGCGTCGAGGACCCAACTCTGGCCGAGCTCTTCTTCCGCAAGCAAATGGAGCTCGACCGGCAGATCACCATGCTGGTCGACCGCGGCACGCCTCGGTTCCTGTTCGGAAGCATGGCCCTCTACGGCACCGTGACGCCCAAGCTCAAGCGGACGGCCGAAGAGATCCTCGAGCAACTGGGACCGGGCGCACGCGAGGAGGGTTCCCGCAGGCGCCTGGACACGCAGCATGTGGTCGAGCGAGCGCTGCGCGAAGTGGCCAGCTACCACGAGCTGGACCCGAGCTTCGAAGCGTCGGTGGAGGTTCGCTCAGATGTCGTGGCCGGATTGATGGTGTCTCGCGGCCGGCTGCTGGTGTCGGACACCATCCGCGTCGCCGAGCAGCAGGCGGAGGCGTTGGTGCATCACGAGATTGGCACCCACCTCGTCACCTATCACAACGGACGTTCTCAGCGCTTCACCCAACTCCGCTCCGGCCTGGCCGGGTACGACGAGCTGCAGGAGGGGCTGGCCATCCTGGCCGAGTATTTGAGCGGCGGTCTGAGCCCAGCGCGGATCAGGATCCTGGCCGCTCGGGTGCTGGGCGCCGAGATGTTGATGAACAGTGCCGGCTTCGTGGACGTCTTCAGAGTGTTTCGCCGGTGGGGGTTCGCGCCTCGAACTGCCTTCAACGTTTGCGTGCGGCTCTTCCGCGGGGGCGGATTCACCAAGGACCTCATCTACCTGCGCGGCTTGAAGTCCGTGCTGCACCATCTGGAGAAGGGAGGCGAGCTAGAGCCACTCTACCTGGGGAAGATTGCGCTGCGCGATGTTCCCCTGGTAACCGAGCTACTGGCCCGCAAGATCGTCTCCCCGCCCCGACTCATGCCCAGCTACTTGGCGACCGACGACGGGCGTCGTCGCATGGCTAGGGTGCGCGAGGGTGCGCACGTCCTCGATTTGGTGGGGCGGTAGCAGAGCAAGTGGCTCGACACGTCAGAACTTGTCGAGATACATCAGGCTGATGAGGGTGGCGAACCCGGAGAACGCCACGACCAGCGCGAAGATCACCATGACCTTCCTCCAGGCACGTTCTTTCAATATGATGCGGACGCCGTCGTCCACTTCGATGGTGGCAGCGGTGGTAAGGGACATAGTGACCCTCCTCTGCCTCGAGTAGAAGCATCTTCCGTGCCACCAGTCTCTGTCCCAGCACGGCGGGTCGCATACGTACGTGCTGCTCGGCGGCAACCATGTTGCACCAGGACCATCGGACTGCAGCTGCAATTCAACCCGGACCAATGTGGTCTGGTCCCCTCCGAAGTAGCTTCCCATCCCGCGTGTGTCCGTCAGGAGCACACGTTGGCCGCCACGCCTTGAGGTACCGCGCCCTCCCCTCACCGAGACGCCCGCGCATGCCGCGGGCAGGTACCAGCGACCGACCGAACCAAATCGTCTGGTCTGGGCGCCCAGTTGGAACGCCCCTCGCGACCCGATGGTCGGTGGTGCCAATTGGGGCACGCTGTCACTAAAAGCCCCGACGACGTGGCGCATTCGAAGCCGCATGGCCTCAGAGGCCGAATGGGATCGTGGCACACGCTTTGCTTCGCACCGAGGGCATGCCGAATGAACGCGAGCCTCGGATCCGGAGCGGCGTACGGGCCTCCGGGGCACGGACCATTCTGCTGGCGGACGACGATCCTTCGCTGCGATCCCTCCTCGCAGCGTTCCTTCGCCACGACGGGTACGAAGTGATCGAGGTGGGCAGCGGCAGCGAGATCCTGAACCACGTCGAGGGCTCGCTGCGGCACCCCGCAGTCTATCCACACGTCAACATACTCGTCACCGACATTCACATGCCCGGTCTCAGCGGGCTGGACGCCATGGCGAGTCTTGCGACGGCGCAATGCCTGCCGAGGACCATCGTGATGACCGGAGCCGGCAACTGGGAAGAGCGCGACCGTGCCCTGGCCCTGGGCGCGGTGTTGGTTCTCAGCAAGCCGTTCGCGATAGACGAGCTTCGCGCGGCGGTCTCACAACAGTTCAGCAAGGTTGCCTGAATACGGCCGACCCGGTCCCGTCGACGTTCAGTCCGTAGTCACTACCGCTACCCTTGATTTGTCATTTCAGTGACAGCGCTGTCCGGCGCTTGGTGCTGGTATCGACACGATGAGACCCGGGTCGCCTGGCGCGGCGGGTGCGACCATCGCCTCAGGCGATGCCGAACGAGGTGCAGCAGAGCGTCGGCAACAGCGCTCTCAATCCCTGCCGCCGCTGACACGCGAGGATGCAAAGCTCGAAACCCTGGTTCGCCGACGCATCGGGGCGGTCTTGGTGCTCGTATCCCTGCTACCGATTGCCATGCTTGGGGTCGGCGCATGGGTCCACTTCCGGGGGCTGCACCTGAAGCTAGCGCTGCAGCAACAGCAGAATGCCGCCACCACGCACGCATCAGCGGTGGACTTCTACCTGGCCGAGCGGCTGCGGGCCCTGCAGTTGGCCTCCCTCAGCTACCGGTTCGATGAGCTCACTACCGACTCGCGGCTCCAAGGCTTGTTCGACAACCTGCAGAAGAGCTACCCGAAGGCGTTTGTCGATCTCGGGGTGATCGACGCGCGTGGTCGCCACCTTGCGTACCTGGGACCGTATCGTCTCGCCGACAAGAACTACCGAAACGCACCTTGGTTTCGGACGGTGATGTCGAGCGGCACGTACATCAGCGACGTCTTTCTGGGATTCCGCAAGGTTCCCCACTGCGTGATAGCAGTGAAGCGAATCGACGCAGGACGGGTTTGGGTTCTGCGCGCCACCATCAACAATGACAGCTTGCACGCACTCGTCCGTGCGGGCGCGCCGGACGCCGAGAGTGACGCCTATCTGATCAATCGAGGCAGCATTCTCCAGACCCCGTCCCGAACCCGGCAGATTCTGGAACCTGCGGCGGTCGAGGCCAGCACCATTCACCGGGACGAGGCGGATGGGCAACCGCTCGACGACCGCACGCGGGTGATCCGGGCCGCGGCTGGGCTCAACGAGGGGCGCTGGCTGCTCGTGCTCGAGCAGCCAGCGGACCGCATCCTGGAGCCGGTCAGTCGAGTGGCGCGTCGGACTGCGGGGCTTCTGGCGCTGTTTCTTGCGCTCGTGGCCGCCGCCACACTGGTGGCCACTCGCCATCTGAACGCGCAGGTGGATCGAGCCAACGTGCAGCGTAACCGACTGCGGGACGAGTTGGTCCGATCGGCACGTCTGGCATCACTGGGTGAGATGGCGAGCGGGCTCGCCCACGAAATCAACAATCCGCTCGCAGTGCTGGGTGCAGAGCGCACGAATCTCGCGGATGTGTTGACCGAGGCGAACCTGGGACCCGCGTTGATGGAGGAGGTCCAACGCTCGCTGGATCGGTGCCAACGGCAGGTCCGGCGCTGCGCGGACATCACCGGGAAGATGCTGCAGTTCTCGCGCAGGTCCGAACCCCGAGTAGTGCCCGTGGACGTGGAGGCCGTAGCGCACGAGGTCCGAGATCTCTTCAGTCACTCCGCCCGGGGCGCCCAAATCGAGCTCAGATTGGCGATCGCCACGCCCCTGCCTGCGGTGCTGGTCGACCCAAACGAGCTGGAGCAGGTCTTGGTCAACCTGGTCAACAACGCGCTGTACGCCCTTCAGGGCCAGGGGGTGGTTGTCATCGGCGCGCGGCAAAGCGCGGCTGAAGTACTACTTTGGGTCCAGGACGACGGCTGCGGCGTCGCATCGGAGGACCTGGACCGCATGTTCCAGCCCTTCTTCACCACCAAGCCACCCGGGGCCGGTACCGGCTTGGGACTCAGCGTGTGTCACGGTCTCGTCAGCGGGTGGGGCGGACGGATCGAGGCCGAGAGTCGATGGGGCGAGGGCACCACACTGCGGGTGTTCATGAAGGCAACGGAGACGCCGGCACCTGAGCGGGCCACGGTGTCGTCCGCATCGAGGTCGAGTCGAGAACACGATTCTGTTTTTGGAGAAGCACATGACGAGCACGGACGAGCCGCGGATCAGGATGCTGCTGGTGGATGACGAAATGGAGTTCCTGGAGGCGGTCACACCAGCTCTGGTGCGGCGCGGCTTTGCCCTCACGTTGGCCGAGAATGGCGATACCGCACTCAAGCTCATGCCGCACTCCACCTTCGACGTGGCGGTGCTCGATGTGCGCATGCCGGGAATCAGCGGCGTGGATCTGTTCTACAAGATCAAGACGCTGGACCCCGATCTTCCCGTGATCATTCTCACCGGGCACCCCACCTTCCCGGATGCGTTCCAGACCTCCCGCGACGGGGCGTTCGAATATCTGATCAAGCCGTGCGACGTCGAGCGCTTGGCCCGTATTGCGCAACTTGCCGCCAAGCACGGGGCGCTACTGCGAGCGGGCAGTCAGCGCGATTCGCGCCCGCCCGTGGCGGGGGCGCGCGTGCTGATCGCCGGGCAAGACGGAGAGTACCGCGCTTCACTCACAGCTGAGCTCGAGAGCCGCGGACTGGATGTCGCCACGGCTGACTCGGCGGACGATGCGCTGGGCCTGGCGGAGGGATTCTCCTTCGATGTTGCCCTCATCGACGTGCCCGTCGGAGGTTTGGAGGGAGCCAGGTTGGTGCGATGCTTCAAGGACAATCGACCAGAGCTCGAGGTGATCGTGCTGGCCAGCCATCCGTCCGCGCAACAGGCGCTCGACATCTTGCGCAGTGGTGCGTTCGCGTTTCTCAGTAGGCCTGAGTCGGGGTCAACGCTGTGGCGTTGGATCACCGATGCCATCGCTTCCTCACGTCATCGCCGGCTCGAACAAGCACAGCGAACCGTGGATCGCATTCTCGACGAGCAGCCAGACTGAATCAGCGAGCGTGGCCGGGGCTCGGGGAGGCCCCGCTCTGCCTCAGCCGCGGGTCGCCACCCGACGCCGCCACTTCTCGAGCTCGATGCCGACGAAGACCAGGCTGGAGAGGGCGACGCACAAGGCCAGGTCCGCCGGGGACAGCGGCTTGGTCCCAAAAAAGCCCTGGAAGAACGGCACGTACACCACGGTCAGCTGGAGGGCCAACGTCATGAGCGTGATGAGTGTGGCCGCCAGGTTGGAGCGGAGCCCCAGGGTGAACAGCGAATCCTGCGACGAGCGGGCTGCGAGGGCTTGGGCGACCTGTGCGAAGGCCAGGGTCGTGAAAATCATGCTCTGCCAGTTGCCGTCGGGATCGGCCAGCCAGTACGCGTAGCCCAGGCCCAGGGCGACGGCACCGATGGTGAGCCCCACCCACAACACGTGTCGTCCGCCGCCATCGCTGAAGACGCCTCCCTGGGGGGAGTACGGTGGGCGCCGCATGACACCTCGCTCCGGTGGCTCGACCCCCAAGCCCAATCCGAGCAGGCCGTCGGTCAACAGATTGAGCCAGAGCAGCTGAAGCGGCGTGAGCGGCAAGGGCATGCCCGGGACCGGCGCCACCAGCATGACCGCGACCTTTCCAAGGTTTCCGGCCACGGAGAACTTCACGAACTTTCGCAGGTTGTCGTAGATGGTGCGGCCTTCCTGGACCGCGGCCACGATGGTGGCGAAGTTGTCATCCTGCAGCACCATGTCCGAGGCCTCCTTGGCCACGTCGGTCCCGGACAGTCCCATGGCGACCCCGATCTCGGCACGCTTCAGGGCCGGGGCGTCGTTGACGCCGTCTCCGGTCATGGCCACCACGTGACCCCGCGACTGCAGGGCTTGCACGATGCGGAGCTTGTGCTCTGGAGACACGCGCGCGTAGACGCTTGTACCCTCAACCTGTTCCGCTAGCGCTGCTTCGGACGTCTTCTCCAGGGTCTGGCCGGTCATCACGCGATCGTCGTCGGTGATCCCCAGATCAACGGCAATCCGACTCGCCGTCTTGGGATGGTCTCCGGTGATCATGACCGCCCGAATGCCGGCGGTCTGGCACATGGCCACGGCGTCGCGCACTTCCGCGCGCGGGGGATCGATGATGCCGACCATTCCCACGAACACGAGCTCCGTCTCGAGCTCAGCGGGCTTCGGCTGGTCCGGTCGTACCGAAAGCGGACGGAAGGCCACGCCGAGCACCCGCATTCCCTGCTCGGCGAGCTCGTCGTTCGCTCCCTGGATGCGTGCTTTCCACTCGTCGTTCATCGGCTCGGTGCGGCACTCGGACCAGACCGCGCTCGAAAGCTCGACCAGCCCATCAACGGCACCCTTGGTGAACGCCAGGTACGGGCCGAGCTCGGGCGGAAGCTCCAGCGGGCCGTGGCCGTCCGTCACCTCATGCACCGTGGTCATCCGCTTGCGGTCGGAGTCGAAGGGCGCCTCGGCAACCCGCGGCAGCGCGGCCTCCAGCTCGTCCTTGAGGAGCTTGGCCTGGGCTGCAGCCACCAGCAGCGCGGCCTCGGTGGGATCACCAGTGGTGCGGCCCCGCTGTCCGGACGCGTCCCGCGCCAGCACGGCGTCGTTGCAGAGCGCCCCGCCCGCCAGCAGCAGGCGGACTCCTCCGACTCTGCAGGCTGACGACTCGGGCGCGTCGCTCGCCGGGTCCAGCGTGGGCATCCCGCGGCGCAGCGGCTGCACCAGCTCGACTCGATGGCCCGCCACGTCCACCAGCACCACCGTCATCCGGTTCTCGGTGAGCGTTCCGGTCTTGTCCGAGCAGATCACCGTCGTGGAACCGAGGGTCTCGACAGCAGGTAGCTTCCGAATCAGGGCGTTGCGCTTGAGCATGCGCTGCGCGCCCAGCGCCAGAGTGATGGTCACGACCGCCGGTAGCCCTTCCGGCACTACGGCCACCGCGATGCTCACGGCCATCAGCAGCATGTCCCGGAACGACTCACCACGGAGCAGCCCGAGGGCGGACACCAGGATCGCGACGCCCACGCCGACCAGCGCCAGCACCTTGCCCACCTGGTCGAGCCGTCGCTGCAAAGGGGTTTCCTCGGCTTCAACCGAGCCGAGCAGCCCGGCGATGCGCCCGATCTCGGTGCGCATCCCGGTCTCCACCACGAGCATGCTCCCGCGGCCGTAGGAGCAGACCGTGCCGAAGTACGCCATGTTGGTGCGGTCACCCAGCGCCAGTTCCGGATCCCCGAGTTCTCCTGGACGCTTTTCGACGGGCTCCGACTCGCCGGTGAGCGCCGCTTCCTGCACTCTGAGATTGACGCTCTCGAGCACCCGCCCGTCGGCTGGGAGCACGTTCCCGACCTCCAGCAGGACGACGTCACCCGGCACCAACTCCCGCGCCGATACCTCCCGGACGGCCCCTCCGCGCCGCACGCGAACCCACGGCACCGCCAGGCGCTTGAGCGCAGCCATGGCGCGCTCTGCCCGGTACTCCTGAACGAAGCCGAGCACCCCGAACAGGACGACGATGGCCCCAATCGCGATGGCGTCCTTGTGCTCGCCGAGCAGACCGGCAATGACGGCAGCCCCGATCAGGATTAGCACCAACGTGGCGGTGAACTGCTCCCAGAGGATGCGGACCGGGCTACGCAGCCCCCCCTCCTCGAGCTCGTTGCGTCCGTATTTCCCCAGCCGCTGGGCCACCTCGCCGTCGCTCAGACCCCGATCCGGATCGACCCCGAGCTCGGAGGCGAGATCGTCCTGCGCGACCACGTGCCAGCGCTTCGCGGCGCTGCTCTCCGGGGGACGTTCAGCCATGGCCGCTGGATGCTAGTCGGAGTGGCATCGGCCATGGGGGGAATCCACCGCGTTTTCGGCCATGCGGCGGTGTGGGATCTCCCCCGCCCGCCCAAGACTTGAAATCAAGAATCGATCTGTCCCGGGAAGCTTGGCACGGTTCATGCGTGCAGGTGTCCACACCGCGCGCGGTCCGGGGTCGCTCGGGCCGGATCGCCGGCTCACCGAACTCTCACACACCGCACGGCAGAATCCATGACTGTCCTTCGTGCACCTGTGCTCTCCCTCACCCGCTCTCTTCCTGTTGCCTGTCCCCATTGCTGGGAGCTCCAGCAGCCAGCGTCGGGATCGTCGCACGAAGTCGTTCGGTGCTGTCGATGTGGCGAGGAGTTTCTGCGTACGTTCGGGGAGTCCTGGGCGCAGTCCGAGCTAGAGCGCGCACCGCGGCGACCGCCGAGACCGCGGCTCTGATTCGCCGACCGCCACCGAGGCCACCGCTCGCCGTCCCACCCCTCCAACGGTGCTGCAGCCGGCGCGCCGACGTGGCAGAACCAGGACATGGCGATCACACCGGGGCTGGCCGAAACGGGTTTCTTTGGAAGCGTCCTCGCAACCTTCGACAAGGCGGCGCGCCACACCAAGCACAATCCGGGGCTGCTGGACCAGGTCAAGTACTGCAACGGCATCTACCGGATGCGCTTTCCGATCCGGATGGAGGACGGGGCCATCGAGGTCGTAGAGGCGTTTCGCGCGGAGCATAGCCACCACCGGACGCCCACCAAGGGCGGGATCCGATACAGCGAGGACGTCACTCAGGACGACGTCATGGCGCTCGCCGCGCTCATGACCTTCAAGTGCGCGCTGGTCCGGGTGCCCTTCGGCGGCGCCAAGGGCGGGGTGCGCATCAACCCGCAACGCTGCACCGAGGGGCAACTCGAACGGATCACCCGCCGCTACACCGCCGAGTTGTTGAAGAAGGACTTCATCGGTCCGGCGGTGGACGTGCCGGCTCCGGACTACGGCACCGGGCCCCGGGAGATGGGTTGGATTGCAGACACCTACCGAATGCTGCGCCCGCACGACTTGGATGCGCTGGCCTGCGTCACCGGCAAGCCGGTGGAGCAGCACGGTATTCCAGGGCGCACCGAGGCCACCGGTCGGGGCGTGTGCCACGCCATCGAGGAGTGCGTTTCAGTGGCCGAGGACATGAAGTCGCTGGGGATCGAGCCCGGTCTCGGGGGATTGCGCGTCGTGGTTCAGGGCCTGGGCAACGTCGGCTATCACGCGGCCCACACGCTGCAGGAGCGCGGCGCCGTAATCGTCGGCGTGGCCGAGCGGGAGGGAGCCATCCTACGTCCCGACGGGCTGGACGTGGACGAGGTGCTCGCCTGGCGCAGGGAGACGGGTAGCCTGCTCGGGCATCCCGGCACCGAGTCGTTCGATCGACCGGAGGCGTGCTTCGGCTTCGACTGCGACATCCTGGTGCCGGCGGCCCTCGAAGGGCAGATCCACCAGGGCAATGCTGGACAGATTCGAGCGCGCATCATTGCCGAGGGTGCCAATGGCCCCGTCACGCCCGACGCCGAAGAAATGCTGCTCGAGAAGGGCGTCCTCATCATCCCGGACATCTACTGCAATGCCGGCGGTGTGACGGTCTCGTACTTCGAGTGGCTGAAGAACCTGAACCACGTGAGCTTCGGCCGGATTGGTTCGGGGCCGCAGCACGCTTCCTCTGCCATTCACTTCTCGCCCACGAGCGAAGAACTCGAGCAC